>DATKLZ010000067.1:0-18812 GCA_035542135.1 Steroidobacteraceae bacterium | reverse complement strand
GAGCGAGAACTTCGGCGCGTTCTGCGCGATCTCGCCGAGCGTGGCGACGCGCACCGTCTCGCTGATCGCCGCGACGGTGACGCCGAGCTGCGCCGCGAGGTCGAGCCGCGGGTGGATCACGAGCTCCGGCCGCGCCATGTCGCCGTTGATGCGCGGGTCGCGCAGCTCCTTGAGCGTGCGCATCTGCTCGATCGCGGTTCGCGCGGTCTGCTCGACCGCGTCGGGATTGCTGCCGACGACGAACAACGTCAGGTCGCGCCCGCCGCCATCCGATTGGCTGGCGAAAGTCAGGCGCGCGTCGGGGATCACGCGCAGCTCCTTCGTCAGCTGTGCCTCGAACTGCTTCTGGCTCAGCTTGCGCTCGCCGGGCTTCACCAGCTGGATGAAGATGTTGCCCGAGCGCACCTCGCCGTCGTCGTCCTCGCCGACCGACTCGACCATCGACTTCACTTCCGGGTGCCGGCGCAGGATCTGGTACGCGGCGGCGGAAACCTGCGAGGTCTGGCTCAGCAGCACGCCCGGCGGCAGCTCGATCTTGAGCACCGACGACGAGTTGTCGCTGTCCGGGAAGAAGGTCTGCGGCACCATCGCCAGGCCGACGAGCGAGAGCACGAAGAACACGAAGCCGCCCGCAATGGTCTTCCAGCGATGCTGCACGGTCCAGCGCAGCGCGTTGAGGTACCAGGTCATGACCGGGCCGTCGGCGCCGCGCAGCTTGTCGTGCGGTTGCAGCGTATACGCCGCCAGGAGCGGCGTGATCAGCCGCGCCACCACCAGCGACATGAACACCGCCACCGCCACGGTGAAGCCGAACTGGATGAAGAACTGCCCGACCAGCCCGCCCATGAAGCTGACCGGCAGGAACACCGCGATGATCGCCATCGAGCAGGCCACGACCGCCAGGCCGATCTCGTCGGCGGCGTCGATTGCCGCCCGGTAGCCGCTCTTGCCCATCTTCATGTGGCGCGTGATGTTCTCGATCTCGACGATCGCATCGTCGACCAGCACGCCGGTGATCAGGCACAGCGCCAGCAGGCTCATCTGGTTCAGCGTGAATCCGAACCACTGCATGAACGCGAAGGTCGGCAGCGCCGACAGCGGGATCGCGAGCGCCGCGATGCCGGTGGCGCGCCAGTCGCGCAGGAACAGGTAGACGATCGCGACCGCCAGCAGCGCGCCCTCGATCAGCGCCTCGATCGAGGCGTGGTACTGCTGCTTGGTGAAGTCGACGGTCGTGAATACCTGCTTGAGGTGGATGCTCGGGTTCTCGGTCGTTATCTTGGCCAATTCGTCCTGCACGCGCCTGAGCGTGTCGACATCCGACGCACCCTTCGCCTTCATGACCGCGAAGGTCGTCGCCGGCCGCCCGTCGAGCCGCGAGATCGAGCGCACCTCGGCGATGCCATCGCGCACCTCGGCGATGTCGCCGAGCCGCACGACGCGCCCATCGACGAGCGTGAGGCGCGTATCGGCCAGCAGCGCCGCCGTGCGCGCGCTGCCCAGCACGCGGATCGACTGTTCGCTCCCGCCGACCTGCGCGCGTCCGCCGGCCGCGTCGACATTGACCTGCCGCAGCTGGTCGTTGACCTCGGCGGCGGTGATGCCGATCGACTGCATGCGCGCCGGATCGAGGTCGACGCGCATCTCGCGGTCCACGCCGCCCGAGCGGTTGACCTGCGCGACGCCGGGCACCGCCAGCAGCCGCTTGTTGATCGTGTCATCGACGAACCAGGACAGCTGCTCCTCGGTCATGCCGGTGGTGCTGACCGCGTAGTAGACGATCGGTCCGCCGTCGATCTCCTCGCGGCCGATGTTCGGCTCCATGATCCCGGACGGCAGCTCGGCGCGCACGCGCGCCACCGCGTCGCGCACGTCGTTGGTCGCGCGGTCGACCGGCGTGCCGATCTGGAATTCGACGAACACCATCGCCTGCCCTTCGGTCGCGCGCGAGACGATGTTCTTGACGTTGCCGATCTTCGAGACGGACCCCTCGACCTTCTGCAGCACCTGGGTCTCGATCTCGGACGGCGCCGCGCCCGGCACGCCGATGAACACGTGCACGAACGGCGCCGACACGTCGGGGTTCAGCGTGACCGGCATGCGGATGAAGGCGACGATGCCGAACACCGTCAGCACCGCGAACAGCACCAGCGGGAAGACCGGGTGGGTGATCGCCCACGCGGAGATGCGCCTCACGGTGCGCTCACCGCGGCGTTCGCGCCGGCGCTCGCCGCCGGGCGCTTGCTGTTGGCATCCACTCCGCCACCGCCACCGCCGCTATCGCTGCTGCTGCCGGCCAGCGCGCCGGGCGCGACCTGCACCGCTTCACCGGTGCGCAGGAACGCACCGGCGATCGCCACCACGCGCTCGTTGCCGCTCAGGCCGTTGCTGATCAGCAATCCGTCCGCATGCGCGCCGGCGACCGTGACGGCGCGCCGCTCCACTTTGCTGTCGGCGCCGACGATCAGCGTGTAAGTGCCCTGCTCGTCGCTCAGCACCGCGGTCTGCGGCAGCACCACGCCGACGGTCGCGCCCGTCTGGATGTCGGCGCGCGCGAACGCGCCCGGCCGCAGGTTCTGGTCGGCCGCGGGCAGCGCGATGCGCACCATGCCCTGGCGCGTCACCGTGTCGATGACGGCGCCGACCTGCCAGACCTTGCCGGTGAAGGGCTGCGCGACGCCGTCGAGCCGCACCAACGCCGTCTGCCCGACCTTGAGGCGCGGCATGTCCTGCTCGGCGACCTGGCCGCGCATCTCGATCTGGCCGTCGCGCGCCAGCCGGAACAGCGGCGGGCCACCGGCCAGCGCGATCTGGCCCACTTCGGCCGCGCGCGTCAGCACGATGCCGTCGCTCGGTGCAACCACGCTCGTGCGCTGCCAGCGCGTCTGCGCTTCCGACAGCTGCGCCTCGGCGGCCTTGACCTTGGCCTGCGCGGTCAGCGCCGCGGTGCGGCGCCGCTCGAACTCTTCCTTCGAGAAGGAATCGCGTGCGCCCTCGGCGCGCGCGTATTCGGCCTGCGCCGCAGCCGAGCTCGCGCGCAGCTCATCGAGCGTCGCGGCGGCGCTGTCGACCTGCGATTGCGCGGTCAGCGGATTCAGCCGCGCGAGCACCTGCCCGCGGCGCACGTGATCGCCGGGCTCGACCAGCACCGCGGAGATGCGCCCGCCGTCGCCCTCGACGCCGATCGGCATGTCGTTCTGCGCGCTGATCTGGCCGGTCAGCGACACGGTCGCCGTGACGTTGCCGAGCGAGGGCACGACGACCGTGACGAGCGGCGGCACGTTCTGGTCCTTGCCGGCCGCGTCGTCGGATGAATGGCCGAGCCTCGCGACCAGCAGGATGGCCACCACGGCCACGGCCGCGCCGCCGATCAGCACGCCACGGGACGGCGAGCGCAGGATGCGCCAGCCACGCGATTCATCGTTCATGCAGGACTCCACGCGCCATGAGGGACAGGCGAATCCCACCGCCCCCGGTCCGGCTTAGACTCGGCAGCCCCGCCGCGGGTTTCAGCACGATGGAGCGACGAAGGCGTGGGGCCGGCATTCTACGCGCACTTCGATGACCGCCCGGTGCTTCAGGCCGCCACCGGCTCGATGCAGCGCTCGCCCTGGTTGCGGGGCGCATTCACATAGCGGCTGACCGCATAAAACTCGAAATCATTCAATGAGTTGAGAACATGCTCGGCCAGCCGCCGGGCCTGCTCGGCCGGCCAGTCCGACAGCCAGTCGGCCCAGGCGGCCTCGGGCAGCACGACCGGCATGCGATCGTGCACGTCCCTGAGCGTGGGCGAGGCCGCGCGCGTCAGGATCGCAAAGCTGGGCAGCAACTCCCCGGCCGGATTCCGCCACTCGGACCACAGTCCGGCGAAACAGAATCCCGCCAATCGAGGCCTATGGATGAAAAAGGGCTGCTTGCCTTCCGGCCCCGCCTTCCACTCATACCAACCGAGCGCCGGCACCAGGCAGCGCGTGTGCCGCACCGCGCCGCGCCACATCGGCTTCGCGGCCGCCTCTTCGCTGCGCGCGTTGATCGTCGAGGCCGGCAGCGTTGGCTGCGACCACCAGGTCGGGATCAGCCCCCAGCGCATCGACAGCGCCTCGCGTTCGCCGCCAGCGGCCGCGCGCCGGATCACCGGCAGCAGCATCGACGGCGCGGCGTTGTAGACGCGCTCGAACGGGTTCAGCACGCGGATGTTGTACTCGCGCTCGATGGCCGCCTGCTCGCGCGATACGAATCGCCCGCACATGGACTGCCCTGCTCCGCGGCCTTCAGGCGAGCGGCGACACGCCGAACAGCCGCAGGTGCGCCCAACCCACGAACAGCGCGTACAGCCCCAGGCCGGCGACGACGACGATCGCATCGTTCCACTTCGAGGCGGGCAGGCCGGGTACCGCGCGCGGCGGACGGCGCTTCAACGAGATGCGATCGACGACCGCCCAGGCGAGGAACCCGCCGAACAGCAGCACGTCGGCCGCGGTGCCGTTCGCGAGCAGGTGCGCGAAGGCCCACAGCTTGATCGCCGCGAGCATCGGGTGCTTCGCCGCGGCCTGGATGCGGCCGGGGAAATAGGCGGCCAGCAACAGGGGAAACACCGGCAGCATCAGTACAAGCGTGACCTCGTGCATCCACGCCGGCGGCGCGTACCAGACGACCGGCGCGGCGCGCGCGGCGGCGAAGCCGCGGATGACCAGCACCAGCGCCAGCAGCGACACCAGCGAATACAGGCCGCGCCACAGTGCCGGGCCGATGCGCGCCACGAAACGGTCGCGCCAGTGCGGCGCGACGATCGAGATCGAGTGCGTCGCGAAGAACAGCAGCAGTCCGGCCAGCAGGGCTTTCATCGGGGCCACCTCGAAGCGGTTGGCGTCGTGGATCGCAGCGGCGTATTGTCGCTCAACTCCAGGCTCATTTCGCGGAATCACCATGAAACACGCTGCGCTGCTGGCCCTGATGCTCGTGCTGCCCCTGTTCCCGGCGACGCGGGCCGGCGCGCACGAATCGACCGCCGCGCTGGCCGAGCAGGTGCGCGCCACGGAGACCGCGTTCGCGAAGACCATGGCCGACCGCGACCTGGCGGCGTTCAAGCGCTTCCTCGCGCCGGATGCGGTATTCGTGCAGGATCCCGTGCTGCGCGGCCCGGAGGCGATCGCCGCCGCGTGGCGCGGCTACTTCGACGGCCCCGCGGCGCCGTTCTCGTGGGCGCCCGAGACGATCGCGGTGCTCGATTCAGGCCGGCTCGCGCTGAGCAGCGGCCCGGTGTACGCGCCCGACGGCCGGCGCGTCGGCACGTTCAATTCGGTCTGGCGCCGCGAGCACGGCGGCCGATGGCGCATCGTGCTCGACCACGGCTGCCCGGCCTGCCGCTGTCCGCCCGCGGCCGGTTGACCGGCGGCGGCGGCTCGGCGCGGGCCCGCGCGCTCAGGTGGCGACCGCCAGCCGCTCCGATTCGTAGACGCGCCGCGTCACGAGGAACACCAGCAGCGCCGCGAGCAGCGTCACGGCGGCGCTCAGCGCCAGCGCCACCGGCTGCACCGGTTCGGCGCGCAGCAGCCGCATGATCGACAGCTGCTGGCCGAGCAGCGGCACGGCGTACATCCACAGCTTCGCCTTGACCGGCAGCACGCTGAGGATGATCGAGGGGATGATCGGCACGAGCTGCGCGAGCCCGAGGTAGGTCTGCGCCTCGCGCACGCTGCGCGCGAACGCGGCGATCAGGATCTGGCCGATGCACAGCAGCAGCACCAGCGGCACCAGCACCGGCAGCGCAACCGCGAGGAAGTGCGGCCCGAGCGCCAGGCTCATGCCCAGCTGCTCGGTGGGCATGAATTGCCCGACCACGAGGAAGGCCAGCAGGCCGAGGGCCAGGCTCGCCGTGCTGAAGCTCGCCGTGGCCATCAGCTTGCCGAGCAGGATGCGGTCGCGCGGCACCGGGTTGGCCAGCAACGGCTCGAGCGACTGGCGTTCGCGCTCGCCGGCGGTCGAGTCGATCGCCAGCCACAGTCCGCCGATGAAGATCGTGAGCACCAGCATGTACGGCAGCATCGCGAACAGCAGCGCGCCGCGCGCCTGCGGCGTCGCCGTGTCGCGGTTCGAGACGACCAGCGGCGAGGCGACGCCGGGCGAGAGTCCGCGCGCCAGCAGCCGCAGCGAGCCATTGCGATGGCTGTAGCCCTCGAGCATGCCGCGCAACCGGTCGACATCGCTCCCGCCCTCGCGCCGCGAGGAGTCGTAGATGATCTCGACCTCGGCCGGGCGCCCGGCGCGCCAGGCGGCGCCGAAATCCGCCGCCACGCGCAGCGCGAGGTCGATGCGCTGCTCGCGCACCGCCTGCTCGGGATCCGCGACCGCCGGCTTGACCTCGAGCCCCATCTGCCGGAGCGCATCGATCAGCTCCGGCGCGCGCTCGGCGCCGATCACGACCACCGGCAGCGGCTGCTCGGCCTTTTCCAGCTCGCGCCCGACGATGAGCCGCATCATGACCAGGAACAGGATCGGGCCGAGCAGCGGCCCGAGCAGCAGGCTGTTCATCAGCACGCGCCGGTCGCGCAGCGATTCGCGCACCTCCTTCCAGTAGACGACCCAGGCCGGGCTCATGGCGCCTCACCGATGAGCTTGACGAAGGCCTCCTCGAGCTGCTGCTCGCGGGCCAGCGCGCGCAGTTCATCCGGCGTGCCGTCGGCGACCACGCGGCCGTGCGCGATGATGACGATGCGGTCGCACAGCGCCGCGACTTCCTGCATCAGGTGCGTCGACAGCAGCACGCAGCGCCCCGCGGCCTTGAGCGAGCGCAGGAACTCGCGCAGGCTCCGTGTCGCCATGACATCGAGCCCGTTGGTCGGCTCGTCCAGCAGCACGTTTTGCGGCGCGTGCACCAGCGCGCGCGCGATCGCCGTCTTGACGCGCTCGCCCTGCGAGAAGCCCTCGGTGCGCCGCCCGGCGATCTCCTGCATGCCGAGCGTCGCGATCAGCGCATCGCAGGCGCTGCGCGTCGCGGCTTCGTCCATGCCCTGGAGCGCGGCAAAGTACTCGATGTTCTCGCGCGCCGTCAGCCGCTTGTAGATGCCGCGCGAATCCGGCAGCACGCCGATCGTGCGCCGCACCGCCAGCGGCTCGAGCACCGCGTCGCGCCCGTCGACGCGCACGCTGCCCGCGTCGGGCTTCATCAGCGTGTACAGCATGCGCAGCGTGGTCGTCTTGCCGGCGCCGTTCGGCCCGAGCAGGCCGGTGATCTCGCCGTCGCGCGCGCTGAAGCTCACGTTGTCGACGGCGTGCTTGGCGCCGAAGGACTTGTGCAGGCCCTGGACCTCGATCACTGGCTCGGCCCCTTCATGGATTGCTGCCGTTGGCGTCGACGAAGAACGGCGTGTCCCCGAGCTGCCCGAGGCATTTTGCATCGAGCGCGGCGGCATCGGCCTTGCGCAGGAACTCATCGACGAGCCGCGGCATGCAGCCCACCGACAGCAGCCCGTGGCCCTGGGCCCTGGCCTGCAGCACGCGCGAGCGCGGCAGCGTGCGCGCGATCTCGGTCGCATAGCGCGGCGGCGTGACCGGATCGCGCTCGCCGGCCAGCAGCAGCACCGGCACCGGCCCGCCGAGCGGATCGTTGAACCCCGCGGGCCGCACGCCGTGCGGCCACTGCGGGCAGGCCTTCAGCAACCAATCGACGATCGCATTGCCCATGACCGTGCCGGCATCCGCCGGGTCGGGCTTGAGGCGGTCGGCGTCCTCGGCGCAGATCACCGACAGCGACATGCCGCCGGTCATGCTGTCCGACACGTCGCCGATGACGACCTGCGCCTGCCCGAGGAGCGGCTCGTAGTGGCCGGCGTCGGCCTCGGCCAGCACGTAGGGCAGGAGCGCGGCCGTGTACGGGTTGTAGGCGTACAGGCGCACGAGCTGCGTCAGCACGCCGGCGTCGATGGATTTCTGCTGCACCTGGAACGTGAACGGATCGCGCAGCGTCAGCTGCTGCGGGTGCGCGCGCAGCCGCGCGAGCAGGCGCTGCAGCGTCTGGTACGGATCGCCGTAGCGCTCGTGGCAGCTGCGATCCGCCGTGCAGCGCCTGAAGAGCGCCACGAGCACATCCTCGAGGTTCTTCGCATGCTCGCTGCCGAGCGCGAGCGCGTTCGGCACCGCGCTGTCGAGCACGATCGCGCGCACGCTGTGCGGATAGTGGCGCGCGTACTGCTGCGCCATGCGCGTGCCGTAGGACACGCCGACCAGATCGAGCTGCGGGGCGCCGAGCGCGCGCCGCACCGATTCCAGGTCCTCGACCGCGTCGGTGGTCGAGTAGAACTCCGGCGCCGCGTGCGGCGCGAGCCGCGCCAGGCAGGCGCGCAGCGCATCCGCGGCCCGCGGGCCGGCCGCGGCCTTCGCCGTGGCATCGCCCGCATCCTTTTTCTCGTCTTCGCATTCGAGCGCGTTGGAACCGCCCGTGCCGCGCTGGTCGACGAGCAGCACCGCGCGCTGCTTGCGCAAGGGCTCGAAGGCGCCGGAAATGCCCGGGTAGTCCTCGGTGGCGGCGCCGCCCGGACCGCCGTCGAGGAAAGTGACCAGGTCGGGTTCGGCCTGCGCCGCTTCGGCGCGCACCACGGCGACGCGCAGCTTGATGTGCCGCCCATTCGGCGCCGCGTGGTTCTCGGGCACATCGAACCCGGTGCAGTAGGCGCGCAGCGTCGGCGCCCCGTTCCCGCGCCGGCCTATATCGCAAGGCTCCAGCGTGAGGCTCCCCATATGGAGCTCGTCGGGCGCCACCGCCGACACGGCCAGCGCCGCATCGCCCTTGCCGCCGCGATGCGCCACCTGCGACCACACCAGCGCAGCGGCCGCCAGCAGCAGGATCACGACGCGGCGCAGGCGCGGGTTCATGCGGAGCGGGACCGCGCGCGGCGGCCCTTGCGCAACAGGTACACGAGATAGACCACGATGATGGCATTGAGCGCCGTGGCGCCGAGCAGCGCCAGTGTGCGGTGGTGGTGGCCAAAGAACAACTGCCACAGCTCGAACGGGATCAGCGACGCGGTCGCGATCACCGTCAACCATTCCGCCCAGGTCTTGCGCAGCCACAGCCCGATGCCTTCGGTCAACAGCACGCCGGTGTAGACCGCCGTCACGACCAGGATGCTGCCGATTCGCGCCGAGCCGAGCGAATCGAGCCAGTCGAGGCCATGCTGCAGCAGCCGGCGCTCGAAGGTGTCGGTCAGCGTGTTGAGCCAGTCGTGCAGTTGCTCGACCAGCGCGGGATTGAGCAACCGATACAGGCCGTAGGTCGTCGCGAGCAGCAGCAGCGCCTTGCCGATCTTGAACAGGCCAATCAGGCGTATGCCGTCGATGCGGTGCGCGGGTCGGCTGGCACGGGAGGACATGCCGCTAGTCTACCGTGCCCCCGCGGCCGCGCATGGCCGCCAGGAATCCCGCGGCGATGACCGCGAGCATGACCCCGTAGGCCAATGCACCATATATAGTGAGGCCCGGGATCGCCCACAACAGCAGCATGTCGTTGCCGCCCGGCACCAGCGCCGCGCCGAATCCCATGACGAGCCCCCCGGCCGCGCAACGCAGCGCGCGCCACGGCGTGGGCCGCTGCAGGCGGAACCGCCCGGCCAGCGCGGCGCCCGCCAACGCGCCGGCGAACAGCAGCAGCGCCGAGAGGTTGGCGGTCCAGTCCATCAACGCGTGGCGACCGTGCGCGAGCGAGTCGAGCACCGTGCCGTAGCTCCAGCCGGGCCGCCGCGCGTACACGAGTCCCGCCAGCACGCCGGTGCCCACCGCGAGCCAGGCCGCGGCGCTGCGCAGCCGCGGCAGCAGCAGAGCCGCGATCACCAGCGCGAAGCCGCCCACGCCGAACATCCACAGGGGTCCCATCGCGGGGCGCGGCATCGTGGCGGCGCTGTCGGGGAACCCGGCGAGCAGTTCGGTCGCACGCACGCCCGCGCCGATGCCGGCGAGCGTGAACAGGAAGTTGAGGTTGCCGGATCCGAGGTACAGCACGCTGCCGAGGTAGCAACCGCCATTGAGCAGCGCGCCGACGCCCAGCAACAGGCCACCGACGATGATGCCGGCGTGGAACGCCACCGGACCGGGCAACAGCACCGCGTCCGGCCGCAGGCCCGCGAGCGGCAGCAGCACCACCCCCGCGCCGCAGGCGGCCAGGGCGAGCCGTCGCAATCCGGCGTAATCACGCGCGAGCATCGCCTGCTGCACGCTGGCCACCGCGCACAGGCTGGTGCGCGAGAGCGCGGCGCCGAGCGCGAAGGCCAGGAACAGCAGCAGCGCATCGATCATGTGCCGAATCCCGCCTGCTCAGCGCGCCGCCGGAATCCGCAGCGCGACGTAGGGACAGTTGCCGTGCACGCCGCGGCCGCAGGCGATCGGTTCGAGCGCCTTGCTCAGGCACACGCGCACTTCGGCGAGCTCGGCGCGATGGCACGAGACAACGAGGCCGTCGTCGGGTATCGCCGGATTGGCCGCGCGGAATGCCGCGACGATGTCCCGCGCATCCATCGACTGGTCGCTGCGCGGCGCGTCGAAGGCGGCGGGAATCTTCACGGCCGCGAGCGCGCGGTCGGCCGCATCGAAGTACCCGAGCGCGTCGAGCCCGCTGCAGCGGCCATGGGTTTGCCATTCGTGCTGCATGAGCCGCGGGCTCGGGAACAGCGTCGCGCCGCGCGCCGCGGCGGCGGCGGTCAGCGGCGCATCGCCCGCGCAATGCTCGGGATAGCCGCCGTCCAGGTCCTGCGGCCACAGACCGTGCAATACGAATCCGTAGCCCTTGCTGCATTGCGCCCGGTCATCGGCGTGCGCCAGGCAATAGCTTGGCGACCAGGACAGCGACAGCAGGAAATAGTCGTACGGGACCGTTCGCGTCGCGTCGGCGCGAGCCGCGTCGCGCTGCGCGCCGCCCGGATCGACGTGCGCACCGCCGCCCCCGTGCTGGCGCAGGTACGCGAGGCCTGCGGCGGCGCACAGCGCGAGCAGCAGGCCCGCCGCGCTGATCCTTCCCCGCTGCATGCGCAATGCCCCGATCACGGCGGGCCTAGCGTGCCGCCGCAACGGCCCCGGTGGTGCGCAGCAACTGCAGCTGCGCCGCGTGCGGCTGGTCGTCGAGCAGGACCGAAGCCGTGTGCCGCGTCCCGTCGACGACGGCCGGCACCGCGCGATCGCCGAGCCGCGCCGTGGCCGCGCCCTGCCAGTCGTGCACGGTCACGCGCAGTTGCCGCCACCAGGGCTGGTGCGAGCCCGCGCGTTCATCGAAGGCGATGGTGATGCGGTCCTCCAGCGCCTCGCAATGCAGGCCCTGGCGCAGGAAGTCGCCGCGCGCGTAGGCCATGCTGTGCCCATCGTCGGCGTACAGTTCGCCGCGGCAGTCATCGCCCGGATACACATCGAGCGACAGCGGCCCCTGCGGCGCCTGCGCGGTGCTCTGCACCAGCGGCTGGCGCGGCAGGATCGTGCCGCCGCGCACGAACACCGGCAGGCGCTCGAGGACCGGGGTCGCCACCAGCACGAGCCCTTCGCGCTCCGCGGTCGCGCCCGCTTCGCCGGCACGCCCCGCGCCACGCGGGAGCGTCGCCGCATCGGCACCGCTCCAGTAGTCGTACCAGCGGCCCGCCGGCAGGCAGATGGTGTAGGTCGCCGGCGATTCCAGCACCGGCGGCGGCGCGATGAGCAGCCGATCGCCGAGCATGAACGTGGTGTCCTGCCCGCAGGGCGCGCCGAGCGCTTCGGGGTAGTCGTAGAACACCGGGCGCATCAGCGGCGCGCCACGCCGGGCGTTCTCGTCCGCGAGCGCGTAGAGATACGGCAGCAGCCGGTAGCGCTCTTCGATGAAATGGCGGCGGATCGCCGTGTGCCGCGGCCCGTCGACCCACGGCTCCTTGCGCACGTCGCCCTTGCCGAAGTGGTCGCGGAACACCGGCATGAAGGCGCCGAGCTCGATCCAGCGCGTCAGCAGTTCGGGCGAGGGCGCGCCGATGTAGCCGCCGACATCGGCGCCGCCGTAGGCGAAGCCGCTCAAGCCGAGGTTGAGCAGCATCGGCACCGACAGCTTCAGGTGATTCCACGTCGAGCTGTTGTCGCCGGTCCACGTGACCGCGTAGCGCTGGCCGCCGGCGAAACTCGCGCGCGTCATCACGTAGGCGCGCTCGTCCGGCGCAAGCCGCCGCAGGCCCTCGTACGTCGCGCGCGAATTCTCCATGCCGTAGACGTTGTGGATCTCCGCGTGCGTCGCCGTGCGCGGCGCGAACCCCGGCTCCTCGATCCGGTGCACGGCATCGGGCGGCATCGTCTTCGTCGGCGTGTCGAAGATCGCCGGCTCGTTCATGTCGTTCCAGAAGCCGGCGATGCCGGCCGCCACCTGCGCGGCGAACAGCCCGCCCCACCACTCACGCGTCGCGGCGCGCGTGAAGTCCGGGAACACGGCCGGGCCCGGCCACACCGGGCCGACATAGGGCGAACCATCGGCGCGCTTGAGGAAATGATCGCCGGCGATGCCGCTGTCGTACGGCGCATAGCCCTGGCCGGGCGCGTCGGCGATGTGCAGGTCGGTGATCGCGACCAGCCGGAAATCCTCGCGGCGCAGCGCGGCGCCCAAGGCCGCGAGATCCGGAAAAGCCTGCCTGTTGGTCGTGAACGGGCGATAGCGATCCTGGTAATCGATGTCGAGCCAGATCGCATCGGCGGGAATCCGCTCCTTGCGGAAGCGCCCGGCGAGCGCGCGCACTTCATCCGCGCTCATGTAGCTGAAGCGCGATTGCTGGAAGCCCAGCGACCACAGCGGCGGTAGCGGCGGCTTGCCGGTGAGATCGGTGTAGCGCTCGACGACCTGCTTCACGCCCGGGCCACAGACCAGGTAGTAGTCGATCGGTCCGCCGGCGGCACCCAGGCCCAGCGTATCCGGATCCTCGTGGCCAAAGTCGAACCAGCTCCGCCAGGTGTTGTCGAGAAACAGGCCATAGCTGCCCCCGGGGCCGCCGGTGGCGATGAAGAACGGCACGCTCTTGTAGATGGGATCGGTCGATTCCTGGAATCCGTAGCTGTCGGTGTTCCAGTTCACGAAGGTTTCGCCGCGCCGGTCGAGCGGGCCGGTCTTGTCGCCGAGGCCGAAGATGTGCTCGCCCGCCATGAGCTGCTTGCGCAGCGTGAAGGCCGTGCCCTGCACGTCGAGCGCGTGCACCGGCGCGTCGGCCACGATCACATGGCCCGCGGGATCGGAGACGATGAGCCGGAGCGAACTCCGCTCGATGCGCACCGACAACCTGGCGGTGCGGAATCCTTCCGCACCGGCATCGGACCACGGTTCCACGGCCACGCCGGGATGGCGCATCGCAGCCGGCACGACCCACGACGCATCCTCGGGAAACTCCCCGGTGGCCGTGATGCGCACGCGCAGGATGTCTGCCGCGACGGCGGTCACCTGGATCCGCTGCGAGCCGGATTGGAGCTCGACCGCCGACGTGGCCGCTGCCGTCGCGCGCCCGGGAATCACCGCGGCGAGCAGGCACGGCAACATGAACAACATCGTGGACAGCGTCCGCATTCCATTCATCCAGTGACGAGTGCCGGCAAATGTATCAGGTGACCCGGCTCGTTTGACACTTCCGCCGAGCCGATGCTACAAACGCCCGCATTCATCGATAGCAGAGAATGCGGGGCAGCGCTGGCCGGACAGACCCTTGCACGCCCTATCTGCGTTGCCAGCGGCGCCTGAAAGGGACATCTCATGCGTTTGAAATCGACCAGTGCCTTCGCTCTGCTCATGGCGCTCGGATTCGCGCCCGTGCTCGCGTCGCAGGGCGACTACTACCGCCACGCCTTCTTCGACAACAGCCTGGAAAGCGACTTCTACTGGAACAGCACTGCGCAGGCCGCCGCGCCGAGCACGCTGGAGCTGCAGCATCACAAGCTGCCCGTGGAGACGCGCTGGTACCTCTCGCCGCCGAACGCGATCCGCCTGCAGTGGCAATCGCTGCGCGGCGGCGGCTGGGACGCCGAGATCCACCTCGTCAATTTCCCGAATCGTTGGCCGGAGCTGAGCGGCCAGAACCTCTATTTCTGGGTCTATTCACCGGCCGCGATCGCCGCGGCCGACCTGCCCGAGTTCCTGCTGTCGGATGCGCGCGGCGGGCTGCAGGTGGCCGAGTTTCCCGGGAGCTTCACCAAGCCGGAGCCGCTCGGCAAGTACACCGGCGACCTGCCCGCGCGCAAATGGCTGCGCGTGCGCGTGCCGATGCGCAAGCTCCGCTCGGCTTCCGTGTTCGAGTTCCATCCCGAGCGGCTGCAGAGCCTGATCTTCCACCAGGGGCGCGCCGATGGCGTGGCGCACACGCTGATCATCGACCAGATCCATGTCGACGACGAATTGCGCATGAAGAGCGGCCTGGCGCAGCGCGTGAAGAGCGCCAAGCCCGAACGCGAAGCGCTGGGCATGCCGACCCGGCTCGCCGCCACCGGCTACGAGCGGCACGTGTCGCTGGAATGGGACGGGCCCGAGTCCGCATCGCTTGCGCACTACGTGATCTACCGCTCGATCCACGGCAAGCCCTACGAACCCATCGGCATCGCACTGCCGGGCACGCAGCGCTACGTCGATTTCATCGGCAGCACCGGCGTGACCGCCAGCTACAAGGTGGCCGAGTCCGACTGGGACAATCGCAGCTCGTTGATGTCAGCCCCGGTGACGGCGACGACGCGGCCCATGACCGACGACGAGCTGCTGACGATGCTGCAGGAAGCGGCGTTCCAGTATTACTGGGACGGCGGCGAACCGCACTCCGGCATGGCGCACGAGAACCTGCCGGGCGACGACCGCATCGTCGCCACCGGCG
The DNA here is from genome assembly GCA_035542135.1 of Steroidobacteraceae bacterium. GTDB lineage: Bacteria > Pseudomonadota > Gammaproteobacteria > Steroidobacterales > Steroidobacteraceae > FEN-1191. The sequence goes on along the minus strand of DATKLZ010000067.1, from coordinate 3,984 downwards.
CCAGCGGCTTCATGATCGAGGCGATCCTGGTCGGCATCGAGCGCCACTTCATCACGCGCGAACAGGGGCTCGCGCGCCTCACGCGCATCGTCAGCTTCCTCGAGCGCGCCCCGCGCTACCACGGCGCCTGGTCGCACTACATGAACGGCGCCACCGCGCAGACGATGCCGCTGTTCGGCATGCTCGACAACGGCGGCGACCTCGTCGAGACCGCGTTCCTCACGCAGGGCCTGCTCACCGCGCGGCAGTATTTCAACCGCGACGTGCCGTCCGAGCGCGATCTCGCCCGGCGCATCACGAAGCTGTGGGAAGGCATCGAGTGGGACTGGTACCGCGACGGTCCGCAAGGGGACTTCCTCTACTGGCACTGGTCGCCGCAGTGGGGCTTCCAGATCCACCACCCTTTGGTCGGCTTCAATGAAGTCATGGTGGTGTACCTGCTCGCGATCGCCTCGCCCACGCACCCGGTGCCGGCCGCCATGTACTACTCCGGTTGGGCGGGCCAGAACGAGCGCGCGCTCGCCTACCGCCAGGGCTGGTCGGGCAGCGCCGACGGCAACCACTACTACAACGGCAACACGTATTTTGGCATCAAGCTCGACGTCGGTGTCGGCACGGGCGGCCCGCTGTTCTTCACGCACTACTCGTTCATGGGTTTCGATCCGCACGCGCTGCACGACAGGTACACGGCCTCGTACTTCGACAACAACCGCAATATCGCGCTGATCAACCAGGCCTACTGCATCGCGAATCCGAAGCACTTTGCCGGCTACGGCGCCGACGCCTGGGGACTCACGGCGAGCGATGGCCCGACCGGCTACAAGACCCCGGCCCCCGATGCGGAGAATGACAACGGCACGATCACGCTGACCGGCGCGCTCGCCTCGTTCCCGTACACGCCCGAGGCCTCGATGGCCGCGTTCAAGCACTACTACCGCGACCTCGGCGCGCAGCTCTGGGACATCTACGGCCCGCGCGACGCCTACAACGCGACGCTCAACTGGGTCTCGCCGATCTACATGGGCCTGAACCAGGCGCCGATCGTCGCGATGGTCGAGAACTACCGCACCGGCCTGCTGTGGAAGACCTTCATGTCGAACCCGGAGATCGCGCGCATGCAGCAAAAGCTCGATGCCGCAACGGCCGCCGCCGCCGCCCCAGGCACCACGACCGGCACCCCCTGAGCCGGCCGACCCGCCGGCCGCCCCGTGGGCCGGTGGTTGGCCGACATGGCCGCTGCGCGCCTGATGGATTTTTTTTGAGCGTTACATGTACGCGCGTACATGTAACGCTCGATTCCTGCCTGAGCTCGATGGGGAGCCCAGTGCGGCGATGGCATCGATACCGTTCAGCGCAGCTGCGCGCGCACCCACTGCTGGAAGCGGAACACGTCGTAGTCCTCGGGCAAGAGATAGCCCTGGTGGTGCGGGGCTGCATGCAGCCCACGCTGCGTGAGCTCGCACACCGCGCCGTCCTCGCTCATCACCTGCGCTGAAAAGTCGCAGGCCCTGGCGATGTCGACCGACGGGTCGGCCAGCGTCGCCGCGGGGAACAGCCACTGGATCTCGAGCTCCATCGACTCGGGGCCCAGCGGCAGCAGGCGCGAGGAGCGCACGTGGTCCACGTGCAGCACGAGGTAGTGCGACGGGAGGCTGGTCATGTAGTGGTAACCGAGGCGCCGCTCTTCCTCGGTCAGTCGCGGAAAGGTCGGGCCGACCGGCTTCCCGTCGACCGACCAGGTCTGCGCGCCAGCCCTCAGGCCGCCGGCGTACAGCGGCTCGGCGTTGCCCTCGTGCGAGCGCCACTGCGGATCGTCGCGCGGCTCCATGATGCCGCGCTTGTAGATCGGCACGAGGCTGCTCAGGCCCGGATGCACGCCCGGGCAATGCAGGCACTCGTTGTAGTTTTCCCAGAAGATCTTCCAGTTGCAGGCCAGGCGCTTGGTCAGCGTGCGGCCGACGACGAGCTCCTCGAGCGGCCAGTTGCCGAATAGGTTGCGGTTCTCGTTGAAATGCCCTTCGCCAGCCTGTGCCGGATCGCCCAGGTGCACGTAGACGAAGCCGCGCCAGTTGCGCAGCGCCACGCTGTAGAGCGACAGCTCCTGCGTGTCGAGATAGCCTTCCGGACGGACCGAGGGCATTTTCGCCAGCGTGCCGTCGAGCCGGTAGCTCCAGGCATGGTACGGGCAGGTGATGTGGCCGGTGGGCAGCCGGCCCTCGGCAGTCGGGCACAACGTGGAGCCGCGGTGGCGGCAGGTGTTGAAGAACGCCCGCAGCGTGTCGTCGCGATCGCGCACCACGATGATCGGCTGGTCGCCGATGGTGAACGTGCGGAACGAGGGTGCCGCCGGGAGCGAGTCGGCGCGGCACAGGTAGATCCAGTTGCGCCGCCAGATGCGCGCGAGCTCATGCTGGTAATGCGCGGGGTCGAAATACCAGGAACTCTCGAGCGTGCGCTCGGGCACCTTCAGGCCGTTGAAGCCGCCCGCGGTCGGGTCTTCGTTGATTGCTGCCACCATGAGCTGTCTCGCTTAGCGTTCCCGCTTGATCACCCAGCCGTTGGCCATCGGAATCATGCCGGCCCTGCCATAGGCCCCCTACCCTGGTGCGGACGGATGTGCCCGCCTACACGTCCAGGTTGGCGACCGACAGTGCGTTCTTCTCGATGAACTCGCGGCGCGGCTCCACCTGGTCGCCCATCAGCGTCGTGAAGATCTCGTCGGAAGCGACCGCATCATCGATGCGCACCTGCATGAGCCGGCGCGTCTCGGGGTTGATCGTCGTGTCCCAGAGCTGCTCCGGGTTCATCTCGCCCAGTCCCTTGTAACGCTGGATCGACTGGCCCTTGCGCGCCTGGTCGAACAGCCACTTCATCGCCTCCTTGAAGGAGCCAATTTCGATGCGCTCGTCGCCGCGCGATACGCTCGCCCCCGGCCCCACCAACCCGGCCAGCGTGCGGCCGAGGTCGGCGATGCGGCGGTATTCGGCGGATTCGAAGAACTCGCGCGTCAGGTGCTTGTCGGTGACCGATCCGTGCTGCGTGCGGTGCACGACGACGCGGGCCGCGTGTCCGTCGCTTGCCGTGCGCACTTCGGCGCGATAGCTGTGCGCCGCGTCGTCCGCGGCGTTCAGCCGCTCGACGAGGCCCTTGCACCAGCCTTCGAGGAAGACGGGCTGGTCGAACTGGTCGGGGGTGACCTCCGGCACGTAGATCAGCGTGTCGAGCAGCCGCTCGTCGTACCGCCGCGCCCAGCGTCGGATGATCGCCTGCACTTCCATGTATTTTCGCGCCAGCAGTTCCAGCGCCGAACCCGTGATCGGCGCCGCGCCGGCAGCCACCTGCAGCGAGGCCGAGTCCAGCGCCGAGGAGAGCAGCAGCGCGTTGAGCTCGTTCTCGTCCTTGACGTAGGTGTCGGCCTTGCCGCGCTTGACCTTGTAGAGCGGCGGCTGTGCGATGTACACGTGGCCGCGCTCGATCAGCAGCGGGATCTGCCGGTAGAAGAACGTGAGCAGCAGCGTGCGGATATGGCTCCCGTCGACGTCGGCATCCGTCATGATGATGATGCGGTGATAGCGGAGCTTCGCGATGTCGAACTCATCGCGCCCGATGCCGCAGCCCAGCGCGGTGATCAGCGTGCCCACTTCGGCGGACGAGATCATCTTGTCGAAGCGCGCGCGCTCGACGTTCAGGATCTTGCCCTTCAGCGGCAATATCGCCTGGGTGCGCCGGTCGCGCCCCTGCTTGGCCGAGCCGCCGGCGGAATCGCCCTCGACGATGAAGATCTCGGACAGCGCCGGGTCCTTCTCCTGGCAATCGGCAAGCTTGCCCGGGAGCCCTGCGACGTCGAGCGCGCCCTTGCGGCGCGTCATCTCGCGCGCCTTGCGCGCCGCCTCGCGCGCACGCGCCGCCTCGATGATCTTCGCGACGATCGCCTTGGCCTGCGCCGGCTGCTCGAGCAGGAAATCGCCGAGCTTCGCGGCCACC
>DATKLZ010000066.1:0-23940 GCA_035542135.1 Steroidobacteraceae bacterium | reverse complement strand
CGAGCTGCTCGCGGAGATCACGGCGATCGCGCGCACGCTGCCGCCCGGGGATCCGCTCGATGCCGCGACGCGGCTCGGCGCGCTGGTCGACGAGCCGCAGACCCGGCGCGTCATGGAGTACATCGCCGCCGGCCGCAGCGAGGGCGCGGTGGTGGCGGTGGGCGGGCAACGCGTGCGCGAGGCGAGCGGTGGCTGCTACGTCGAGCCGACCGTGTTCGCCGACGTCAAGCCGGAGATGCGCATCGCGCGCGAGGAGATCTTCGGCCCGGTGCTCGCCACGCTGAGCTTCCGCGACCTCGACGAGGCGATCCGCATCGGCAATGGCGTGGTCTATGGCCTCGCGGCGGCGATCTGGACGCGCGACATCACCGCCGCGCATCGCGCGGCGCGCGCGCTGCGCACCGGCATGGTGTACGTGAACTGCTATGACGCCGACGACATCACGGTGCCGTTCGGCGGCTTCAAGCAGTCCGGCAGCGGGCGCGACAAGTCGCTCCATGCCTTCGACAAGTACACCGAGCTGAAGACCACCTGGATCGACCTGTCGTGAACAGGCCCTAGCGTGGTCGAAGCGCCGCTGCGATTCATGGCCACCGCGCCGCGCGGCCTGGCCGACCTGGTGGCGCGGGAATTGCGTGCGCTGGGCGTGGCGCGGCTCAGCGAGCGCAATGCGGGGGTGCGCTTCGAGTCCGACCTGCGCGGCGGCTATCGCGCCTGCCTGCACTCGCGCGTCGCCAGCCGCGTGCTGCTCGAAGTGGCCGACTACGAGGCCGCCGATACCGAGGCCTTCTACGCCGGCGCCCGCGCGATCGACTGGCGGGCGCATCTCGCCTCCACCGGCACGCTGGCCTGCGAATTCACCGGCACCCATCCAACCATCACGCACAGCCAGTTCGGGGCGCTGAAGCTCAAGGACGCGATCTGCGACCAGTTGCGCGAAGGCACCGGTTCGCGCCCGGACATCGCGCTCGAACGGCCGGACCTGCGTGTCGTCGCGCACGCCAGCGGCGCGCGGGTGCTGCTGTACGTCGACCTGGCCGGCGAGGGACTGCACCGCCGCGGCTACCGCCTCCAGGCGGGCGAGGCCCCGCTGCGCGAGAACCTGGCCGCCGGCCTGCTGCTGCGCTCCGGTTGGCAGGAGATCGCCGCCGCGGGCGGCGCCTTCGTCGATCCGATGTGCGGATCGGGCACCTTGCCGATCGAAGCGGCGCTGATCGCCGCCGACATCGCGCCGGGGCTGCATCGCGAGCACTGGGGATTCTTGCGCTGGCGCGGCCACGACGCGCGAGCGTGGCAGGCGTTGCTGGAGGAAGCGCGCGCGCGGGTGCGCGCCGCGGTGCCGAATGCGATCCGCGGGAGCGATGCCGACGCCGCCGTGCTGCGTGCCGCAGAGGCCAATGCCGAGCGCGCCGGCGTCGGCGGCTTGCTGCACTTCTCGGTCGGCGCCGCGCGCGACGCCCGTCCGCCGACGAACGCCAGCGGACTCGTGTGCACCAATCCCCCCTACGGCGCGCGCCTGGGCGACGATGCCGCGGCGCGCGCGGCGTACCGCGAGCTCGGCGCAGTGCTGCGCGAGCATTTCCATGGCTGGAAGGCGGCGGTGCTGTGCGCGGCCGACGCCGGTGCGGCGCATGAGCTCGGGCTGCGCACCTTCCGCAAGCACGACGTGTGGAACGGGGCCCTGGCCTGCCAGCTGCTGCGCATCGACCTGGCGGATCCCGGTGCGCCGGCGCGCGCGCCCGGCGCGGCGCGCGCGCTGGATCCTGAATTGGCCGCCAGCCCGGGCGCGCAGATGTTCGGCAACCGCATCGCCAAGAACCTGCGGTTGCTGGGCAAGACCGCACGCGCGCAGGGCGTCGCCAACTACCGGCTCTATGACGCCGACATGCCCGAATACGCGCTCGCCGTCGACCAGTACACCGCAGTGCCGGGCGGCGCGGTGCACCTGTACGTGCAGGAATACGCCGCGCCCGACTCGGTGGAACCGGCGGCGGCGAACCGGCGCCGCGCCGAAGCGCTGGCGGCGCTGCCGGCCGCGACGCAGGTGCCGGGCGAGCGCATCCATGTGCGCGTGCGGCGCCGGCAACGTGGCACGAACCAGTACACGCGCCTCGCGCAGCAGGGCGAGTACACCTGCATCGAGGAGGGCGGACTGAAATTCCTGGTCAACTTCACCGACTACCTCGACACCGGCCTGTTCCTCGACCATCGGCTGACGCGCGCGCGGCTGCGCGCGGCGGCTGCCGGCAAGCGCTTCCTCAACCTGTTCTGCTACACCGCGAGCGCGACCGTCTACGCAGCCGCCGGCGGCGCGACGCGCAGCCTGAGCGTCGACCTGTCGGCGACCTACCTCGACTGGGCGGCGCAGAACTTCCGCGCCAACGAACTGGCGCGCGATCCGCACGAACTGCTGCGCGCCGATTGCCGCGAATGGCTGCGGGATGCGCCGGCGGCGGGCTGGGACCTGGTGTTCCTCGATCCGCCGACGTTCTCAAACTCGAAGCGCATGAGCGGCGTGCTCGACACGCAGCGCGACCACATGGACCTGCTCGCGCAGTGCATGCGCCTGCTGGCGCCCGGCGGGCTGCTGCTGTTCTCGACCAATGCGCAGCGCTTCAGGCTCGACGAGGCCGCCGCGCAGCGCTGGCACGTCACCGATGTTTCGGCGGCCACGATCCCGTTCGATTTCCAGCGCAATCCGCGCATCCATCGCGCCTTCGAGCTGCGCGCGCGCGGCTAGGCGGTGCGCGCCGGCTCAACGCCCGGCGCTGTCATCGGCGGCACGCCGCTTGTCCGCATCCACCTGGATGGCCGCGTCGACCTTCTGCTGCACCTGCTGTTCGGTCTGCTGGCCCTGCCGGGCCGCCTCGGCCTGCGAACCGGCCGCCGTCGCGCCGGTCGCAGCGGTCTCGGCGAGGCCACAGCCGGACAGCGCCAGCGCGAGCAGCAGGACCATGGATGTTCTGTACATAAGTCCTCCGGATTAAGCCTTCTTATAGGCCCGCCGCCGAACCGCGGCAACCGGCCGACTCTCAAACTGTGCACGCGGTCCGGCTGAACCATGGCTGAACACGGCAGTTCAGTCGGCGTTCAGCGCCTGCGGACCAGACTCGAGACTCGAGGATTCGCAACAGGAGTGGTGCTCATGAAGAAATTTCTTGCGGTGACGATCTGCGCGCTGGCTGCCGGCACGGCCGCGGCGCACGATGGCGGATGGCGCGGCGGCTACGGCCGCGGCTACGGTCCCGACGAGGGCGTGGGGCCCTATGCCGGCGTGAGCTTCGGCCAGGTGCGCTACAACGAGGACGGGCTCGACACCATCACGCCGGCCACCGGCATGTTCGTGCTCGGCGCGTCGTTGAGCCCGAATCTCGCGGTCGAGGGCCGCGTCGGCACGGGCTTCGGCAGTTCATCCACCGATTCCTACGGCGTGCAGGTGAATTCGCTGTTCGCAGGCTACCTGAAGGGCTCGCTGCCGCTCACGCGCGGCGTGTCGGTGTACGGGCTTGGCGGCCTCGCGAGCATCGATTTCAAGCGCGATTTCGGCCTCGTCAATGCCCACGACAGCGGCTTTTCGTATGGCCTGGGCGTGGATTTCGACCTCGCTGGCGCTTCGCGGCTCAACGTCGAGTGGACCCGGCTCGCCACCGGCAACAACCTCGGTTATGACTACGATGTCGACCAACTCGCGATCGGCGTGACCTGGCGCTTCTGATCGGCGCGGCCGCCAGGCCGCCTGCGCCAACAACGGGCCGCTCCCTGGCAAAGGGGCGGCCCGTCTTTCATTCCCTGGGCCGCTACACCGCCTGTTGCCGAAACGCAACTTCACTGCCGCCGCGGGGCGCAAATTGCGTTCATTTCGCCACAGCGCTAAGGTGGCCCGGCCTGCCAAGGGGAATTCCGGATGTGCGGCAGGCGTGCACTATGAGCCACAAGGGGAAATCATGCGTGAAGCCGTCAGTTCACCCGAGCCGCGTGCGGCCGGGCCAAACCCGCTTGCCCTGATCACTGCCACCGCGGCCCTTCTGCTTGCGCTGCACCCTCGCGCCGCAAGCGCCGCCGACGAGGCCGCAGCCGCCCCCACATCCGCTTCTCCACTCGAGGAAGTCGTCGTCACCGCGACGCGCCGCGAGGAATCGCTGAGCAAGGTCGCCGTCAGCGTCACCGCGATCACGCAGGAGGGACTCGACCTGCGCGGCATCAAGGACATCCAGGACGTCGCGCGCTTCACGCCCGGCATCAAGGTCGACAACTCCGGCACCAACAACATCTCGATCCGCGGCATCGCCTCGAGCGGCGGCGCGGGCACGACCGGCATCTACATCGACGACACGCCGATCCAGATGCGCGCGCTGGCCTTCAATCCGGACGAGGCGCTGCCGAAGTCCTTCGACATCGACCGTGTCGAGGTGCTGCGCGGTCCGCAGGGCACGCTGTTCGGCGCGGGTTCGATGGGCGGCACGGTGCGCTACATCACGACCCAACCGAGCCTGCACAAGGACAGCGTCTACAGCCGCGAGGAGATATCGTTCACGCAAGGCGGTGATCCGAGTTACGAAGCCGGCATCGCCGCCGGTGGGCCGCTGATCGACGGCACTTTCGGTGTGCGGGTGACCGCCTGGTACCGCAAGGACGGCGGCTGGATCGACCGCATCAATCCGGACACGCTCGCGCTCGAGGACAAACGCGCCAATCACGCTGAAACTTCGCTGTTCCGCCTGGCCGCGATCTGGGCCCCGAGCAGCACCTGGACGCTGACGCCGAGCTTCTACTACCAGAACGAGAAGAAGAACGACGTCGACAACTACTGGACGCTGTACTCGGATCCCTCCAGCCATCATTTCGTCAGCGCGAATCCGACGCAGCGCTACTCGCCCGACAAGCTGTACATGCCGTCGCTCAAGATCGAGGCCGATTTCGAGAAGGTGCACTTCATTTCCAGCACCGCGTATTACCACCGCGACGACCTCACGGGCTATGACGGCACGCTGTACAACCTCGGTTTCTACCAGAGCTTCTTCCCGTTCGACCTGCCGGTGCCGTTGCTTGATGGCACCGGCGTGCACCTGAACGATCCGGCCTACAACCCGCCCGGCGGCCCCGGCATCGTCGGCTATCGCTCGCCGGCCACGGTCAACAACGGGCAGCGGAATTTCACCCAGGAATTCCGCCTGCAATCGGTGGACGACAGCGCCGCGCTGACCTGGACCGCGGGATTGTTCTACAGCGTCAACAAGCAGCGCTACCTCGAGGAGATCCACGACCCACAGTTGGGGCAATTCCTGCAGGCCATCTACACCGACACCGGCAATTCGCTTGGACCGACCGCGACGCCGAACGACTACATCCTGGATTACTTCTCGCCGTCGCCCGGCTTCGATCCGGGCTATCCGACCGACTCGTATTTCCTGCTCACCCATGCCAAGGACGAGCAGATCGCGCTGTTCGGCGAAGCCAGCTACAAGTTCAGCGATCGCACGAAGCTGACGGTCGGTGGGCGCTACGCACGCATGAAGTTCGATTTCGATTCCATCACGGGCGGCCCGCAGATCTATGACGAGAACGCTTCGCGTGCCAACAGCAAGACTGAAAACGCGTTTACGCCAAAAGTGAGCCTGCAGTTCCAGGCGGATCCGAGCGACATGTACTACGCGACCTATTCAAAGGGATTCCGCCCAGGCGGTGGCAACAATCCGCTGCCGACTGTGGCGTGCGCGACTGATTTCGACCCGGATCACCTTGACCTGCCCAATGGCGCACCGGCGACCTTCAATTCGGACACGGTCGACAGCTTCGAGGTTGGCGCGAAGAACAACTTCAACAATCGCTTCAAGCTGGCCAGCAGCATCTACTACATCAAGTGGCACAATATCCAGCAGACGGTGGTGCCCCCTGTGTGCCAGATCTCGTTCATCGCAAACCTGGGCGAAGCCACAGCCAAGGGCATCGACCTGCAGGCCGACGTTGCTGTCACCGACAATTTCACGATGGAGTTGACCACGGGTTATACCGACGCCCGCTATACGCGCGACTCGCAGATCTCGCCCAATCCTGACGTTCAGCCGATCGTCGCCAAGGGCGATGCCATTTCGGGCCAGGGAGGCCAGCCGAACGCGCCATTTACCGCGTCGGTCGGACTGGAATACAAGTTCAACGCGTTCAGCAAGGATTCCTTCGTACGCCTCGATTACGAGCACACCGGCGCGCCGAAATGGCTCAGTGCTTCGCAGGACAGCGCTACAGGGCAGTACAACGCAGCCAACTACGAGCTGCCTGCCACGAATTTCCTGACACTGCGAGGGGGTGTGACGCTCGGCGAATGGCAAGTGGCGGCCTTCATTGACAATCTGGCCGACACGCACGTGGTCACGAACTACGACTTCACGATCGTTCCCGGGGATCCGACCGTGCTTGCGGACGCGCTGAATACCGTGCAGAGAAATTACACGTTCCGTCCGCGCACGTTCGGGTTGACCTTCACTTACCGCAAGTAGCACGGCGGCACTCCGGGGCCGCGCCCTCCAGGCGCGGCCCCGGGGAGCAGACCGGCGCGCAGCCGGCAGCTGGGAGCAAATCCAGGATGACGCGCACTCGCAACGGTAAGCCGTCTGACCGCGAACTCGGCATGCACCGCAGCATCACGCGCCGCGATTTCGTGCAGGGCGCGGCCGTGGGCAGCGCGGGCCTGCTGGCCGCAGCCTGGCTGCCGGGCTGCGGCCAGGGTGGTCCGCGCTTGCCGGCCGCGGCCCAGGATCAACCCGGCTACTACCCGCCGAGCCTGACTGGATTGCGCGGCAGCCACCCGGGTTCGTTCGAGAGTGCGCACGCGCTGCGCGATGGCAGCCTGAAGCTCGAACCTGTCGACCTTGGCGAGGAATTCGACCTTGTCGTGGCAGGCGCGGGCATCAGCGGGTTGTCAGCTGCGCATTTCTATCTGGCCGCGAACCCCAGGGCGCGCATCCTGCTGCTCGACAACCACGACGATTTCGGCGGCCACGCCAAGCGCAACGAATTCGATCTCGACGGCCAGATGCGGCTGCTGAACGGCGGCACGCTGCTGATCGACAGTCCGCGTCCCTACAGCGCCGTGGCCGACGGCGTGCTGAAGGCGGTCGGCATCGATGCCGCGGCGTTGGCGAAGGTCATCCAGCAGCAGGATCCGGATTTCTACAGGTTCCAGGCATCCGCGCGCTCGGCCATCTTCTTCGACCGCGAGACCTTCGGCGCCGATCACCTCGCAGTCGGATTTCGCCACAAACCCTGGGACGAATTCCTCGCCGGTGCGCCACTGTCGGATGCCGCCAAGCGTGACATCGAACGCATCGAGGCCGGCAGCGAGGATTACCTGCCGGGGCTCACTTCGCTGCAGAAGAAGCAGCGGCTCATGAAGATGAGCTACCGCGATTTCCTGCGCGACCACGCCAGGGTCGATCCGCAGGTGCTCGCGTTGTACCAGGCGCGCACGCAGGGCGAGTGGGGCGTCGGCATCGACGCGGTCTCGGCGCTGGACTACTGGGGGCTTGGCGAGCAGGGGGCGGGATTCAAGGGCCTCAAGCTCGATCGCGGCTCGATTCCCGGCATGGGCTTCACGCCGGCGGGCTATGCCGAAACGGGCGGATCGATCCGGCTGCATTTCCCGGACGGCAACGCCACGATTGCGCGTGCACTGGTGCGGCGGCTGATCCCGGCGGCCGTGCCGGGCGCCGGCATCGAGGACCTGGTCACCGCGCGCGTCGACTACGCGCGGCTCGACCGCGCCGCCGAACCGGTGCGCCTGCGCCTCAACAGCACCGTGGTGCGCGTGCTCAATGACGGCGCGCCCGAGAAGGCGCGCGGCGTGCGGGTGACGTACCTGCGCGACGGCCGCGCCCTGACCGTGCGCGCACGGCACTGCGTGCTGGCCTGCTACAACATGATCATCCCGTACCTGGCACCGGAACTGCCGGAACGCCAGAAACAGGCGCTGCACCAGCTGGTCAAGACGCCGCTGGTCTACACCAGCGTCGCGATCCGCAATGCGCGGGCCTGGGACAAGCTCGGCGTGAAATTCATTTATGCGCCGGGGTCCTATCACACGATGGCGCGCCTCAATGCGACCGTCGACATCGGCGCCTACCGCAGCCCGCGCTCGCCCGACGAGCCCACGCTGGTCTGGATGACGAAGACGCCGTGCAAGCCCGGGCTTTCCGAACACGACCAGAATCGCGCCGGGCGCGCGGAATTGCTGGCGACGCCGTTCGAGGTGTTCGAACGCAATATCCGCGAGCAGCTCGGCCGCATGCTCGGCGCGGGCGGCTTCGATCCGGCTGGCGACATCACGGCGATCACCGTGAACCGCTGGCCACACGGCTATGCGCCGGAGCACAACTCGTTGTGGGAGCCGGAACTGCCGGAGGGCGAGGAGCCGCAGGTGCTCGGCCGCGCGCGTTTCGGCCGCATCGCGATCGCCAATTCGGATTCAGGCGGGGGTGCCTACACCGACGTCGCGATCGACCAGGCTTACCGCGCCGTCAACGAACTGCTGGGCGCACCGTCCGGGGCATGAGATGTTCCACCGCACGCCCACGGCCCTGTTGCCGAGCGCAACGCACGCGCCCTCGTACTATGCGGCGACGGTGCGGGAACACGTTGCGGTCACTCCGTTCGAAGGTTCGCCAAGCTGTGATGTCTGTGTAGTAGGCGGCGGCTACGCGGGCCTGTCCACGGCGCTGCACCTGGCGCGACGCGGCATCGCAGTCACCTTGATCGAGCAATCGCGCCTCGGCTGGGGCGCCTCGGGGCGCAACGGCGGGCAGGTGCATGTGGGCATGCGCCGCGAGCAGCGCTGGCTGGAAGCGCGCGTCGGCCGGGAAGACGGGCGCCGCCTGTGGCAATACGCGCTCGATGCCCGCGCGCACCTCGACTGGCTGATCGACACCTACAAGATCGACTGCGACCTGCGCCTGGGCTACCTGCATGCCGACCACAAGCCAAGCTACTGCGCGGACACGCGCGCGCACGTCGAGCACCTGCGCAGCGCCTACGGCTACGAACACATCCGCTACGTCGAACGCGACGAGATCGCCGGCATGGTGGCGACGCGCGACTACCACGGCGGCAGCTTCGATGCGCGCGGCGGCCACCTGCACGCGCTGAATTTCGCGCTCGGCATCGCGCGCGCGGCGGCGAGCCATGGGGCGCGGCTGCACGAGGGGGTCGAAGTCACCGGCCTGCGCGCCGCCGAAGGTGGCTGGCGCATTGCGACCGCACGCGGCGAACTCCGGGCGCGGCGCGTCGTGCTGGCCTGCAACGGCTACCTGCGGCACCTGGCGCCGGAGGTCGAGCGGCGCGTCATGCCGATCAACAATTTCATCGCGGTCACCGAACCGCTCGGCGCCGAGGGTGCGCGGCGGCTGATCAGCAATGGCGCGGCGGTGTCGGATTCGCGCTTCGTCGTCAACTATTTCCGCATCACGCCGGATGATCGCCTGCTGTTCGGCGGCGGCGAGAACTACGGCTACCGCTTTCCGGCCGACATCGCCGCCTTCGTGCGGCCGCACGTGCTGAAGATCTTCCCGCAGCTCGCGCACGTGCGCTTCGACTATGCCTGGGGCGGCACGCTCGGCATCACCGCGACGCGCATGCCCTGCGTGCGCGAGCTCGCGCCCGGCCTGGTCAACGCCAGCGGCTTCTCCGGACTCGGCGTCGTCATCGCGCCCTACACCGGCAAGGCGGTCGCCGACGCATTGTGCGGCGAGCGCGAGGCCTTCGAACTGCTCGGCCGCGTGCCGGTGCCGCCGTTTCCCGGCGGTCCGCTGCTGCGCTGGCCGACGCTGGTCGCCGCGATGCTCTATTACGCCCTCAGGGATCGTCTCTGATGGCTGCAACTGAAGCGAGGAAATCATGCATGAACGCACAGCTCATCCAGCTCCCCTGAGTGAATGGCAGGCTTTCCGGGCCGCGAATCCGGACATCCAGTTCATCGACGCATTCATCATCGACATCAACGGCAACACCGCCGGCAAGCGCCTGCCGGCCGCCGACGGCGACAAGCTCTACAAGGACGGCGTGATGTTCTCGGCCTGCGCGGCCGTCGCCGATTGCCGCGGCTGGGGCCACAATGCCGGCGGGCTCGGCAAGGACGACGGCGATCCCGATGGCATCGCCAGGCCGATCGCGGGCTACCTGCAGCGCGTGCCCTGGACCTCGACGCCCACGGCGCAGACGCTGTGCCACATGGTGACGATGAACGAGGGCGCCGACCTGTGGTTCGACCCGCGCAAGATCCTCGCCGATGTCGTCGCGAAGTGCCGCGCCGCCGGCATCCACCCGGTCGTGGCCTGCGAACTCGAGTTCTACCTGATCGACCAGCGCCGCAGCGCGGACGGGCGCATCAGCCCGGGCGCGATGCCGGGCCGCACCGCGCCGCGCCGTGCCGGCAACCTCTCGCTCGACGCCGTCGAGGATATGGGCGAGTTCCTCAACCGCGTCGATGCCGCGGCGCGCGCGCAGCAGCTGCCGGTGTGCGGCGCCGTGGCCGAATACGGCGTCAACCAGTTCGAGGTCAACCTGCGCCACGTCGCCGATCCGCTGCTCGCCGCGGACCAGGCCGTGCTGCTCAAGCGGCTCGTGAAAGGCGTGGCGCGCTCGCTGGCGATGGATGCGACCTTCATGGCAAAGCCGTTCGCGGCGCAGCCCGGCAGCGGGCTGCACGTGCACGTGAGCGTCGTCGACGAACAGGGGCGCAACCGCTTCGGCGCCGCGGGCGGCGAGGCGCTGCTGCGCAACGGCGTGGCCGGCATGCAGGCGCTGATGTACGACTCGATCGCCCTGTACGCGCCGAACTTCAATGCGCAGCGCCGTTATCTGGGCAAGTTCGTGCCGACCTCGCGTGACTGGGGCCGCAACAACCGCAGCGTCGCGTTCCGCATTCCTCCTGGCGACGGCGAAGCGCGCCGCATCGAGCACCGCGTCGCCGGCGCCGATGCCAGCCCGCACCTGACGCTGGCGGCGATCCTCGCGGCGCTGCTGCACGGCATCGGCAACCGCCTCGAGCCGGGCCCAGCCACGGAGGGCCGCGCCGCCGAACAGGACAATGCGGACTTCCCGGGCGACCTGATCGTCGCGTTGAACCGCCTCGAGAAGTCGGAGCTGCTGGCCCGGTACCTGCCGGCGCGGTTCCTGTCGCTCTACGGCCAGGTCAAGCGCGGCGAGTACGGCGACCTGATCGAGGAGGTGTTCAGCCGGGAGTACGATTTCTATGCATGAGGCGGGGGTCGCTGGCAAGGACTATATCTGGCCCGTTCGCCTATTGCTGCGTGGCAACACGGTGAGAGACTCGTTCATTATCAGGCGGTTACGTGGCATTTGTGCCTTGTAAAAAGAGGGCGCATCCGGGCGCCGGGCGGGGACTTGGCCGGTCCCCGTATGGTCTAATGACCGGATTCTCGTTGCCCGTCGGCGATTGCCCACCTGCCTGGACGGCTGGGGCGCCGGAGTCCGTTTCATGTCTGCCAGACGCCCATTGATCGGTATACCTGCGGACCGGCGCATGCTGGGCCCGCAGCCGTACCATCTGGCCGGCGAGAAATACGTCACGGCGGTGCTCGATGCCGCGGGAGCCATCCCGGTGATCGTGCCGGCCATCGGGCGCGAACTGCAGGACCAGAGCCTGCTCGATTCGGTCGACGGCCTGCTGTTCACCGGGAGCCCGTCGAACGTCGAGCCGCATCGCTACAACGGCGAACCGAGCGAGGCCGGCACGCTGCACGACCCGCATCGCGACGAGACCACGCTGCCGCTGATCCCGCGCGCGGTGGCGGCGGGCGTGCCGGTGCTGGGCATCTGCCGCGGCTTCCAGGAGATGAACGTCGCCTTCGGCGGCACGCTGTGGCAGAAGCTGCACGAGGTGCCGGGTTTCCGCGACCACCGCGAGGACCAGGACCAGCCGCTCGAGCAGCAATACGCCCCCGCGCACGAGGTCGCGCTCGAGCCCGGCGGCGTGCTGCAGCGACTGGCCGGCGGCGCGGCGCGCATCACGGTGAATTCGCTGCACGGCCAGGGCGTGCGCGAGCTGGGGCCGGCGCTGAGCGTCGAGGCGCGTGCCGACGACGGCGTCATCGAGGCCTTCCGCGTCACGGCCGCACGCCGCTTCGCGCTCGCCGTGCAGTGGCATCCGGAATGGCGGGTGCAGGACAACCGATTTTCGATGGCGCTGTTCGCCGAGTTCGGCGCGGCCTGCCGGGAACAGATGCAAGCTAAGGTGACCTATGGCCAATGAAATACAGCAATTCTTCCGCGACCACGGTATCTCCGAAGTCGAGGCGATCATCCCGGACATGGCGGGCATCGCCCGCGGCAAGCTGATGCCCGCGGAGAAATTCGCCGAGGACGCCGGCATGCGCCTGCCCGAGAGCATCTTCCTGCAGACGGTGACCGGCGATTACCCGGGCGACACCTCCTCGGCGATGAGTCCGGCGGAGATCGACATCGTGCTGAAGGCCGATCCGAAGACCGTGCGCGTCGTGCCGTGGGCGGCCGAACCGACCGCGCAGGTGATCCACGACTGCTTCTACTCGGACGGCCGGCGCGTGACGATGGCGCCGCGCCAGCTGCTGCAGCATGTGCTCAACCTGTACGCCGAGCGCGGCTGGGAGCCGGTCATCGCCCCCGAGCTCGAGTTCTACCTGGTCGAGCCGAACATCGATGCCGACTACCAGCTGAAGCCGCCGGTCGGCCGCTCGGGCCGCGCGGAGCCCGGCCGCCAGTCCTACAGCATCGCGGCGGTCAACGAGTTCGATCCGCTGTTCGACGACATGTACGCGTTCTGCGAGGCGCAGGACATCGAGATCGACACGCTGATCCACGAGGACGGCCCGGCGCAGATGGAGATCAACCTGCTGCACGGCGATCCGCTGGCACTGGCCGACCAGGCGTTCCTGTTCAAGCGCACGGCGCGCGAGGCGGCGCTGCGCCACAAGATGTACGCCACCTTCATGGCCAAGCCCCACGCCAAGGAGCCGGGCAGCGCCATGCACATCCACCAGAGCGTCGTCGACCGCACCACCAAGGAGAACGTCTTCAGCAACGCCGACGGCACGCCCTCGGCGCTGTTCTTCTCGCACATCGCAGGCCTGCAGCGTTACCTGCCGACCGCGATGAGCCTGTTCGCGCCGAACGTCAATTCCTACCGGCGCATCACGCGTGCCTCGCTGGCGCCGATCAACGTGCAATGGGGCTACGACAACCGCACCGCCGGCCTGCGCGTGCCGGTATCCGACCCGGATGCGCGGCGCGTGGAGAACCGCCTCGGCGGGGCCGATGCGAATCCGTACATCGCGATCGCCGGCTCGCTCGCCTGCGGTTACCTCGGCATGGTGCAGAACCTGCAACCGAGCGAACCGATCACCGGCAGCGCGCATGACCTGCCGTGGGACCTGCCGCGTTCGCTCGATGATGCGCTCAAGCGCCTAAAGGACTGCCAGCCGCTGGTGAACCTGCTGGGGCTCCCGTTCGTCGCGGCCTACTCGATCGTCAAGCAGGCCGAGTACGAGGTGTTCCTGCAGGTGATCAGTTCCTGGGAGCGCGAGCACCTGCTGCTCAACGTGTAGCGGGCGCTGCGCTGGTATGATGGAGCGGAGTTCCGCCGGGGGGTCGTCGATGCTCGCAAATCCAGGCCGTCACCTGCTCGCGGCGCTGGCCACTTCGCTGCTGGCGGCCTGTGGCGGGGCGCCGCAGGGGTCCGCATCGGCGAGCCACGCGGGCAAGCCGACGCACGCCGCGGCGGCCGGCCTCACCGACGACGAAAAGGTGCTCAACGTCTACAACTGGTCGGACTACATCTCGCCCGACGTCGTGCCGGCCTTCGAAAAGGAATACGGCATCAAGGTCAACTACGACGTCTTCGATTCCAATGCCGTGCTGCAGACCAAGCTGCTGGCCGGCCAGACCGGCTACGACATCGTCGTGCCCTCGGCGAATTTCCTGGCGCTGCAGATCAAGGCCGGCGTGTTCCAGAAGCTCGACAAGAGCCGGCTGCCGAACCTGAAGAACGTCGACCCTGACATCGCCAGCCGTTTCGAACCGCTCGATCCGGGCATGCAGTACGCGGTGAACTATTTCTGGGGCACCTCCGGCGTCGGCTACAACGTCGACAAGATCAAGGCCGCGATGCCGGATGCGCCGGTGGACAGCTTCCGCATGTTCTACGACCCGGCCGTGGTCAAGCACTTCAAGGGCTGCGGCATCAGCATCCTCGACGAGCCCGAGGAGATCATCAACACGGTGTTCGTGTACCTCGGCATCCCGGCCAACAGCGAGAAGCCGGAAGACCTCGCGGCCGCCGAGAAGGTGCTGATGGCGATGCGCCCGTACGTGCGCTACGTCAATTCATCGAAATACATCGAGGATCTCGCCAACGGCGAGATCTGCCTGGCGCTGGGCTGGAGCGGCGATGTCGGCCAGGCCGGGCTTCGCGCCCGCGAGGCGAAGAACGGCAACAACATCAAGTACCTGATCCCGCGCGAGGGCGCGGTGATGTTCTTCGACATGCTGGCCATCCCGGCCGATGCGCAGCACCCGAACAACGCGCACCTGTTCATCAACTACCTGCTGCGGCCCGATGTCTCGGCCCGCAATTCCAGCGCCGTGCACTTCGCCTCGAGCAACGCCGCCGCCTATCCGCTCATCGACCCCGTCGTGCTGAACGACCGCGGCATCTTCCCGGGGCCCGAATCGAAGGCGCACCTGGTGGCGAACCTGCCGCGCTCGCAGCCGTACATGCGGCTGCTGACCCGCATGTGGACCCGTTTCAAATCCGGCCGCTGAGCATCACGACATGGCTGAAACCCGCACCAAGACACCCGAGCCATGGCTCGACCCGCATGCGCAGGCCTACATCCGCGTCGAGAACGTCACCAAGCGCTTCGGCAATTTCGTCGCCGTCAACAACGTCTCGCTGAAGATCTACAAGGGCGAGATCTTCTGCCTGCTCGGCGGATCCGGCTGCGGCAAGACGACGCTGCTGCGCATGCTGGCCGGCTTCGAGCAGCCGAGCGCCGGCGCGGTGTACATCGACGGGCAGGACATGGCGGGCATCCCGCCGTACGAGCGGCCGGTCAACATGATGTTCCAGTCCTACGCGCTGTTCCCGCACATGACCGTGGCCGGCAACGTCGCCTTCGGGCTCGAGCAGGAGAAGATCCGGCGCGAGGAGATCAACCGGCGCGTCGCGGAGATCCTCGACATCGTCAAGCTCGGCGAATACGCCAAGCGCAAGCCGCACCAGCTCTCGGGCGGCCAGCGCCAGCGCGTGGCCCTGGCCCGGGCGCTGGTCAAGCGGCCCAAGCTGCTGCTGCTCGACGAGCCGCTCGGTGCGCTCGACCGCAAGCTCCGCGAGCACACGCAGTTCGAACTGCTCGGCATCCAGGAGAAGCTCGGTGTCACCTTCGTCGTCGTCACGCACGACCAGGAGGAGGCGATGACGCTGTCCTCGCGCGTCGGCGTCATGAACCGCGGCGAGATCGTGCAGGTGGGCACGCCGCGCCAGATCTACGAATTCCCGGCCTCGCGCTTCGTCGCGGACTTCATCGGCTCGGTGAACCTGTTCGAGGGCCAGCTCACCGAGGACGAGCAGGACCACGTGCGCGTCAAGTGCGACGAGCTCAACGTCCCGGTGTACGTCGACCATGGCATGAGCGCGCCGCCGCTGGCGCTGTGCTGGGTGGCGGTCCGGCCGGAGAAGATCGAGCTCGGTCGCGAGCGCCCGGCGGCGACCGACAACTGGGCGCACGGCGTCATCCACGACATCGCCTACATGGGCGACATGACCGTGTTCGTCGTCAAGCTCGATTCCGGGCGCCAGGTGCGCGTCATGCAGGCCAACCGCACGCGCAAGCCCGAGGAGCAGTTCGCGTGGGACGAGGCGGTGTACCTGTCCTGGGATGCCTCGAGTCCCGTGGTCGGGATCGGCTGACCATGGGCGCGTCCAACGGCGGGCGCTGGCGCGCGGGCTCGCGGGGCGGGGCGAAGCGCGCGCCGGGTTCGCTCCTGACCCGGCCGTGGGAGCCGCTGTGGCATTTCTTCCACCTGCTGCGGCCGGCGCGCTGGTCGGCCTACGTGCGCGACCACTGGATCGGCAAGCCGCTGGTCACGGCCGTGCCGATGCTGTGGCTGGTGCTGTTCTTCATGGTGCCGTTCATCATCGTGTTCGGCATCTCGTTCTCGCAGTCGGTGCTGGCGATTCCGCCCTACGAGGAACTGCTGGCCTGGACCGACGACAAGGTGCTGCAGCTGCGGCTGCACCTGTCGAACTACAACTACCTGTTCACCGACTCGCTGTACGCGAGCTCGTACCTGTATTCGGTCAAGGTGGCGGCCGTCTCGACGTTCTTCTGCCTGCTGCTGGGGTATCCGATGGCCTACGGCATTGCGCGCGCGACCACCACGCGCCGCAACATCTTCCTGATGCTGATCATCCTGCCGTTCTGGACCTCCTTCCTGCTGCGCGTCTACGCCTGGATCGGGCTGCTCAAGAGCAACGGCGTGATCAACAACGTGCTGATGTCGCTCGGCATCATCCACGAGCCGATCACGATGATGCAGACCGACTTCGCGGTCTACATCGGCATCGTCTATTCCTACCTGCCGTTCATGATCCTGCCGCTGTATTCCAACCTCGAGAAGCACGATCGCACGCTGCTCGAGGCCGCGGCCGACCTGGGTTCGAAGCCGTGGAAGGCCTTCGTGCGCATCACGCTGCCGCTGTCGATGCCCGGCATCGTGGCCGGATCGCTCCTGGTGTTCATCCCGGCGGTCGGCGAATACGTGATCCCGTCGCTCCTCGGGCGCACCGACCAGCTGATGATCGGCCGCGTGCTGTCGGATGAGTTCTTCGAGAACCGCGACTGGCCGGTGGCGAGCGCCGTGGCGATCGCGATGCTGGTGCTGCTGGTGGTGCCGATCATGATCTTCCAGCGCTACCAGAACCGGGAGCTGGCGCACAAATGATCGGCGGGCGCAAGTTCTTCGTGCCGACGATGCTCGCCTTCGGTTTCGCGTTCCTGTACGTGCCGATCCTGTCGATGATCGTGTTCTCGTTCAACAACTCGCGGCTGGTCACGGTGTGGGACCACGCCAACTCGCCGACGCTCAAGTGGTACGGCCTGCTGTTCCACAACGGCCAGATCATGGGAGCCGCCTGGCTGTCGATCAAGATCGCCACGATGAATGCGTTCATATCGGTGGTGCTGGGAACGCTCGCCGGCCTGGTGCTGGCGCGCTTCGGGCGCTTTCGCGGACGCACGCTGCTGGCCGCGATGACCACCGCGCCGCTGGTCATGCCGGAGGTGATCACCGGCCTCGCGATGCTGCTGCTGTTCGTCTCGATGGAACAGCTGATCGGCTGGCCGGCGGGGCGCGGCGTAACCACGATCACGATCGCGCACGTCACCTTCTCGATGGCCTACGTGACCGTGATCATCCAGTCGCGGCTCGCGAACTTCGACGACTCGCTCGAGGAGGCCGCGATGGACCTCGGCGCGCGGCCGGCCAAGGTTTTCTTCCGCGTGACGCTGCCGCTGATCATGCCGGCGATCGTGTCGGGCTGGCTGCTGGCCTTCACGCTCTCGTGGGACGACGTGGTGATCTCGCAGTTCGTCGCCGGCCCGAGCTCGACGACGCTGCCGATGGTGATCTTCTCCAAGGTACGACTCGGGGTGAGCCCGGACGTGAACGCGCTCGCCACGATCATGGTGCTGATCGTCGCCACGGGAGTGGTGTTCTCGGCCATCGCGATGCAGCGCCAGGAAAAGCGCCGCGCCCGCGAGATGCAGCTCGCCGCCAGTGACTGAGCCGCGCGCCCTGCAAAGCAAGCTGCCCGACATCGGCACCACTGTTTTCTCGGTGATGTCGCGCCGCGCCGCCGAGGCCGGGGCGGTCAACCTGGGGCAGGGCTTCCCGGACTACCCGATCGATCCGCGCCTGACCGAGCTCGTGCAGCAGGCGATGGCCGCGGGCCACAACCAGTACGCACCGATGCCGGGCGTGCCGGCCCTGCTGGAGCAGATCGCCGCGAAACTCCAGCGGGTGTACGGCGTCGCGGTCGATCCCCAGGCCGAGATCACCGTGACGCTGGGAGCGACCGAGGCCCTGTACTCGTCCGTGCAGGCGCTCGCCGGCGCCGGCGACGAGGTGCTGGTGTTCGATCCTGCCTACGATTCCTATGACCCGGCCGTTCGCCTCGCCGGCGCACGCTGCGTGCACGTGCCGCTGGCGCCGCCGCGTTTTCGTCCCGACTGGGACCGCGTGCGCTCGGGTATCAACGAGCGCACGCGGCTGGTCATCATCAATTCGCCGCAGAACCCGGCCTGCAGCTGCCTCGATGGCGCCGACCTCGATGCGCTGGCAGGGCTCCTGCGCGCACGCGACTGCCGCGTGCTCTCCGATGAGGTCTACGAGCACATGGTGTTCGACGGCGCGCGGCACGCGAGCGTGCTCGCACACCCGGAGCTGCGCGCGCGCAGCGTCGCGGTGTTCTCCTTCGGCAAGACGCTGCACGCCACGGGCCTGCGCGTGGGCTACGCCGTGGCGCCGCCGGCGCTGACCACCGAACTGCGCAAGGTGCACCAGTACAACACCTTCACGATCGCGACCAGCTTCCAGCACGCCATCGCCGCCTACCTGCGCGAGCGGCCGGCTTGCGGCGCCGACCTGCCTTCGCTCTTCCAGGCGCGGCGCGACCGCCTCGCGACGCTGCTCGAGGGCAGCGGCTTCGGGCTGCCGCGTTCGGCCGGCTCGTACTTCCAGCTGGCCAGCTACGAGGGCCTGGACGACCGGGGCGACGTCGAGCTCGCCCACGCGCTGATCGACGAGGCCGGCGTCGCGACCATCCCGCTGTCGGTGTTCTACCGCGAACCTCCGCCGATGAAGCTGCTGCGCCTGTGCTTTGCCAAGCGCGAGGAGACGCTGGCCGAAGGCGCACGGCGGCTGCGCCGCTGGGCGCAGTCGCGGCGTAGAATGTAGCCATGGACAAGTTCACGCGCCTGAATCATCCGCCGGAGGCGGAGCTCCCGCCCGGCAACCGCCCGGTGGTCACGCCGATCTACCAGAGCGTCAAGTTCGAGTTCGACACCGTCGATGAAACGGTGGCCAACTGGCGCGGCGAATCACCGGGCTACAACTACCAGCGCTCCTCGAACCCGAACACGCGCCAGCTCGAGCTGACGCTGGCGCAGCTGCAGGGCCGCGAGGACGCGCTGGTGTGCGCCTCGGGCGTCGGCGTGCTGTCGAGCACGCTGCTGTCGTTGACGAAGCAGGGCGACCACGTGCTGTGCTTCGTCGAGCTGTACACGCCGACGCGCATGCTGATCCGGCGCCTGCTCGGCAAGTTCGGCGTCACGCACACGCTGCTGTCGGTCACCGACCTGGCGGGCATCGAGCGCGTGCTGAAGAAGACCCCGACGCGGCTGGTGATGTTCGAGAGCCCGACCAACCCGATGCTGCGCATCGCCGACATCGCCGCGATCACGCGGCTCGCGCGCAAGCACGGTGCGCTGAGCCTGCTCGACAACACGCTGGCCGGCCCGCACCAGCATGGGCAGTTCGAGGTCGACCTGTTCCTGCACAGCCTGACGAAGTTCGCGGCGGGACACGGCGATGTCATGGGCGGGGCCGTCATCGGCCGGCGCGAACTGATCGCGCAGCTGCGCCCTGACTTCAACGCGCTCGGCAATGCCCTCGACCCGCATGCCGCGTTCCTGGTGCAGCGCGGGCTCAAGACCTACGCGGTGCGCTACCGCGAGCACAGCGCCAACGCGCAGCGCGTGGCCGAATTCCTGGCCCAGCATCCGGCCGTCGACAGGGTGCACTACCCGGGGCTGGCGACCCACCCAGACCATGCGCTGGCGCGCGCGCAGATGAGCGATTTCGGCGCAGTGCTGAGTTTCGACCTGCGCGGCGGGGCCGAGGCCGGCCGGCGCTTTGCGGAGTCCGTGCAGCTGTTCGCGATGGCGGCGAGCCTCGGCGCCACCGATTCGCTGGTGCTGCCGCCGCAGCTGCTTGGCGCCCGCGATCTCGATGCGGAGCAGCGCCGGCTTGCCGGCATCGGCGCCGGCACCGTGCGGCTGTCGGTCGGCCTCGAGGGCATCGACGACCTGCTCGCCGATCTCGCGCAGGCGCTGCAACGCTGCTGACGGCCGCGCGGCGCTGCGCAGCGTTCAGTCCGGCTGCGTGAGCCCCAGCCGCGCCAGCAGTCCCGCGGCCGCGCCGCCCAGGAGCGGTGCCACGATGAACAACCACAGCTGCGAGAGCGCCTGGCCGCCGATGACCAGTGCCGGCCCGAGCGAGCGAGCCGGGTTCACGGAGGTGCCGGTGATGCGGATGCCGACCAGGTGGATGACCGTCAGCGTCAGGCCGATCGCGAGTCCCGCCGTCGCCGGGTGGGAGCCCTTGCCGGTCGCGCCGAGGATGACCAGCACGAAGATGAAGGTCGCCACGGATTCGAACAGGAACGCCGCGCCTTCGCCGTAGCCGGCGCCGTAGCCCGCGCCCCAGCCGTTCTGCGCCAGGCCCTTGCCGACGAAGTCGTAGCCGTCGATGGCGCCGGCGGCCAGGTACGCGAGCACATAGGCCGCAACGATGGCCCCGAGGCATTGCGCGATCACGTAGGTGACGAACTGCCTGCCGTCCATGCGCCCGGCGACCAGCGCGCCGAGGCTCACGGCCGGATTGATGTGGCAACCGGAGATGGCGCCGATGCCGTAGGCCGCCGCGATCAAGGCCAGGCCGAAGGCGAGGGCGATGCCGAGCACGCCCACCTGCGAACCGGCGATCACCGCCGTGCCGCAGGCGAAGAACACCAGCGTGAACGTGCCGATGAATTCGGCGATGAAATTCTTCATGTCTGCCTTCTCCAGTGAATTGTTCTGTTTATTGCATCATCCAGCGACGCAGGCTCGCCAGCACGCCGAGCCCGATGACCACCAGCAGCGCCCCGGAGACCCAGTTTACGCGCCGCAGCCAGTGAGGATCAAAGCGGTCGCGCAAGCGGGCCGCGAACGCGCTCAGCAACAGCCACCAGATGCCCGATCCGACGAACACGCCGAGCACGAGCGCCGCGGCCGTGAGGTAGTCGCGCGCCACGGCCAGCCCGAGCGCGGCGAATGCGGCGACGAAGGCCAGGATCGTCATCGGATTGGTCAGCGTGATCGCCAGCGCGCTGAGGAATGCACTGTGGAAGCGCGGCTCCTCAGTGCGCAGCTGCATGCCGGGCGGCTGCGCGCGCATGATGCGGATGCCGACGACGCACAGGACCAGGCCGCCGCCCAGCGCGAGCCACGTGCGCTCGCCGAGCATGAAGGCGGTGACGCGCGTCAGCCCGAATCCCGCCACGGCCCCGTAGACCGCGTCGGCCGTCGCGGCGCCGAGGCCCGTCACGAATCCGGCCAGCCGGCCCGAGATCATCGAGCGGCGGATGCACAGCAGGCCCACCGGTCCGACCGGCGCGGCGATCGAGAACCCCAGCACCAGTCCCTTGCCGAGGAACAGCAGCAGTCCCAGCTCTCTGGCCATGCTCTTCGTGGACCGGCCGGGTGCGATCGCGCCAGCGTGCGCCTAGAGGTTGGCGATCAGCGCGTCGCCGAATTCGCTGCACTTGAGCTGCCGGGCGCCCGGCATCATGCGCGCGAAATCGTAGGTGACGGTCTTCTGCGCGATCGTCTTGTCCATGGCGCCGATGATCGCATCGGCCGCTTCCACCCAGCCGAGGTAGCGCAGCAGCATTTCGCCGGACAGGATCACCGAGCCCGGGTTCACCTGGTCCAGGTCGGCGTACTTCGGCGCGGTGCCGTGCGTGGCTTCGAAAACCGCGTGGCCGGTGACGTAGTTGATGTTGGCGCCGGGCGCGATGCCAATGCCGCCCACCTGCGCCGCCAGCGCATCGGAGAGGTAGTCGCCGTTCAGGTTGAGGGTGGCGACCACGTCGAATTCATCGGCGCGCGTCAGCACCTGCTGCAGCGTGATGTCGGCGATCGCGTCCTTGATCAGGATGCGGCCAGCGGCGAGCGCCGCCTTCTGCTCGGCATTCGCCGCCGCCTCGCCCTGGGCGGCCTTGGTCTTTTCCCACTGCGTCCAGGTATAGACCCGGTCGCCGAACTCGCGCTCGGCCAGCGCGTACGCCCAGCCGCGGAACGCGCCTTCGGTGAACTTGAGGATGTTGCCCTTGTGCACGATCGTGACGCTGCGCCGCCTGTTCGCGAGCGCGTACTCCACCGCCGCGCGGAACAGGCGCTCCGTGCCCTCGCGCGAGACGTTCTTGATGCCGATGCCGGAACTTTCGGGGAAGCGGACGCGCGCGTAGTGCTTGGGGAACTGCTCCTTCAGGTAGGCGAGGAACCTGCGGTTGTCGTCGGTGCCTTCCTCGAACTCGATGCCCGAGTACAGGTCTTCGGTGTTCTCGCGGAAGATCACCATGTCGACTTTTTCCGGGGCCTTGACCGGCGAGGGCACGCCCTTGAACCAGCGCACCGGCCGCAGGCACACGTACAGGTCGAGCAGCTGGCGCAGCGCCACGTTCAGCGAGCGGATGCCGCCGCCGACCGGCGTGGTCAGCGGTCCCTTGATCGACACCAGGTACTCGCGGCAGGCGGCGACGGTTTCATCGGGCAGCCAGCTGTTGAAGGCCTGGTAGCTCTTCTCGCCGGCGTACACCTCCATCCATTCGAGCTTGCGCTTGCCGCCGTAGGCCTTGGCCACCGCGGCGTCGAGCACACGCACGCTGGCGCGCCAGATGTCGCGGCCGGTGCCGTCGCCTTCGATGAACGGGATGATGGGTCGGTCGGGCACCTGCAGGCGCGTGCCGCTGATGCTGATCTTCTGGCCGCCGGCGGGCGGCGTGGGTTTCGCGGTATTGGCCATGGTGCGGATTCGACTCCCGAAGCGTTCGAGCCGGAGAATGCGAAATGCTAACACAGGAGTGCCCGTCGCCGCGGGGCCCGGCGTGCTGGCATCGCGGCGGCATTAGCGGCACACTGCGCGCAATGAAGGATTCCGCCCGGCCGCGCATCGACCTGCCCCGGAAACTCCGCGCGCATGGCGGTGCACACCTCGACCTGCGCAACGCCGCCGCGGGCCACACGCACGGCTGGAGCGAGACGCGCGCGCGCGCCGTGGGCGCGCGACTGGCGAAGGAGCTCGGTGAGCTGCAGTACCGGCTGTATGCCGAAGGGCGCCACGGCGTGCTGGTGGTGCTGCAGGCCATCGACGGCGGCGGCAAGGACAGCACCATCCGCCACGTGTTCTCGGCCTTCAATCCGCAGGGTTGCACGGTGCGCGCCTTCAAGGTGCCGAGCGCCGAAGAGCTGCGGCACGACTACCTGTGGCGCATCCACCAGCACGTGCCGCCGCGCGGCGAGATCGCGGTCTTCAACCGCTCGCACTACGAGGACGTGCTGGTTGCACGCATCGACGGCCTGGTGCCCAAGCGCGTCTGGCAGGCGCGTTACCGCCAGATCAACGAGTTCGAGCGCATGCTGGTCGAGAACGGCATCCGCGTCGTGAAGCTGTTCCTGCACCTCAGCCGCGCCGAGCAGCGGCGCCGCTTCGAGGAACGCATCCACGATCCGCGCAAGCAGTGGAAGTTCGATCCGCAGGACCTGGTGAAGCGCGCGCAATGGCCGGCCTATCGCAAGGCCTTCGGCGACATGCTGGGCCAGTGCAGCACGCCGCACGCGCCCTGGTATGTCGTGCCAGCCGACCACAAGTGGCTGCGCGACCTGGCGGTGGCGCAAATCCTGGTGCAGACCCTGCGCGAGCTGGCGCCGCGCTTTCCGCCGCCACGCTTCAATCCTGGCCGCATGCGCGTGCGCTAGCCGATGCGCCTGGAGGCACTCCTGCTCGGCGCACTCCTGCTCGCGGGCCAGGTCCAGGCCGGGCCGCCGTCGGCCAGCGATTCTGCCTCCGCCGCAG
>DATKLZ010000065.1:0-6428 GCA_035542135.1 Steroidobacteraceae bacterium | reverse complement strand
GGCCTTCTCGAAGCCGGCGCGGATCGCCGCCTGCGGCGACACGCCGTTGCGCAGCTCCTCGCGGATGCGCTCGTAGATCAGCACGTTCGCATCGACCGCGATGCCGACCGTGAGGATGATGCCGGCGATGCCGGGCAGCGACAGCGTGGCGCGCAACATCGACAGCAGCGCCGTCAGCAGCACCACGTTGGCCAGCAGCACCAGGTTGGCGACCCAGCCGAAGCGCTGGTAGTACAACGCCATGAACACGAACACCGCCAGCATGCCGATCAGCAGTGCCTGCACGCCCATGCGGATGTTCTCGGCGCCGAGGCTCGGGCCGATCGTGCGCTCCTCGACCGCGAAGATCGGCGCCGACAGCGAACCCGAGCGCATCAGCAGCGCCAGCTCGCGCGCCTCGACGGCCGTCAGGCCGGTGATGCGGAACTGGTTGCTCAGTACCGACTGGATCGTCGCCAGGCTGATGATCTTCTCGGTGGTGACATCGTGGGTGGTCTTCTGTCCGTCGACGACGCGGGTCTCGCGGCTCTTCTCGATGTACACGACGGCCATGCGCTTCTTCACGTTCAGGCGCGTGGCGCGCAGCATCGCGTCGCCCCCCTGGCCGTTGAGGGTCACGTTGACCTCCGGCCCTTCGTTGCCGGCGGTCGAGGTGGCGTTGGTCAGCTGGTCGCCGGTGGCGATCAGCTCGCGCTTGAGCAGCACCGGACGCCCGCCCATGTCGTAGAGCTTCGAGCCGAGCGGCGCGCGGCCGCGCTGCTTGGCCTCGACGGCGCTGTTCTCCGAATCCTCGAGCCTGAACTCGAGCGTCGCCACCTTGCCGAGGATGTCCTTGACCTCGGCTGAGTTCTGCACGCCCGGCAACTGCACGTTGATGCGATCGATGCCCTGCTGCGCCACGATCGGTTCGGACACGCCGAGTTCGTTGACGCGGTTGCGGAGCGTGGTGATGTTCTTCTGCAGCGCGTAATCCTGGCGCGCCTTGACCTGCGCCGGGCCCATCTCCATTTCGATCGTCGGCCCGCTGTCGCTGCTGCCGATGCTGAAAGTCAGGTCGGGGCTGGCCTTGCGCAGCGCATCGCGCACCGCACCGACGTCGGCGCCCGGAGGCAGCGTGATGCGCAGCGCGTTCGGGATCGCGCTCTTGCTGCCGGTGTAGGTCGTGATGTCGGTGAACGGCAGGTTGGCGGCGGCGAGCGTGCGGCGGAATCCCTGGTCGTAGCTGTCGAGCAGCTGCGCGACCGCGCCGTTCACGTCCACCTGGTAGAGCAGGTACAGGCCGCCGCGCAGGTCGAGGCCCAACGGCATCGGCCGCAGGCCGATCGTGCGCAGCAGCGAGGGTGCGCGCGAGGCGGTGGTCAACGCGGAAACATAGTCCGTGGCCAGGTTCTCGTTGACCGCATCGCGCGCCTTGAGCTGGTCGGCGACGCTGGCGAAGCGCACGAACAGCTTGCCGTCATCGATGTAGGAGCTGCGGAACGCCGCGCCGTGCCCGGTCAGCACCTGCTCGACGCCCTGGCGCGCGAAGTCGTCCATCGGCAGCCGGTTCTTGCGCGCCACCTGCAGCGCGGGGTCGGTGCCGAAGAAATTCGGCAGCGCGAACACCAGCGCGAGCAGCATGACCAGCCCGACCAGCGTGTACTTCCAGCGCGGAAATTCCAGCATTGCGTGGCTCTCAGGCGCCCTTCAGCGTGCCCTTGGGCATCAGCTGCGAGATCTGGCCCCGCTGCACGCGGATGCGCACCCCGTCGGCCACTTCCAGCGTGATGAAGGTCTCGCCGACCTCGGTGATGCGGCCGAGGATGCCGCCGCTCGTGACCACTTCATCGCCGCTGGCGAGCTTGGCGAGCATCGCCTGCTGCTCCTTCATGCGCTTCTGCTGCGGCCGGATCAGCATGAAGTAGAAGATCGCGACGAACACGACCAGGATGACGATCTGGCTGACGCCGGCGCCGGCGCCCGGCGGCGCCGTGGCGGCCTGGGCATAGGCCGGGGAGATCAGGAAATCCATAAGCGAACCTTCCGCAGGTGCGAAAAAGGGCGGCATTATGCCACAGGCGGCCCGGCGCGCCGTGGAATCGCCATAATCCGTCCCGCCAGCGCGTCGAAACGGCCCTCGGCGATGGCGGCGCGGATGCCGCGCATCAGCTCCAGGTAGTAGTGCAGGTTGTGCACCGTGCCGAGGCGCACCCCGAGGATCTCATTGCACCGGTCGAGGTGCCGCAGGTAGGCGCGCGAGTACGTGCGGCAGGTGCTGCAGGCGCAGTCCGGGTCGAGCGGCCCCGTGTCGCGCTGGTACTGCGCGTTGCGGATGTTGACGATGCCCTGGCTGGTGAACAGGTGGCCGTTGCGGGCGTGGCGCGTCGGCATGACGCAGTCGAACAGGTCGACGCCGCGCGCGACCGCCGCGACGATGTCGTGCGGATAGCCGACGCCCATCAGGTAGCGCGGCTTGTCCGCGCTCATCAGCGGCAGCGTGTGATCGAGCACCCGCAGCCGCTCCTCTTCGGGCTCGCCGACCGCGAGCCCGCCGATCGCCAGCCCCGGCCAATCGAGCGTCGACAGCGCCTCGAGCGAGGCCGTGCGGAGCGCAAGGTGCATGCCGCCCTGCACGATGCCGAACAGGTGCCCCGGCGGTGCATCACGGTAGTAATGCGCGTGGCCGCGCGCGGCCCAGCGCATCGAACGTTCCATCGACTCGCGCGCCTGCTTTTCAGTGGCCGGATAGGCCGTGCAGTCGTCGAAGGCCATCGCGATGTCGGACTGCAGCGCGCGCTGCACGTCCATCGAGTCCTCGGGACTCATGTGCACCTCGGCGCCGTCGACCGGCGAACGGAAACGCACGCCCTGCTCGCTGATCCTGCGGAGCTTGGCGAGGCTGAAGACCTGGAAGCCGCCCGAATCGGTCAGGATCGGGCGCTGCCAGCCCATGAAACCGTGCAGGCCGCCGGCATGGAGCGCGACGATCCCGGCGCCCGGGCGCAGCGCGAGGTGGAAGGTGTTGCCGAGCACGATCTGCGCGCCGAGCGCCTCGAGCTCCGCGGGTGTCATCGCCTTGACGGTGCCGTAGGTGCCGACCGGCATGAACGCCGGCGTGTCGACGGTGCCATGCGGCAGGTGCAGGCGCCCGCAGCGCGCCGCGCCGTCGCGGTGCAGCAGTTCGAAGCGCAGGGTCATGCGCGCGCGCCGGTGGCCGGCCAGATCAGCATCGCATCACCATAGCTGAAGAAGCGGTAGCGCTGCGCGATCGCGTGCCCGTAGGCCGCCAGGATGCGCTCGCGGCCGGCGTAGGCGGCGACCAGCATCAGCAGCGTCGAGCCCGGCAGGTGGAAGTTCGTCAGCAGCCCGTCGATGACCCGGAAACGGAAGCCCGGCGTGATGAACAGGCGCGTCTCGCCGTGGCCCGGCGCGAGTTCGCCCGTGTCCGCCGCGGCAGCTTCGAGCGCGCGCGCCACGGTGGTGCCGACGGCGATCACGCGCCCGCCGGCCGCGCGCGTGCGCGCGATCGCGGCGACGGTGTCGGCCGGCACTTCGTACCACTCCGCGTGCATGCGGTGCTCGTCCAGGTTCTCGCTGCGCACCGGATGGAACGTGCCGGCGCCGACGTGCAGCGTGAGCTGCGCGCTCTCGATGCCACGCGCCGCCAGCGCCGCCAGCAGTGCGGCATCGAAGTGCAGGCTCGCGGTCGGCGCCGCCACGGCGCCCGGCACGCGCGCGAACAGGCTCTGGTAGCGCTCGCGATCGAGCGCATCGGGCGCGCGCGTGATGTACGGCGGCAGCGGCACGGCTCCGAAGCGCTCGAAGAATTCGACCGCCGGCTGCGGCAGCGCCACTTCCCACAGGTCATCGTGCCGCCGCGCCAGCCGCACCGCTCCGCCAGCGGTCTCGAGCAATTCGCCGGCGCGCAGCGGATTGCTGGCGCGCGTCTGCACCAGCGCGGCGCAGCCGCCGAGTGCGCGCTCGAGGAAGATCTCGACGCGTCCGCCACTGGCGCGCCGTGCGGCGAGCCGGGCCGGCAGGACCCGCGTGTCGTTGAACACCAGCAGGTCGCCCGGCGCCAGCAGCGCCGGCAGCTCGCTGATCGCGCGGTCGTCCAGCCGGCCGCTGGCGCCGTCGAGCAGCAGCAAACGGCTGGCCGAGCGCTGCGCCAGCGGCGCCTGCGCGATCAGCTCGGCCGGCAAGGGAAATTCGAAGTCGCTGCGGCGCATTCCGGGAAAAATGGTGGCCTCGCTCGGAGTCGAACCGAGATGGGCAAGCCCGGTCGATTTTGAGTCGACTGCGTCTACCAGTTCCGCCACGAGGCCGTGGGGCAATTCCGGTACGATACCTCACCCCGGCGATCCCAGGCCACCGATGTCGACCATCAAGTTCTGCAGCCACTGCGGCCAGCCCGTCAGCCGCCGGATTCCCGACGGCGACCAGCTGCCGCGCGCGGTCTGCGATCACTGCGGCACCGTGCACTACGAGAATCCGCGCGTCGTCGTCGGCTGCGTGCCCGAGTGGGACGGCCGCATCCTGCTGTGCCGGCGCGCCATCGAGCCGCGGCGCGGCTACTGGACCGCGCCGGCCGGTTTCCTCGAGATCGGCGAGTCGATGCATGCGGCGGCCGCAAGGGAGACCGCCGAGGAAGCGCTGGCCGAGGTCGAGGTGGGCACGCTGCTCAGCATCGTCAACGTGCTGCACGCCGCGCAGGTACACGTCATGTTCCGCGCCCGCATGCTCCACGAGCGCCATGGCGCCGGCGTCGAGAGCCTCGAGACCGCGCTGTTCCGGGAGGACGAGATCCCCTGGGACGACATCGCCTTCGCCAGCATCCACTTCGCCCTCGAACGCTACCTCGGCGACCGGCGCGCGGGGCGCGAGCACATCCATTTCCACGATATCGCCGGCGCGCGGCGCTGAGGCGGCACGGACGCTCACAGCTCATGACCGCCCCGGCGCTTGCGCTGGCGGGGGCCTTTGGCACAATACCGGCGCCAATCACGGCATCACCGCCCGCGCCGCAGCCCATCCGATCCGGAGTTCCAATGACCTTCGTCGTCACCGAAAACTGCATCAAGTGCAAATACATGGATTGCGTGGAGGTCTGTCCGGTGGATTGCTTCCACGCCGGCCCGAATTTCCTGGTCATCGACCCGGATGAATGCATCGACTGCACGCTGTGCGAGCCGGAATGCCCGGCCGAGGCGATCTTCTCCGAGGAGGAACTGCCGGCGGGCCAGGAGAAATTCCTGGCGCTGAACGCCGAACTCGCCAGGCAATGGCCGGTGATCTCGGAGCGCGGCACGCCCCCCGCCGACGCGAAGGAATGGGACGGCAAGCCCGACAAGCTCAAGTTGCTGGAAAGATGAAGGTGCCTCGCACCGCGCGCTGACCGTGTCGCCCGCGCAGCCGCGCGGGCCAGGCGGGCCCGCTAGCCCTGCGGCCGGTCCTGCTGCAGTTCCTGCACCAGTTCGTCGGGCGGCGCGTAGCCCGGCAGCAACTCGCCGCTTTCCGTGACGATGCCCGGCGTGCCGGTCAGGCCGATCGCGCGGCCGAGCGCATATTGCTCGGCGACCGGGTTGGGCTTGCACACCGCGGTCTTCAGCGCCTCGCCCAGCTTGGCTTCGGTCAGCGCCTCGCGCCGGTCCGCGGAACACCAGACCTGCTCGGCCTTCGACCAGCTCGAGGTGTTCGGGCCGCTGCGCGGGAAGAACATGTAGCGCACCTTGACGCCGAGCCGGTTGTACTCGGCGATCTGCTTGTGCAGCTCGCGGCAATAGGCGCAATCGACGTCGGTGAACACCGTGATGGTGTACTTCGGCTGCGCCGGTGCGAATACGACCATGGAAGATTCCGGCACCGAGCGCAGCAGGTCGAGGCGCAGCGCGCGGCGCCGCGCATCGCTGAGGTTGTTGCGATCGGCCAGGCGGTACAGGTCGCCGGCGAAGCCGTACTTGCCGTCGGCCGTGACGTAGACCAGCTCCGCGCCCTGGCGCAGTTCGTAGATGCCCGGGACCGGGGTGGTGCTCAGGTCGGCGGCATGCGCCCCCGGCACGCGGGCGGCCACGGCGGCGAGTTCGGCCGCGACGGCCGGCGTCACCGCGGGCGCGGCGGCGCTGGCCGGCGCAGCCGTCGGCGAGGGTGCGGGTGCGCTCGCCGGCGTAGGCGCGCTCGCGGCGCGCAGCGCCAGAGCCAGCCCGCCCAACACAGCGGCCAGCCACCAACGCGCGGAATTCCTGGGGTTCATGGAGCCTCGAGTCTAGCAGAGCGGCGCCGCGGGCGCCGCACTCCGGCGCGAACGCGCGTTCAGCCGCGCGGATGGTGCTCGGCGTGCAGTTCCTTCATGCGCTCGCGGGCCACGTGCGTGTAGATCTGCGTCGTCGACAGGTCGCTGTGCCCGAGCAGCATCTGCACCACGCGCAGGTCGGCGCCGTGGTTCAGCAGGT
>DATKLZ010000064.1:0-12071 GCA_035542135.1 Steroidobacteraceae bacterium | reverse complement strand
CCGTGCGTGACCGCCAGGCCGACCGCGATCGGATTGTTGGTGCCGTGGATCAGGTAGGTGCCGTGGCCGGCGGCCAGGCGCAGCGCACGGTTGCCGAGCGGGTTGTTGGGCCCCGGTGGCACCCTCGAGGGCAGGATGTCGCCATCCTTCGCATGCTCGGCGCGCACCGACTCGGTCGGGATCCACCACGGATTCTTCTGCTTGGCGATCACCTGCGTCACGCCGAGCGGCGTGCGCCAGTCCATCTTGCCGATGCTGACCGGATAGGTGATCACCTGCTGCGGCTGGTGGCGCTTCGGCTTCGGATAGTAGTAGAGCCGATGCTCGGCGATGTTGACGACGATGCCCTCGTGCGGGCCCGGCGGCAGGATGTGCCGCCCGGGGATGAACACGGTCTTGCCCGCGCCCGGGATCCACGGATCGAGCTTCGGGTTGACGCGGATGAGTTCGTCCGACCCCAGGCTGTAGTGGCGCGCCATGTCGTAGAGCGTGTCTTCGTAGACGGTCTGGACGCGCTGGTCCTCGCCGAAGACCCGCTGCTCGGGATCGGTGAAGTCATAGGTCGTCGCCGCAACCGGCGCACTGATGGCCGCGAGCAGCAGCGCATGATGGATTTTTGTCTTGAGCATTGTTTTGACAGGAAAACCGCAGATACAAGCCTAGCATGGATAAATTGGCGGCTTTAAATCGATACCAGACAAATGTATGGTATTGGCCATGAATGCCGCCAGCCCCGAACCGAGTCCCCGCCAGCGCGCGCTGCTGGAGCTGATCGAACAGCACCTGCGCCGCCACGGCCGGCCGCCGACCCGCGCCGATCTCGCCCGCGCGATGGGGCTGCGCAACCGCCAGGGCATCGACCAGCACCTGCGCGCGCTCGAGGCCAAGGGCCTGGTCGCGCTCGAACCCGGCGTGGCGCGCAACATCCGCCTGCTGCAGCCCGCGTTCTCGCTGACGCGCCGGCTCCCGCTCTACGGCCGGGTCGCCGCGGGCGTGCCGACGCTGGCGCAGGGCAACGTGGAAGACGAGCTGCTGCTCGATCCCGCGCTGTTCCGCCCGCGCGCCGATTTCCTGTTGCGCGTGCATGGCGCGAGCATGATCGAGGCCGACATCCGCGACCGCGACATCGTCGCGATCCACCGCACCACGCAGGCCAGCAACGGCCAGATCATCGTCGCGCGCCTGGGGGATGAAGCCACGGTCAAGTATTACCACCGCAAGGGCCACCTGCTGCGGCTCGAACCGGCGAATGCCGCGTTCCGCCCGATCGAAGTCGACCTGCGCCACCAGCACTGCACGATCGAGGGACTGGTCGTCGGGCTCTTACGTAGTGGCACGCCACGCAAACCATGACGAACCAGATACTGCACACGCTGGACGAGGAGGGCGTCCCCCATTTTTCGTCGCTCCCCGTCACTCGCTTTGGAAAAATGGGGGACGCCCTCCCCGTCCAGCCCGCACAGCGTTTGAGTCGGGATGAATTGCGTGCACGACTCGAACGCATGGGGCGGGACGGCCATGCCGACGACCCGGCGCGACCCGTTGCGGTGCCGACGGGGTTCGCGCAACTCGATGCGGCGCTGCCGGGCGGCGGGTGGCCCGTGGGGGCGATCACCGAACTGATGCCCGAGGCGCAGGGGATCGGCGAGCTCTCGCTGCTGATGCCGGCGCTCGCGCAACTGTGCCGCGCCGGGCGTTACCTCGCGTGGATCGCCCCGCCCTGCCTGCCCTACCCGCCGGCGCTCGTGCAGCGCGGCCTCGTGCTCGAGCGGGTGCTGCTCGTGCAGGCGGACGATGCACGCTCCGTGCTGTGGGCCACCGAACAGGCACTGCGCTGCCCCGCCATCGGCGCGGTACTCGCCTGGCCCGCCGCGCTCGATGACCGGCGCGTGCGCCGGCTCCAGCTCGCGGCCGAGGCCGGCGGCGGCTGCGGCCTGCTCTACCGGCCACCGGCCGCAGCCGGGCAGCATTCGCCGGCCGCGCTGCGGCTCAAGCTCAGCGCCCGCGATGGCGGGCTGCACGTCGACATCCACAAATCCCGCGGACGGCGCGCGCATGCTGTGGTTGTGCATCCTGCTGCCGCGCTTTGCGCTTGAGGCGACGGCGGGCGGCGCCGGCGCAGCGGACGCGGGCGACGCCGCGCCTGCGCCGCCCGGGGGCGCACGCGCCGCGCGCGGCGCGCAGGCCGCGCTCGAAGCGCTGGCGCTGTGGGCGCTGCAATGGAGCAGCCAGGTCAGCCATCGCAGCGGGAGCGAGGATGCGCAGCGCATCGCCGCGGCGCAGGGCGCGGCGCTGTGGCTCGAGATCGGCGCCGGCCGCGCCCTGTTCGGCGATGAGCGGCGGCTGCGCACCCGCATCGCCGGCGAACTGAAGTCCCTCGGCTACAGCTTCCGGCTCGGCATCGCGCCCACGCCGCAGGGCGCGACGATCCTGGCGCGCGCCGGCCTCGACACGATTGCCGCGACACAGGCGCAATTGCGCCAACAGCTCGAACCGCTGCCGCTCGCGCTGCTCTCGTTGCCGGATGAGGCGCTCGCGGCGCTCCACGGCATCGGCCTGCGCAGCATCGGTGAATGGCTGTCGCTCCCCGCGGCGGCGATCGCGCAGCGTTTCGGTCCCGCCGCCAGCCTGTACCGGGAGCGGCTCCGTGGCGCGGCGCGCGAACCGCTGCGCCATGTGCGCGCACCGGCGCGCTTCGCCAGCCGCTGCGAATTCCCCGGCGCGATCACCGACACCACGGCGCTGCTGTTTCCGCTGCAGCGGCTGCTGGCCGGGCTCGAGGGCTACCTGCGCTCGCTCGATCGGGCCGTGCAGCGCTACACGCTGTGCCTCGAGCACCATCGCAGCCACGCGCCGCGCCTGACCCGCCTGGCCATCGGCCTCGCCCGCCCCGGCCGCGATGCCGCGCAGCTGCTGGCGCTGGCGCGCGAGCGCCTGGCCGCCACGGTGCTGGCCGCGCCCGTGCTCGGCATGGCGGTCGAAGCCGACGAGCTGCTGCAGCCGCTGGTGCTGCAGGGCGACCTGTTCTCGCACGCGGCGCAGCATGGCGAACAGCTGCAGCACGCGCTCGACCGGCTCGTCGCGCGGTTGGGCGCGGCTGCGGTCCAATCACTCGACAGCGTGGACGATCATCGTCCCGAACGCGCCTGGCGCCCTGGCGCCGCGCGCCTCGCCGTGCCGGCCGCGCGTGCACGCGCACCCGCGGCACCGGACCGTCCCTGCTGGCTGTTGCCGCAGCCGCGCCGCATCGATGCGCCGCGCGAGCTGCTCGCCGGCCCCGAGCGCATCGAGAGCGGCTGGTGGGATGGCGCCGATGTCGCGCGCGATTATTACCTGGCGCGCGGCGAGCACGGCGCGCAGCTGTGGGTGTTCCATGACCTGCGCAGCGGCGAGTGGTGCCTGCATGGGCTGTGGGCGTGAGCATGTGCGCGAGCCCATGCGCTCCTGCCGGGTGCCGTCGGCCTCGCTTCAGCCGGACGGCGCAAGCGCCGCCCGGCTGGCGAACCTTGCCCTCGCGGACGCGACTGCACATGAGGGCGATGCGGGCGCACGTCGCATCGCAGCGTCGCGCCTCGCTCGGGCTGCGGCGGCCGCCGATGCACCCGGCAGGAGCGCATGGACTCGCACACATGCACGCGTCGGCGCATCGATGCATGCACCAGTTGTGGTCGCGGCCGGGTGGTCGCGCCGCCGGAACGCATCGGCGGGTGCCGAAGCGCGGGCCAGCCGCGCGCCGGTGCGCTGCTCCGCTGTACCGTTGGTCCACCGGCGCCGCGCGCGGCGGACCGCGCGAGGTTCGCCGCTGCACGTACTGGTCTTCCTTCCTGCCAATGATTCCTCCCGCAGCGGCGTACCCGCCGGTGTTCCGGCGGCGCGACCACCCGGCCACGACCGTGACTGTGGCGGCGCCATGACCGATTACGCCGAACTGCACTGCCTGAGCAACTTCAGCTTCCTGCGCGGGGCCTCGCATCCGGCCGAGCTGGTGGCGCGCGCGCACGAGCTCGGCTACCGCGCGCTGGCGTTGACCGACGAGTGCTCGATGGCGGGCGTGGTGCGCGCCTGGGAGGCCGTGCGCGCGTTGCCGGCGGGCAGCCGCCTGCAATTGATCGTCGGCGCGGAATTCCGCTGCGGCGACGGGCTGCGGTTCGTGCTGCTGGCACCGGACCAGCGCGGCTATTCGCAGCTCTGCCGGCTCATCACGCGCGCGCGGCGGCGCGCCGCCAAGGGCCGCTATGAACTCGCGCCGGCCGATCTCGACGACGGACTGGATGCCTGCCTCGCGTTGTGGCTGCCGCCCGCGGCCGGCACGCTGGCGGATGGCGAGGTGCTGGCGCAGGGACTGCGCCTGCGCGAGCGTTTCGCGGGGCGCGCCTGGCTGGCGGTGGAGTTGCACCGGAGCGGTGGCGAGCGCGCGCGGCTGGCGCGCTGCCTGGAACTCGCCGCGCAGTGCGCGCTGCCCGCGGTGGCGGCCGGCGACGTGCACATGCACCGGCGCAGCCGCCGGCGGTTGCAGGATCTCGTGACCGCGATCCGCCACGGCTGCACGCTCGCCGAGGCCGGTGCGCGGCTGTTCCCGAATGGCGAGCGGCACCTGCGCCCGGTGGCGACGCTCGCGCGGCTGTATCCACCGGAGCTGCTGGCCGCAAGCATCGCGATCGCGGAACGCTGCGGCTTCGATCTGGGCGAGCTGCATTACGAGTACCCCGCCGAGCTGGTGCCCGCGGGCCGCACCGCGAGCGAGCACCTGCGCGCGCTGAGCCTGGCCGGGGCGCGCACGCGCTGGCCTGAATGCGTACCTCCAAATGTGACCGCATTGCTGGAAAAGGAGCTGCAACTTATAGCGGAGCTTCGCTACGAACACTTCTTCCTGACCGTGCACGACGTGGTCGCGTTCGCGCGCGCGCGCGGCATCCTCTGCCAGGGGCGCGGTTCGGCCGCCAACTCCGCCGTCTGCTACGCGCTCGGCATCACCGAGGTCGACCCGGCGCGCATGAGCCTGCTGTTCGAGCGCTTCATCAGCCGCGAGCGGCGCGAACCGCCGGACATCGACGTCGACTTCGAGCACGAGCGGCGCGAGGAAGTCATCCAGTACATCTACGCCAAGTACGGGCGCGAGCGCACCGCGCTGGCCGCGACCGTCATCACCTACCGCTCTCGCAGCGCACGGCGCGATGTCGCGCGCGCGCTGGGAGCGCTGCCCGGGACGGCGTCGGCGGCCGCGCGCGCCGCGCAGGCGGAACTCGCCGCGCAGCTGGTCGCCGAGCTGCGCGGCTTCCCGCGCCACCTGTCGCAGCATGTCGGCGGCTTCGTGATCTCGGGCGAGCCGCTCCACGAACTGGTGCCGATCGAGAACGCCGCGATGCCCGATCGCACCGTGATCCAGTGGGACAAGGATGATCTCGAGACGCTGGGGCTGCTCAAGGTCGACGTACTTGCTCTCGGCATGCTGACCGCGGTGCGCAAGGCGCTCGGGCTGACGGCCAGGCACCGCGGCTGGCCCAAATGCGTGCAGGACATCCCCGCCGAGGACCGCGCCACCTACGACATGATCTGCCGCGGCGAGACGGTCGGCGTGTTCCAGATCGAATCGCGCGCGCAGATGAGCATGCTGCCGCGGCTCAAGCCGCGCTGCTTCTACGACCTGGTGATCGAGGTGGCGATCATCCGCCCGGGCCCGATCCAGGGCGGCATGGTGCATCCCTACCTGCAGCGCCGCGCGGACCCGGCCGCGGTCAGCTATCCGAGCCCGGCGCTGGCGGAAGTGCTGCGGCGCACGCTCGGCGTGCCGATCTTCCAGGAGCAGGTGATGCAGATCGCGGTGGCGGCCGCGAATTTCACCGCCGGCGAGGCCGACCAGCTGCGCCGCTCGATGGCGGCGTGGAAGCGCCGCGGCGGGCTCGAGCCGTTCCGCGAACGGTTGCTGACCGGTATGGCGGCGAACGGCTACAGCGCGGAATTCGCCGAGGGCATCTACAGGCAGATCCTCGGCTTCGGCGAGTACGGCTTCCCGGAGTCACACGCCGCCTCGTTCGCGTTGCTCACCTACGTCTCCTGCTGGCTCAAGCGCCACGAGCCCGCTGCCTTCTTCGCCGCACTCCTCAACAGCCAGCCGATGGGTTTCTACCAGCCGGCGCAGCTGGTGCAGGAGGCGCGGCGCGACGGTGTCGAAATCCTGCCGCCCGATGTGCGCTCCAGCGACTGGGATTGCACGCTCGAGCCCGGTCGCGGCGGCACGCTCGCGATCCGCATCGGATTCCGCCTCGTGCGCTCGCTGCCGCGGGCCGAGGCCGCGCGGCTCATCGCCGCGCGCACCGAGCGCGCCTTCGACAGCATCGCCGACCTGGCGCAACGCGCCGCGCTGCCGCGCCGCTCGATGCGCCTGCTGGCCGGCGCGGGCGCGCTGCGCGCCTTGAGCCGTCATCGGCACGAGGCGGGCTGGCTCGCGCTCGGCGCCGAGCCGCCGCCCGGCACGCTGCCGCTCGCCGCCGGCCGTGAACCCGCGGTGCCGCTGCGGGCGCCGGACATGGCCGAGGAGATCATGGCCGACTACCGCCAGCTCTCGTTGAGCACGACGCTGCATCCGCTGGCGCTGCTGCGCGGGCAGCTGCGCGAGCGCGGGCTCGCCAGCAACCTCGAGCTGCGCGCGTTGCCGGATGGCGCGCCGGTGCGCGTCGGCGGATTGGTCACGCACCTGCAGCAGCCCGGCACCGCCTCGGGCGTCGTGTTCCTCTCGCTCGAGGACGAGACCGGCATCGTCAACGTGATCCTGTGGCCGCAGGTATTCGAGTCACAACGCGAACCCGCGCTCGTTGCCAGCCTGCTGGAAGTGCAAGGCACGCTGCAGAACCAGCACGGCGTCGCGCACGTGGTCGCGCGCACGCTGCACGATCGTTCAGGCTGGCTCGAGGGGATGGCGCGCCGCTCGCGCGATTTTCGCTAGGGCGCCGCGCAGCCGGCGGCGCGGCGGCTTCAGGTGCCGAGCGCCTTGCGGAGCGATTCGAGCTCCGCCGCGGAGTCCGCCAGCAGGCTGGCGCAACCGGCCTTGAGCCCGAGGCGCTGCATCGGCCGCGACTCGGCCAGCAGTCCCTGCAGGATCTCGGGATTCTCGCCGTGGCTGAGCAGCAGGTCCGCGGCCGCGAGCACATCGGCGAGGTCGGGCGTGTGGCGCGGGTCGCTGTCGACGTTCGGCCAGTCGCGCACCGCCGCGACGATCTCGGGCGCCATCTGCCAGCTCTCGAGCAGCGCCTGCGCGATGCTCGAATGCCAGTCGCGCACCAGGCTGTGGAATCCGGCTTCGTCCGCGAACAGCTCCGGATGCTTGTTCACCTGCGTCAGCAGGTACAGCTTGCCGATGCCGGAGAGCACGCCGGCCAGCATCGCGGTGTCCGGCCGGCTCTTGCCGGTGGCACGCGCCACGACGTAGGCCATCGCCGCACGCGCCACGCTCTCGCGCCACAGCTCCGCCATCGGCTTCTCGATGTTCTTGTACTCGCCGGCCTGGCGGATCTGCACCATCGCAAACGCCGCCGCCGTGGTGCGCAGGGCATCGAAGCCGAGCAGCACGACCGCGGTACGCAGGTCGGAGATCTTGCGGCCAGTCGGGTTCAGCGCGGCCGAACCGGCCATCGTCGTGACGCGGGCCGCCAGCACCGGCTCGGCGCCCAGCACGCGCACCAGCTGGTCGGCATCGCTGTTCTCGTCGGCCAGCATCTTTTGCAGGCGGATCGCCACCTGCGGATAGCTCGGGAGCGAGACCGTGCCGGCCGAGAGCGCCGCCGCCAGTTCGCGCACCAGGCTGAAGGCCGCGGTTTCCGCGGTGTCGGCCTGGGGAATCTTCTCCGCGTGGATCTGTGCCATGAGCGCACTTATCGGCGCGCCGGCCGCCGACTTGAGCTTCGGCACGCGCCCCGGGCCGCGGCCGTGCTCTCCCGGGCGGCGTCGCGGTGTGACGGAAGTCTCGCCGGGCTAGCGCTGTTCGCGCAGGTACGGCAGCGCGGCGCGCAGGTATACGAGCATGGAAAACAGCGTCAGCGCCGCCGCCACGACCGTCAGCCACTGGCCGAGCCAGTACATCGGCAATCCCAGCAGGTCGTGGCGGTACAGCAGCAGGCTCACGCCGACCATCTGCACGATGGTCTTGTACTTGCCGAGCGCCGAGACCGCGACCTTGGTGCGATGGCCGAGTTCGGCCATCCATTCACGTAGCGCCGAGACCGCGATCTCGCGGCCGATGATGACGACCGCGGCAAGCACCATGACCAGGCGCGGGTCGCGGCTGACGATCAGCACCAGCGCCACGGTGACGATCAGCTTGTCGGCCACCGGGTCGAGGAACGCGCCGAGCGACGTGGTCTGCCCGAGGCGCCTCGCCAGGTAGCCGTCGAGCGTGTCGGT
Organism: Steroidobacteraceae bacterium; assembly: GCA_035542135.1. Lineage (GTDB taxonomy): Bacteria > Pseudomonadota > Gammaproteobacteria > Steroidobacterales > Steroidobacteraceae > FEN-1191. Next base: position 3,674 of record DATKLZ010000064.1, on the reverse strand, counting down.
GATCGCCGCGGCCGCGAACAGCAGTCCGGCCGCCACATCGCCCCAGCCGGCCGGATTGTGGCGACCCGCGACGAACAGCACGATGACCAGCGGGATCGCGAGGATCCGCAGCCACGTCAGCACGATCGGCAGGTTCCAGATCATGGGCTCAGCGCACCGTTCAGGCGCCCGGATGCAAGTGATCATAAAGCGTCCGGGCCAGCGCTGTCCCGACTCCTTCGACGCGCTCCAGGTCGGCGACACCGGCGCGCAGCACGCCGGGCAGGCCGCCGAAATGCACCAGCAAGGCACGGCGCCGCGCCGGGCCCAGCCCCGGCACGGTCTCGAGTATGGATTCCTGGAAACGCCGCGCGCGCCGGCGGCGATGGCCGGTGATCGCGAAGCGGTGCGCCTCGTCGCGGATGCGCTGCAGCAGGTGCAGCACCGGGCTGTCGGGCGGCACGGTGCGCGCCGCCGCTTCGCCCGGCAGGTGCAACCGCTCCTGCCCGGGCCGGCGATCGGCCCCCTTGGAGATGCCGAGCAGCGCGAGGCCGCTGCATTGGGCGCGCGCCAGGCCCTGCTCCGCGGCACGCAGCTGGCCTGGACCGCCGTCGATCACCAGCAGGTCGGGCCGCGGCAGGTCGCCCGCGACGATGCGCGCGCCGTGGCGGGCGAGCGCCTGCTCCAGCGCCGCGTAGTCATCGCCCGGCTCCACGCCCTCGATGTTGTAGCGCCGGTAGGCACGCTTGAGCGGGCCGTCGGGCCCGAACACCACGCAGCCCGCGACCGTGCCCTCGCCGCCGGTGTGGCTGATGTCGAAGCACTCGATGCGCTCGGGCGCGGCGGGCAGCCCGAGGTGGTCGGCGAGCCATTGCAGCGAGAGCGCGATCGTGTCGCGGCGGTTGGCGCGCATGCGCAGCGCCTCGCGCGCATTCTCCTCGGCGAGCTCGAGCCAGCGGCCCGGGAGTCCGCGCTTGCCGCGGCTCAGCCGCACCGCATGGCCGGCGACCGCCAGCAGGGCCTCGGACACCGCGCCGTGATCGGGCAGGTCGACGTCGATGATGATCTCGGCCGGCACCGCCGCGCGCGCGTAGTGCTGCAGCAGGAATTCCGCCAGCGTGTCGGCGGGCTCGCCGACCGCGGTGGGAAAGACGTTCGTCGTGCCCAGGCTCCGGCCCTCGCGCACCGTCAGCAAGGCGATCGCGTACTGGCCCGGCTCGCCCTGCAGCGCGATCACGTCCACGTCGCGGGTGCGCGGCGCATTGGCGATCTGCTGGCTCTGCAGCTCGGTGAGGCCGGCGAGCTGGTCGCGCAACCGCGCGGCGGTCTCGAACTGCAGCGCCGCCGCCGCCTCCCCCATGCGCGCCTCCAGTTCGGCGCGCAGCGCCGCACTGCCGCCTTCGAGCACGCGCAGCGCGCCGTCGAGGTCCTGGCGATACTCGTCCTTCGTGATCAGGCCGACGCACGGCCCCGAACAGCGTCCGATCTGGTGCTGCAGGCAGGGCCGCGTGCGATGCGCGAAGAAGCCGTCGCGGCAATTGCGGATGCGGAACACCTTTTGCAGCTGCTGCAGCACCTGCTTGACGACCAGCGCGTTCGGGAACGGACCGAACAGCCGTCCCGCGGGCCGCCGCAGTCCGCGCCAGAACTGCAGCCGCGGGAAATCATGGTCGGTCGGGCACAGCAGGTACGGAAAGGACTTGTCATCGCGCAGGATCACGTTGTAGCGCGGCCGGTGCGCCTTGATCAGGTTGCACTCCAGCAGCAGCGCATCGGTCTCGGAACCGACGACGGTGACCTCGACGCGGTTCACGCGCTTGAGCATCGCGGCCACCTTGGGCGACTGCGGGCGCGAGCTGAAGTAGCTGCCGACGCGGTCACGGAGCCGCGCGGCCTTGCCGACGTAGATCAGCTCGCCGCTGGCATCGTACATGCGGTACACGCCCGGGCGCAGGGGGAGCGACGCAACGAAGCGCTGCGCGTCAAATGCTGCGGCGGTTTCCGACACTCACGTGCGCTGCTTGCTGCGCTCGGCAATCAGCATCGCCAGCTCGAGCGCCTGCTCGTAGTTGAGCCGCGGATCGACCTGCGAACGATAGGCGCGCTGCAGGTCGGCATCGGTGAGGCCGCGGGCGCCACCGGTGCATTCGGTCACGTCTTCGCCGGTCAGTTCGATGTGCGCGCCGCCGAGGTGCGAGCCGAGCTCGCGGTGGATGCGGAACGACAGGTCGAGTTCCTTCATGATGTTCTCGAAGCGCCGCGTCTTGACGCCGCCGGCCGTCGTCTCGGTGTTGCCGTGCATCGGATCGCAGCACCACAGCACCGTCGAGCCGGTGCGCCGCACCGCCTCGATGACGCGCGGCAGGTGCTGCTCGATCTCCTTGACGCCGAAGCGGTGGATCAGCGTCAGCCGCCCGGGCTGGTTGTGCGGGTTGAGGACCGCCACCAGCTCCTGCAGCCACTCGTCGCTCATCGCGGCGCCGACCTTGACGCCGATCGGGTTGGCGATGCCGCGGAAGTACTCGACGTGCCCGCCGTCGACCTGCGCGGTGCGCATGCCGATCCACGGCATGTGGGTCGAGAGGTTGTACCAGCGGTTCTGGCGCGCGATGAAGCGCGTCTGCGCCTGCTCGTACAGCAGCAGCAGCCCCTCGTGGCTGGCGAAGAACTCGACGCGGTTCGCGTCCCCGGCCTTCTGGCCGGTGAGCGACTCGAAGAAATCGAGCGCGTCGCCGATCGAATCGACGATGCGCTGGTAGGCCTCGCGCAGCGCCGCGTGGCGCACGAAGCCCAGGTCCCAGTATTCCGGGTGGTGCAGGTCGGCGAAGCCGCCGTCGACCAGTGCGCGCACGAAGTTCAGCGTGAGGGCTGCGCGCTCGTAGCCGCGCAGCAGCAGCTGCGGATCGGGGCGGCGCGCCGCGGCCGTGAATTCGGGCCTGTTGACCAGGTCGCCGCGATAGGCCGGGAGCGACACGCCCTCGCGCGTCTCGGTGTCGGCCGAGCGCGGCTTGGCGTACTGGCCCGCGAACCGGCCGACGCGCACCACCGGCCGCTTCATCGCCTGCAGCAGCACGAGGCTCATCTGCAGCAGCACCTTGAGCTGCTTGGCGATGCGGTCGGACTCGCAGTCGGCGAAACTCTCGGCGCAATCGCCCCCCTGCAGCAGGAAGGCCTCGCCGCGCTGGGCGGCGGCCAGGCGCAGGCGCAGGTTCTCGACTTCCCACGACACCACGATCGGCGGGAGCCGCGACAGGTCGGCCACGGCGCGCTCGAGCTCGGCGCTGTCGCCATAGGTCGGCTGCTGCTGCACCTTGCGCGACTGCCAGCTGGTGGGCTGCCAGGATATGGTGTCGGTCGATCTCATGGCGGCGATGTTAACACGCCGGACTCCAGGGCCCGCCCGGGCAGGGCCACCTCGAGGCAGGCCCCATGCAGCGCCGCCGACTCGCCTACGACCAGCTCACCGCCGTACAGCGCCACGGTGTCGGCGACCATCGCCAGGCCCAGCCCGTGCCCGCTGGCGCGCTCGTCGGCGCGCACGCCGCGGCCGAGCACGCGATTGCGGTCGGCGGGCGCGATGCCCGGCCCGTCGTCCTCGACCCGGATCACCAGCCGCTGCGCCGGCGGCCGCGCCGCATCGAGCCGCGCCTGCACGCGCACCGCGCCCCGGCACCACTTGCAGGCGTTGTCGATCA
>DATKLZ010000063.1:0-5655 GCA_035542135.1 Steroidobacteraceae bacterium | reverse complement strand
CTGGCCAAGTGGCACTTCTGGCTGTCGACGATCTTCGTCAACGTGCTGTTCTTCCCGCAGCACTTCCTCGGGCTCGCCGGCATGCCGCGCCGCATCCCGGACTACGCCACGCAGTTCGCCGACTGGAACATGGTCTCCTCGATCGGCGCCTTCGGGTTCGGGCTGTCGCAGCTGCTGTTCCCGTACATCATCATCAAGTGCGTCCGCGGCGGCGAGCAGGCGCCGGCCAAGGTGTGGGAAGGCGCGCACGGCCTCGAGTGGGAAGTGCCTTCGCCGGCGCCGTACCACACCTGGGAAAACCCGCCGACGCCGGCGCAGATCGCCAGCGGCGCGGAGCATTGAGGTCATGGCCGCCAGCAGCGAACAGCAACGGCGCGTGCGCCGCACGACCTTCATGCTCGTGCTGCTCGCGCTCGCGATCTACGTCGGTTTCATCGCCCTCACGGTGCATCGGAGCCACGGATGAACGATCCCGCTGCGAATGACGCGCAGGCGTTGAAGCGCAGCAATCGCTCGCTGACCGGCAAGTTGTGGTTCTTCGTCGCCGGCAGCTTCGCCTTCGGTTTCGCGCTGGTGCCGCTGTACCGCGTGCTGTGCACGGTGACCGGGTTCGGCGACCAGAAGCTGCTGGCCGAGGCGGTCGCCGCCCCGATCGGCGCCGCCAGCGCGGCCGAGGGCGCCCGTGCGCCGACCGCCGCCGGCGTCGACCAGTCGCGCACCGTCACCGTGGAATTCATGGCCAACCTGCCCACGGTCGGCAACTGGGAATTCAGGCCAGCGCAGGCCACGCTGCAGGTGCACCCGGGGCAGCTCTACGAGGCGAACTACATCGCCCGCAACCTGACCGGCCACGACACCGTGGCGCAGGCGGTGCCGAATATCGCGCCGGGCGAGGCCGCGAGCTGGTTCCACAAGACGCAGTGCTTCTGTTTCTCGCCGCAGTCGTTCAAGCGCGACGAGCAGCGCGTGCTGCCGGTGCGTTTCTTCATCGACCGCGCGCTGCCCGCCAACATCGATCGCGTGACCCTCAGCTACACCTTTTATGACGTCGCGGCGGGTGTCGCCGCCCGCTAGAGAACGGCAAATCCAGGAAACCATCATGTCGCAATCCCATGCCCCGGCCGATTCCAGCAAGTACTTCCTGCCGCACGGCACGCCGTGGCCGATCATCGGCTCGGTGGCGCTGTTCACGACGATGCTGGGCGTGGCCGCCTGGCTGAACGATTGGTTCGGCCCCGAGGTGTTCGCGATCGGACTGGCGCTGCTGGCCGTGATGTTCATCGGCTGGTTCCGCACCGTCATCAACGAGAACCAGCAGGGCGTGTACAACCTGCACGTCGACCGCTCGTTCCGCATGGGCATGATCTGGTTCATCTTCTCCGAGGTCATGTTCTTCGCCGCGTTCTTCGGCGCGCTGTTCTACGCACGCACGCTGGCGGTGCCGTGGATCGGCGGCGAGGGCGTCAAGGTGTTCGACAAGATCCTGCTGTGGCCGAACTTCGACGCCGGCTGGCCGACCAACGGCCCGGCGCATCTCGGGCCGCGCGCCGACGGCAGCTTCGAGACCATTCCGGCGGTCGGCGTGCCGTTGCTGAACACGGCGATCCTGCTCACATCCGGCGTGACGATCACGATCGCGCACCATGCGCTGAAGGCCGGCAACCGCGGCGTGCTGAAGCTGTTCCTCGCGCTGACCTTCCTGCTGGGTTTCCTGTTCGTGTTCTTCCAGGCGCACGAGTACGGCGAAGCGTACCTGCACAAGGGGCTGCAGCTCGGCACCGGCATCTATGGCTCGACGTTCTTCATGCTGACCGGCTTCCACGGCCTGCACGTGACGATCGGCGCGATCATGCTGACGATCATCTGGCTGCGCACGATGAACGGGCACTTCACGCCAACGCGCCATTTCGGTTTCGAAGCCGTGGCATGGTACTGGCACTTCGTCGACGTGGTCTGGCTCGGCCTGTTCATCTTCGTCTACTGGATCTAGGGCCACGCGGCGCGCGGTCCTGCCATGCGCCGTGAGCCGACCGACCGCGCAGGCACCGTCCATCGGCTGGCGATCGACAGCGCGCTGCTCGGCGCGAACCTGGTCGGCGCGCCGGCCACGCGCATCGTCGATGTCTACGTGCCGCATGGGCACGACGGCGCGGGGCTCCCGCTGCTCGTCGACCTGGTCGGCTACACCGCCGGCGGACCGGCGCACACCAACTGGAAGAATTTCGGCGAGAACGTGCCCGAGCGGCTCGATCGCCTGATCGGCGCGGGCGCCCTGCCGCCGGTCGTCGTCGCCTTTCCCGACTGCTTCACGCGGCTCGGCGGCAACCAGTACATCAACAGCGCCGCGCAGGGGCCGTGGGCCGATTTCCTGGTGCGCGAGATGGTGCCGCGCGTCGAGCGCGAGTTCGGTTGCGGCGGCCGCGGCCGGCGCGGCGTGTTCGGCAAGAGCTCGGGCGGATATGGCTCGATCGTGCATGCGATGCTGCATCCGGATTTCTGGGCCGCCGCCGCCTGCCACTCGGGCGACATGGGGTTTGAGACCTGCTACCTGCCCGGGCTGGTGCGTTCGTTGCGCGAGTTCGCGCGCGCCGGCGGCATCCAGCCCTGGCTCGAGGAATTCGGGAAGCGGCCCAAGGTCAAGGACGATGAGGTCGAGACGCTCGAGATGCTGGGCATGTGCGCCAGCTACGACCCGGATCCGGCGGCCTACATGGGCTTGCGCCTGCCCCTCGACATGGAAACCGCGGAGCTCATTCCCGAGCGCTGGGCGAATTTCGCGAAATGGGATCCGCTCAACATGGTGCAGGCGCGCGGCGCCGGCCTCAAGGCGTTGCGCGCGCTGTACATCGACTGCGGCAACGTCGACCAGTTCAACCTCGTCTACGGGGCGCGGCGGCTGCACCGCGCGCTCGAGCGGCTCGGCGTGCCGCATCGCTACGAGGAATTCCCGGACAACCACTCGAACGTCGACTACCGCATGGATGTGAGCCTGCCGTTCCTGGCGGCGGCACTGACGCCGCCGGCCTAGCAGGCAACCTCGAGGTCACGCATGGGCCAAGCCGCCACCGCCGCCGGCATTGACCGCCAGAGGCTCGCCCGGCTGCGGGCCCGCGAGGATGCGGAGTTCGCGCGCCGCACGCCGCGCTCCGCCGCGCTGCGGGCGCGCGCGGCCGCGCACCTGCCCAACAGCGTGCCGATGTCGTGGATGAGCAATCTCTATCCGACGCCACCGGTCTACGCGGAGTCGGGCCACGGCGCGGTGTTCCGCGACGTCGACGGCAATGCCTACCTCGACTTCAACGTCTGTGACCTGAGCATGACGGTCGGCTTCGGCAACGAGCTCGTCGCGGCGACGCTGGCGGCGCAGGCGCGCCGCGGCACGCAGTTCCTGCTGGCGACCGAGGACGCGATCGTCGTGGCGGAACAACTCGCCGCGCGCACGCGGCATCCGTACTGGCAGTTCACGCTGTCGGCCTCGGGCGCGAACACCGAAGTGGTGCGCGCGGCGCGCTTCCTCACCGGGCGCTCGCGCGTGGTCATCTTCGGCGGCCACTACCACGGGCATATCGACGAGACGCTGGTGCGCGAGGAGCAGGGCCGCAGCGTCGCCGACAATCCGGGGCTGACGCCGGGCACCGCGGCGCATACGACGCTGCTGCCGTTCAATGACCTGGCCGCGCTCGAGCGCACGCTCGCCGCGGGCGACGTGGCCCTCGTGCTCACCGAACCGGCGATGACCAATTGCAATGTCGTGCTGCCGGCGACCGGCTTCCACGCGGGCTTGCGCGAGCTGACGCGCCGGCACGGCACGCTGCTGTGCCTCGATGAAGCGCACACCTTCCAGTTCGCCCACGGCGGGCTCGTCAACGCCTGGCAGCTCGAGGCGGACTTCATCGTGCTCGGCAAGGGGCTCGGCACCGGCGTCAGTTTCGGCCTCTACGGCATGAGCGAGGCGATCGGCGCCGCCTACGCGCGCCACATCGACCTGTACGTCGAGCCGCGCGGCATGGCGACCGGCGGCACGACCTACGCGACGCCGCTCGCCACCGCGACCGCGCGCGTGGCCCTCGAGCAGATCCTGACGCCGGAGGCCTTCACGCGCATCGAAAAGCTCGGCACGCGGCTCGCCGACGGGCTCGAAGGCGTGTTCACGCGGCGCGGGCTGCCGTGGCGCGCGTTCCGCTGCGGCCCGCGCTCCGGCTATTGCCTGCAGCCACGGCTACCGGCCAACGGGAGCGAGGCGGCGCTGTCGCTCGACTACGACCTCATCAACGCGCGGCGCGTGTACCTCGCCAACCGCGGCGTGTGGGATGCGGTGTCTTCCGCCGGCCCGCAGGTGTCGCTGGCCCACACGGCGCAGGACATCGACCGCTACCTGGCGCTCGCCGACGCCTTCCTCGGCGAGTTGCGCTGAGCATCGGTTGCGCCCTAGGCGGGGATCAGCTCCACGCGCTCCACGTCGGGCGCGGCCTGGTCATGCAGCTCGGTGTTGAATGACACCAGCACGAACGGACGCGTGCCGATGTTCTTGAAGGCGTGCGGCACGCCGGGCGGGAACTGGAAGCGCCACACCTCGCCCGCGGGCACGACCGCTTCGCGCGTGGCTTCGCCGTCGCGGTAACGCACCAGCGCTTCGCCGTACACCGCCGTGACTTCGGTGCCGCGCAGGTGGCGGTGGTTGCCGCGCACGGCGCCCGGCTCGGTGATGACCGCGTGCACGTTGCGCCAGCCACCCAGTATCTGCGGCTCGAGCGGCTCGAACACCGCGCCGCGCGCGTCGGCGTGCACCTTGATGCGCGTGATCGTGACCTTCTGCATCGCGCCCCCGCCTGGAGTGGCCCGCTGCAATTATCCGCGATTCTGGGACACAATGGGGCATCTCGGGAAATCGGGGGTGGACGATGCGCATGAAATCCTGCCTGGCCCTGCTCGTGGGCTTGGGTCTCGCGCTGGCGGCTGCGGCGGCCGACGACGACCCGTTCCTGTGGCTCGAGCAGGTCAACGACCCGCGCGCGATGGACTGGGTAAAGGCCGAGAACGCCAAGACCTCAGCGGTGCTCGAGGCCGACGCGCGCTACGCGACGCTGCGCCAGGCCGCACTGGCGCTCGCGCAGGCGAACGACCGCATTCCCGAGCCCTCGGTCATGGGCGGCGACATCTACAACCTGTGGCAGGACGCTGCGCACCAGCACGGGCTGTGGCGGCGCACCGGCTTCGCCGAATTCCTTCGCCCCGATGCCACCTGGACACCGCTCCTCGATCTCGACGCACTGTCCGCGGCCGAGCACGCCAACTGGTTCTGGCAGGGCGCGCAGTGCGCGGAGCCCGGCGAGCACGATTGCATGCTGGCGCTGACCGACGGCGGCGAGGACGCGGCGACCGAGCGCGAGTTCGACGTGCGCACCGGCCAGTTCGTCGACGGCGGCTTCGTGCTGCCGCGGGGCAAGCAGGACATCGCCTGGGAGGACGAGGACACGCTGCTCGCGAGCCGCGAATGGACGCCGGGCGAGATGACGAGTTCGGGCTACCCCTTCGTCGTCAAGCGGCTGCGCCGCGGCCAGCCGCTCGCGGCGGCCACGGAAGTGTTTCGCGGCGACCCGACCGACGTCGGCGTCGGCCCTGCGGCCTTGCGCGACGGCGACGGCAACACTGCGG
>DATKLZ010000062.1:0-7227 GCA_035542135.1 Steroidobacteraceae bacterium | reverse complement strand
ACGATGCGCACGCAGCTGCAGGAGGCGCGCTGGCTGCTCAAGAGCCTCGAGATCCGCAACGACACGCTGCTGAAGGTCGCGCGCTCGATCGTCGCGCGCCAGAGCGCCTTCCTCGAGCAGGGCGAGGAGCACATGCAGCCGATGATCCTGCGCGACATCGCCGCGGCGATCGACATGCACGAGTCGACCGTGTCGCGCATCACCTCGGGCAAGTACATGCACACGCCGCGCGGCGTGTTCGAGCTGCGCTATTTCTTCTCCAGCAAGGTCGAGGACGCCAGCGGCGGCGCCGGCAATTCCTCCACCGCGATCCGCGCCAAGATCAAGAAGCTGATCCGCGAGGAAGACCCGGCCAATCCGCTCAGCGACAGCCGCATCGCCGAGCTGCTGAGCAACGCCGGCATCCCGGTGGCGCGCCGCACCGTGGCCAAGTACCGCGAGTCGATGCGGCTCGCGCCCTCGAACGAGCGCCGCCGCGACGCCGGCAAGGCGGCCGGCGCAGCCGACCGACACGACACCTGACGATCGATCCACGACAGCCTTCAAGGAGGAGCCCCATGCATCTGAGCGTCACCGGCCACCATGTCGAGATCACGGCTTCGATGCGCGAATACGTCGAGAAGAAGCTCGAGCGGCTGGTGCGCCACTCGGACCACGTGATCGACGCCCATTGCGTGCTGACCGTCGAGAAGCTCGTGCAGCGCGCCGAAGCCACGCTGCACCTGCGCGGCGAGAGCGTGCACGCGCTGGCCGAGGACGCCAACATGTATGCCGCGATCGACGCGCTGACCGACAAGCTCGAGCGGCTGGCGCGCAAGCACAAGGAGAAGATCACCGACCACCATGCGGCCGAGGCGCAGAAGGGCGCGCGCCTCTAGCGCGGCCGGCGACCGGCACCCACATGCAACTGATCATCCTCAGCGGCCTGTCGGGCGCCGGCAAGAGCGTGGCGCTGCACATGCTCGAGGACCTCGGCTACTACTGCATCGACAACATGCCGGCGGCGCTGCTCAAGCCGTTCATCGCGCACAGCGTGCGCAGCAGCGACAAGATCTACGCGCGCACCGCCATCAGCCTGGACGCGCGCAACAGCGAGGCGGAGATCGGCTCGGTGCCGATGCTGGTCGATGAGCTGCGGCGCAGCGGCATCGAGTGCGAGGTGCTGTTCCTGATCGCCGGCGAGGCGGAGCTGCTGCGCCGCTTCGCGGAGACGCGGCGCGTGCACCCGCTGGCCCGCCAGGGCGAGGGCCTGCGCGAGGCGATCGCCAGCGAGCGGCGGCTGCTGGAGCCGATCGCCGCCTGCGCCGACCAGGTGCTCGACACCTCGCAGCTCGGCGTGCACCAGCTGCGCGAGCAGATCCAGCGGCGCATCGATCGGCGCGCCTCCGACTGGCTCTCGCTCCAGCTCGAATCCTTCGGCTACAAGCACGGCATCCCGGGCGACGCGGACTTCGTGTTCGACGCGCGCTCGCTCCCCAATCCGTACTGGGAGAGCAGCCTGCGGGCGCTGACCGGGCGCGATGCCGCGGTGGTGCGTTTCCTCGACGAGCAGCCGCTGGTGCGGGACTTCATCGCCGACGTGGCGGCCTTCATGAGTGCGCGCATGCCCGCCTACCGCAGCAGCGCGCGCCGCTACCTGACCGTGGCGGTCGGCTGCACGGGCGGACAGCATCGCTCGGTGTACATCGTCGAGCGGCTCGCGGAGGTCTTCGCGCGCACGCTGCCCGAGGTGCGCGTGCGCCATTCGGGCCTGACGCAGACCGGCACGGCCACCGAGGTGCGTGCCGGCGCAGGCGGCAACCGCCGGGCCTAGGGGCTAGCCGCCCGCGCGGCGCGCGGCATGGCCGCGCTTGACGAGTTCCGCGACCAGTGTGTCGCGATGCTCGCCCTGGATCTCGATGATCCCGTCGCGCACGGTGCCGCCGGAGCCGCAGCGGCGCTTCAGCTCCGCGGCGAGCGCGGCGAGTTCGTCCGCGCCGAGCGCCAGGCCCGTGATGACCGATACCACCTTGCCGCCGCGGCCCTGCGTGGCGCGCGACACGCGCACCGGGCCCGCGGGCGCCCGCACCGGCTTGCCGCGCAGGTCCTTGCACACGCATTGCGCCAGCGCCCGCCGGCAACCCGGGCAGACGCGTCCGACGTCGCTCCGGTAGACGATGTTCACGGCCGCGCCGCTCAGCCGCCGCTGCGCGCCGCGGCCGCCTCGGCCCACGCGCCGGCGTCCGCGACCGCGACCGCGCTCATGTCGACGATGCGGCGCACCGTCGACGAGGGCGTCATGATGTGCACCGGCTGCGCGATGCCGAGCAGGATGCCACCGACGATCACGCCGCCGCCGCCCGCGGCGATGCGCAGCGCGTTGTAGCAGATGTTGGCGGCGTCGACGTTCGGCATGATCAGCAGGTTGGCGTCGTGCTGCAGGTGCGAGTTCGGGAATTCGATCGCGCGGATCGCGCTCGACAAGGCCGAATCGGCGCGCATTTCGCCATCGACCTCGAGGTCGGCGTCGCGGTCGCGGATCAGCCCGAGCGCGACGCGCATCTTCTGCGCCGAGGCCGCGTCCGAGCTGCCGAAGCTCGAATGCGAGACCAGCGCCACGCGCGGCGTCATGCCGAAGCGCCGCACCTGCTCGGCGGCGAGCAGCGTCATCTCGGCGATCTGCTCGGCATCCGGGTCGCGGTTGACATGCGTGTCGCAGATGAACAGCTGCCGGTCGTTGAGGATCAGCATCTGCATCGTCGCCACGGTATGCACGCCGCGCCGCAGGCCGATGACCCGCCGCACGAACTTCAGGTGGTCGAGATAGTCGCCGACCGTGCCGCACAGCATCGCGTCGCCGTCGCCGCGCCGCAGCAGCATCGCGCCGATCAGCGAGGTGCGGCTGCGCATCTGCTCCATCGCGAGCGCCCTGGTCACGCCACTGCGGCAGGCCAGCTCGTAGTACTCGCTCCAGGTGTCGCGGAAGCGCGCGTCGTTGTGCACGTTGACCGCCTCGCAGTGCTCGCCGAACCTGAGGCGCAGCCCGAGCTTCTCGATGCGCGAGGCCATCAGCTCGACGCGGCCGATCAGGATCGGCCGCGCCAGGCCTTCATCGACGACCACCTGCACCGCCTGCAGCACGCGCGGATCCTCGCCCTCGGCGTAGATCAGCCGCTGCGGGCGCCGCTTCGCGGTGGCAAACACCGCGCGCATCGACGAGGCGGACTGGTAGACGAACTGCTCGAGACTGGCGCGGTAGGCCGCCAGGTCGGCGATCGGCCGCGTCGCGACGCCGCTGTCCATCGCGGCGCGCGCCACCGCCGGCGCGATCGTCGTGATCAGCCGCGGGTCGAAGGCGCGCGGGATCAGGAACTGCGGGCCGAAACCCTCGCCGCTCTCGCCGTAGGCGGCGGTGGCGACGTCCGACTGCTCGGCCTGCGCCAGTTCGGCCAGCGCGTGCACGGTCGCGAGCTTCATCGCCTCGTTGATCACCGTCGCGCCGACATCGAGCGCGCCGCGGAAGATGAACGGGAAACACAGCGAATTGTTCACCTGGTTCGGGTAGTCCGACCGTCCGGTGCAGACGATGCAGTCGGGACGCGCCGCCTGCGCCAGCTCCGGCCGGATCTCCGGCTCGGGATTCGCCAATGCGAGGATCAGCGGCCGTGGCGCCATGCGCGCGACCATCTCCGGCTGGAGCACGCGCGGGCCCGACAGGCCGAGGAAGATGTCGGCATCGACGACGATCTCGGCCAGCGATCGCGCCGGCGTGGCGCGCGCGTAGCGCTGCTTGTCGGCGTCCAGGTTCGGCCGGCCCGCGTAGACGACGCCGCTGCTGTCGGCGATGGTGACGTTTTCCCTGCGCAGGCCCAGGGCCACCAGCAGGTCTAGGCAGGCGAGCGCCGCGGCGCCGGCGCCGGAACCGGCGAGCTTGACGTCGGCGATGTTCTTGCCGACGACCTTGAGGCCATTGAGCACCGCCGCAGCGACGATGATCGCGGTGCCGTGCTGGTCGTCGTGGAACACCGGGATCTTCATGCGCTCGCGCAGCTTGCGCTCGATGTAGAAGCACTCCGGCGCCTTGATGTCCTCGAGGTTGATGCCGCCGAAGGTGGGCTCGAGCGCCGCGACGATATCGACCAGCCGGTCGGGATCCGGCTCGGCGATCTCGATGTCGAACACGTCGATGCCGGCGAATTTCTTGAACAGGCAACCCTTGCCTTCCATCACCGGCTTGGCGGCCAGCGGCCCGATGTTGCCGAGGCCCAGCACGGCGGTGCCGTTCGTGACCACCGCCACCAGGTTGGCGCGCGCGGTCATGCTCGCGGCCTCGAGCGGATCATCCTTGATCAGCAGGCTGGCGTAGGCGACGCCGGGCGAGTATGCCAGCGACAGGTCGCGCTGGTTGGCCAGCGCCTTGGTCGGCGTCAGCGCGATCTTGCCCGGCGTGGGCAGGCGATGGTAATCGAGTGCGGCTTTCTTGAGCTCTTCTTCCACCGGGACCCCCTCCCGCATTCTCGAGCCATGGCGGCTCAACTGCCGAGCGTCAGCGCCGGCAACATTATGGTACGCGACAACGAACCTCCGCCAAGGAAATCCAGCAGTTCATCCTGCTGCGCGCGCGCATCGCGGATGCCGAGCGCGATCAGTTCGCGCGTGAACGTCGCCTCGAACATCAGGTAGCTGGCGAGCTGCGCGCCACCGGCCCCGCGCGCGCCCATGACGCGCAGCAGCGCCCGCAGGCTCCGCGGCAGGCTGCGCACGTGCCGGGCGGCGATCTCGCGCAGGTCCTGGCTCGGCGCGATCATCAGCGTGGCGACCTTGTGCACGCCCGGCACGGCGCTGGGCGCCACCTCCGCCACCTGGTTCAGGCGCGCTACGTGTTCGACGTTGGCGTAGATCTGGTCCATGAACAGCGTGTCGAGCATGTAGCCGAACAATTGCCCCATGGTCGGCGCGGCGGCCGCGTCGCGCCCGCGGTCGACGACGCCGGCGCCCTGCGCGGAACGCACGCCGATGACCAGCAGCCGATCGGCGCCGAGATGGATCGCCGGGCTCAAGGGCCACAACTGGCGCTGCGCGCCGTCGCCGTAGAATTCGCCATCGAGCATGACGGGCGGGAACAGGAACGGCACGCCCATGCTCGCCATGAGGTGATCGAGCGTCAGCGCCTCGCGGCGCCCGACGCGCTGGTGGCGCTCCCAGCCCTGCAGCGCCGGCTCGCCGTCGAAGAACGCCACCGAGGCGGCGCTGGTGTAGCTGGTGGCGCACAGCGCCAGCGCCTTGAGCGCACCGCGCCGCAGGCTCGTCTGCAGGTGATCCCAATGGATGTTGCGCTCCAGCAGCGCGCGCAGCGGCGAGTTGTCGAACATCGCCGCCGGGGGCGGCAGCAGCATGCCGCCGGACACCAGCGAGGTCACCCAGTGCGCGCCCGAGCGCAGCATGCTGAGCGCGTCGGCCTTGAGCACCTGGTCGACATGGAAGTTGTGCCAGACGCGCTCGAGCGCGTCGATCGCGCGATGCCAATGGCAGGCCTCGGTGGCCAGCACGGTCGCCGCGACGGCGCCGGCCGACGTGCCGACGATGACCGGGAACGGGTTGTGCGCGCCGGGCAGCATGTCGGCGATCGCCCGCAGCACCCCGACCTGGTAGGCGGCGCGTGCCCCGCCTCCGGGCAGCACCAGGCCCACGGTGTTGCCGACGCCCTGCCTCGGACTGAGTGACGGTGCCGCGTCCACAGGCATAAGATACTCGCAATCAGCGGAGGATCGTCATGTACGCAGGTCTCGTTTCCCGGCTCGGCACGTTGCTCCTGGCGCTCGCGCTACCGTTGTTCGCCTCCGCCGAGGCCACCACGGGGTCGATGGCGCCGAATTTCAGGCTGCAGGACCAGCACGATGCCTGGGTCAGCCTCGCCGACCAGCGCGGCAAATGGCTGGTGGTGTATTTCTACCCGATGGACGAGACACCCGGCTGCACCACCGAGGCCTGCGAATTCCGCGACAACATCTTCGCGTTCCGCAAGCTCGGCGTGAACGTGCTCGGCATCAGCGTGCAGGATGTCGCCTCGAAGAAGGAATTCGCCGCCAGGCACAGCCTGCCGTTCTCCGTGCTCGCCGACACCGACAAGTCGGTCGCCCGGGCCTACGGCGTGCTCGGCATGCTCGGCTTCGCGCGCCGCGAGACCTTCGTCATCGACCCGAAGGGCCGCATCGCCAAGCACTACCCCGACGTCGATCCGAAGACGCATTCCAAGCAGCTGCTGGCCGACCTGCAGGCGCTGGTGAAGCCAGGCACCTGAAGCGTACCCCGCGCGTCCACCGATCGACGCGAGCGAATTTGGCCCGCGCCACACTGAGCGGTTTCACGCTGCCCTAGCGGCCGCTTCGAACGTGTCTCGCGCGCGATCTTGCTGAGCGCCGAGCGCGGGCGCGGGCGCCGTCCAGTGCTACGTTGGAATCTGGCGGTGTTCCCACCGGGCCAAGGTGCCCGCCCGCGCGAGGGCACGGCGAAAATCCGCGCGGATCGCCCGCGTGGATTTTCGAGCCGCGCGCAGCACTGAGCGCGCGAGACACGTTCGAAGCGGCCGCTAGGGCGGCGTGACCCGCACGATCTGCATCGAGTTCGTGCCGCCCGACACACCCGAGAGCTCGCCCTTGGTGAGGATCACCAGGTCGTCGACATCGACCAGCCCACGGCCCAGCAGCTGCTCGAATATCGCCCGATAGAGCTCCTGCGGCCGCCCGTCGGTGATGTCGAAGGGCACGGCGTACACGCCGCGATACAGCGTGACGCGGCGGCGCGTCGCCTCGTGGCGCGTGAAGGCGAAGATCGGGATGTCGGCGCGGATGCGGCTCATCCACAGCGGCGTCTGGCCCGACTCGGTCAGCGCGACGATGGCGCGCACGCGCATGTGGTTGGCGGTGTACATCACCGCGCGCGAGATCGCCTCTTCGGTGTTGCTGAACTCGTCTTCGACGCGGATCAGGCCGCGTTGCGCGCCGAGCTGGTACTTCTCGGCGCCGCGGATCACGTCCGCCATCGCCTGCACTGCCCTGACCGGATACTTGCCGGCGGCGGTCTCGGCCGACAGCATCACCGCATCGGTGCCGTCGAGCACCGCGTTGGCCACGTCGCTCACTTCGGCGCGCGTCGGCATCGGGTTCTGGATCATCGATTCCATCATCTGCGTCGCGGTGATGACGACGCGGTTGCGCGCCAGCGACTGGCGGATGATGGTCTTCTGCA
>DATKLZ010000061.1:0-15157 GCA_035542135.1 Steroidobacteraceae bacterium | reverse complement strand
CGACATCCTGCCCTCGAGGGTGCCACCGGGGCCCAACAACCCGCTCGGCAACCGTGCGCTGCGCCTGGCCGCCGGCCACGGCACCTACCTGATCCACGGCACCAACAATCCGATCGCGGTCGGCCTGGCGGTCACGCACGGGTGCATCCGCATGTACCCGGAGGACATCGAGGCGCTGTTCGAGATGGTGCCGGTCGGCACCAAGGTCACGATCGTCAACGAACCGGTGAAGGTCGCGTGGGTCGATGGCGAGCTGCTGCTCGAGGCGCATCCGCCGGTCGATGCGCAGGGGCAGAGCTACGAGCCGGACGTCGACAAGTTCGCCGAGCTGCTGCGCGAGGCCGTCGGCGACACGACGGTGGCGATCCACTGGGACTACGCCCGCGAGGTGCTGGCGCGTGCCGATGGCGTGCTGGCGACGGTCGGTCTCGAGGCCGAGGCACCCGAGGCGGCGGCGGCAACCCCGGAGGCCGCCGCGCCGGCCCCGACGCCCCCCTGAAGGGCACCTTTTCGCGGTTTTGGGGTCGGAGTTGAATAGCTGGGCAAATCAGCTATAGTTCGCCGTCCCCGTGAGACCGAATAGCTGTTTAACTAGCTGATCTTCAAGCATATTTCTCAAGAAACCATGCCTGAGCGCGATAGCGAAAATTTCGACATCGACGAAGAATTCGTAGCCGAGGCCGAAGACAGCACCGACTACGACGGCTTGCTGGCGCGCGTCGACAAGCGCGTGCGCACCCAGGGCAAGAAGGGCAAGGCGGCCTGGAGCAAGCTCGAAGAAGTGCTCGCCGACCGCAAGCTCGAGAAAGACCTGCGCGAGCTGTTCGACGAGGAATAATCACGGCGCCGGCCTCGCGGATTCCGCGGCCGGCCGCGGATCGCAGGGTTGTTCATTTCCCCAATGGCAGAGTGAGCGATGAACGCAGGCGCGGCGGCGGAATGGATCGTGCTGAAATTCGGCGGCACGAGCGTTTCGACGCTGGGCAACTGGCGCAACATCGCCGGCGTGGTGCGCGCCCGGCGCGACACCGGGGCGCGCGTGCTGGTCGTGCATTCGGCGCTGAGCGGCGCCACCGACAGCCTCGAGAAGCTCATCACCGCGGCGCTGATCGGCACGCATGCGCCGCTCCTGGCCGCATTCGAAGAGCGCCACCGGAGCCTCGCCGATGAACTCGGCATCGGCGCATCGCCCGGGTTCGAGCAGCAGCTGGGTGCGCTCGCGACGATGCTCGATGCCGTGGCGCGCCAGGGTTCGCTCAACGACCGCGACCGCGCGCGCATCATGGCCTGCGGCGAGTTGCTGGCCACCGAGCTGGGCGCGCGCTTCCTCAACGCGCAAGGCATCGCCTGCGACTGGTGGGACGCGCGCAGCGGGTTGATCGCCGCGCCGCGCGCGAATGCGCCGGCGTCGGCGAATTTCCTGTCCGCCACCTGCGATTACTCGGCCGACCCGGCCTTGCGCGAGCGGCTCGGGCAGCTGAAGCCGGTCGTGCTGACGCAGGGTTTCATCGCCGGCAACGCGGCCGGCGACACGGTGCTGCTCGGGCGCGGCGGGTCGGATACCTCCGGCGCCTACTTCGCCGCGAAGCTGCGCGCGGCGCGGCTCGAGATCTGGACCGACGTGCCGGGCATGTTCAGCGCGAATCCGCGCTCGATGCCGGCGGCGCGCCTGCTGCGCGCGCTCCATTACGACGAAGCGCAGGAGATCGCCAGCAGCGGCGCCAAGGTGCTGCATCCACGCTGCATCATGCCGGTGCGCGTGGCGCAGATCCCGTTGTGGATCTACGCGACGCAGACTCCGCAGCTCGAGGGCACGCACGTCAGCGCCAGCGGCGGCGATGGCACCGCGCAGGTCAAGGCGGTGTGCATCAAGAAGGGCATCACGCTGATCTCGCTCGAGAGCCCGGGCATGTGGCACGAGGTCGGCTTCATGGCCGATGCGTTCCGCATCTTCCGGCAGCACGGCATGTCGGTCGACCAGGTGTCGACGTCCGAGACCAGCGTCACGGTCTCGCTCGATCCGGCCGCGAACAACCTGGCGCAGGACGCGCTCGACGCGCTGATTGCCGACCTGCAGCAGTTGTGCCGCGTGCAGCTGCTCGGGCCCTGCGCGCAGGTGAGCCTGGTTGGCCGCAACATCCGCGCGATCCTGCACCAGCTCGGCGCCGCCTTCGAGCTGTTCACCGACCAGCGCATCTACATGGTCAGCCAGGCCGCCAACGACCTGAACTTCACCTTCGTCGTCGACGAGGTGCAGGGCGATCGCCTGGTGCAGGGGCTCCATGACCTGCTGATCAAGCCGGTGCCGGGCGACACGGTGATGGGACCGACCTGGGCCGACCTCTACGGCGTGACGAAGCGGAGCGCCACGGTGCCGCAGCCGTGGTGGTACACGCGGCGCGCTGAACTGCTGCGCGTCGCGGCCGATCACGACTGCGCGTACGTCTACGACGGCGAGGGCGTGCGCGCGGCCGCGCGCGACCTGCACGCGCTCGGCTCGTTCGGGCAGGTGTTCTACGCGATGAAGGCGAACTGGAACGCCGAGCTGCTGCGCATCATCGCCGGCACGGGCCTGGGGCTCGAGTGCGTGTCGCGCGGCGAACTCGAGCACGCGTTCGCCGCGGTGCCCGGCATCGCGCCGCAGCGCATCCTGTTCACGCCCAATTTCGCCGCGCGCGAGGAATACGCGTTCGCGTTCGAGCGCGGCGTGATCCTGACGATCGACAACCTCTACGTGTTGCAGGCGTGGCCGGGGCTGTTCGCGAATCGCGAGGTGCTGTTGCGCGTCGATACCGGCACCGGCCGCGGCCACCATCACCACGTGCGCACGGCCGGCGTGAACTCCAAGTTCGGCGTGCCGCTCGCGGAATTGCCCGAGGTGCTCCGGCTGGCGCAGGCCGCCGGCTGCCGCATCATCGGGCTGCACGCCCACACCGGCAGCGGCGTGTTCGATATCGCCAGCTGGATCGAGACCGCCGAGATCCTGTTCACCGCAGCCCGGCGCTTCGCCGATGTGCGCATCGTCAACATCGGCGGCGGCCTGGGCGTGCCGGAGCGGCGCGAGCAGGCGGCGCTCGAGCTGGCGAAATTCGACGCCGCGCTCGGTGCCGTGCGCGCGCAGGCGCCGCACATCGAGCTGTGGCTCGAGCCCGGGCGCTATGTCGTGTCGGCCGCCGGCGTGCTGCTGGCGCGCGTCACCCAGACGAAGCAGAAGGAAGACGTGCGCTACGTCGGCGTGGCCACCGGCATGAATTCGCTGATCCGTCCCGCGCTCTACGGGTCGTGGCATGAGATCGTCAACCTGACGCGGCTCGACGAGGCCGCCACCGAGATGGTCAACGTCGTCGGTCCGATCTGCGAGTCGGCCGACGTGCTCGGGCATGACCGCCTGTTGCCGCCCACCTTCGAGAACGACGTGCTGCTGGTCGCCAATGCCGGCGCCTACGGGCGCGCGATGAGCTCGAGCTACAACCTGCGCGCGCCGGCGGTCGAACTGGTGCTGTAGGGCAGGAAAGTGCGGCGGCGTCGGCAATTTGACGCCGGACTTGAGCGCACTTTGGCGCAAATGCGACCGGCGTCACACCGGTTGTGTGTCATATCGCAAGAATTCACTCCGGGACGGGCGCCAGAGGCCCGTTGCCATGGCAAGTCATCCACTCAACGGCTTCCTCAAGGAGTGCTCATGCGCAAGATTCTCACCGCAACGATGGCCGCGACGGCCCTGGCCGCCGCTGGCAGTGCCAGCGCCGCCACCGCCACCACGACCTTTGGCGTCACGGCGACGGTCCTCAAGACCTGCTCCGTGGCCGCCAATCCGCTCGGTTTCGGCAGCTACACGCCCGGTGCGGGCGCGCTGTCGGCCAACACGACGGTCAACGTCAAGTGCACGAAGGGCACGACCTTCACGGTGGCGCTGAACGGTGGCACGACCACCGGCGGCACGATCGCGCAGCGCCTGATGACCAACGGCACCGACACGCTGCAGTACAACCTGTACACGACCGCCGCGTTCGCGACGGTGTTCGGTGACGGCACGACCGGCGCCACGATGCCTGGCACGGGCACCGGCATCGCCAACGCGGTGGCGGTGACGGTGTTCGGCAACCTGCCGGATAACGCCGCGAACCAGAATGTCTCGACCGGTGCGTACTCCGACACGATCAACGTGACGGTCACGTACTGATCCACCGTCCGTAGCACAGTCTTGCGCTCCGCAAATGCACGGCGACCGGCCAGGGCCGGCACTGCCACGGCGTGGATGCTGATGCTCGCGGCGGCCGGTCCGGCCGCCGCGGGAACCTTCAGCATCGCGCCGGTGCGCGTCGAACTGCAGGGTTCGCAGCGCACCGCCGTGCTGACCGTGCACAACGACGATGCGGCGCCGCTGGTGGTGCAGGTGTCGGCGTTGAACTGGACGCAGGCGGGTGGCGAGGACGGCAACTCCCCGACGCGCGAGCTGCTGGCGACGCCGCCGGTGTTCACGCTGCCGCCCAACGGCGAGCAGATCGTGCGCGTGGCCTTGCGGCGCGAGCCCGATCCTTCGCGCGAGCTCGACTACCGCCTGCTGCTCGCCGAGGTGCCGCAACCCGCGGACAGGAATTTCACCGGCCTGCGCGTGGCCTTGCGCCTGAGCATCCCGGTGTTCGTGCAGGCCGCGAATCCCGCGCCCGCGGCGCTGCGCTGGCACGCACAGTGGTTGCCCGACGGCGGGCTCGCGGTCAGCGCCAGCAACGAGGGCCTGACGCACCAGCAGGTCAGCGATTTCACGCTGCATTTCGCGGGCTCCGAGGCCGTGGCGCGCGGCGTGGTGAGCCGCTACGTGCTGCCCGGCAGCACCGTGACCTGGAAGATCGCGCCGCCGGCCGGCGTCGCGCATGACGCCGCGATCAGCATCCGCGGCGCCAGCGACCAGGGGGATTTCCAGGCCGACGTCGCGTTCGCCGACCGCTGAATCCGGGTGCGGTGCCATGTGCCCAACCCCCAAGTGCTCCCCGTGGCGGTTTAACCTAGTCTGGACGCTGTGCCTGCTCGGCGCCGCCGCGGCGCGCGCCGACATCGCGCCGGCGCCCGATGACGGATTCCGCGAGTCGGTGATGAACGTCACCGTCAACAGCCAGCCCGACAGCGCCACGCTGATCGTGCTGCGCGACGCCTCCGGCGCGCTGTGGCTCGATGCGGCGGATTTCCCGCGCCTGCGGCTGCTGGCGCCGCCGGGCGCCGGCATCCTGCACCAGGGCCGCCGCTACCTGCCGCTCGCCGCGGTGCCCGGCGTCAGCGTCGCCTTGGATGAGTCCGCGCAGGCCATCAGCGTGAGCGCCGCACCCGCCGCGTTCGCGGCCACGCGCGTGAGCGCCGCGCCGAAGGTCGAGCCCTCCGCCTGCGGCGCCAGCCCGGGCGCCTTCCTGAACTACCAGCTGTCCGCGCAGCGCGTCGCCGGCGAGAACCTGACGGGCGCCTACGCGGAAGTGGGCGCGTTCGCCGCGCGCGGCGTGCTCCTCAACTCCGGGGTCGTGCGCTCCCTCGACGGCCAGACCCAGGCGGTGCGGCTCGATACCAGCTATACGATGGATTTCCCCTCGCGCATCGAGCGGCTGACCCTGGGCGATGCGATCAGCGACGGCAGCACCTGGGGCAGCGCGGTGCGCTTCGCCGGCATCGGCTGGGGACGCAATTTCTCGCTGCGGCCTGACCTGATCACCGCGCCGCTCCTGAGCGCCACCGGCACGGCGCTGGTGCCCTCGACGGTCGACGTGTACGTGAACAACCAGAAGGTCTCGAGCGAAACGCTGCCGCCCGGCCCATTCATCATCGACCAGCTGCCGGTCGTGACCGGGGCCGGACAGGTCAGCGTCGTCGTGCGCGACGCGCTCGGCCGCGAGCAGCAGGTCACCGAGCCGTTCTATTCCAGCCTGCAGCTGCTGGCGCCGGGCCTGAGCCAGTACGAAGCGGACCTCGGCAAGGTGCGGCGCGATTACACGACGGCCAGCGCGCACTACGGCGAATGGATGGGCACGGCCAGCTACCGCCGCGGCATCAGCGGAGCGCTGACGCTCGAGGCGCACGGGGAGTTCCTGGAAAACAGGGCGCACGCGGCCGGCGCGGCCGGCGCCGTGGCGCTCGGGCACGTGGCGGTGCTGAACTTCACCGCCGCGGCCGGCGGTGGCCCGGGAACCTCGGGTACGTTGTACGGCTTCGGCTTCGAGCGCCAGGGGCGGCGCATCAGCCTGGCCGCGAGCACGTCGGTGGCGAGCGATGGTTATCGGCAGATCTCGTCGGCCGAGGTGGCCGCGCTCCAGTTCCGGCGCCGCGACCTGGCGCAGGTGGGCCTGAACCTGCAGCGCTTCGGCTCGCTGTCGGCCGTGATCGTGCGCCAGCAGTTCTCGATCCTGCCGACCGACCAGACCGAGAGCCTCAGCTACAGCCGCAGCATCACCGACCGCGGCGCCCTGAATTTGACGGCCACTCGCAGTCGCCAGGGCAACGTGCAAGGCAGCAGCCTGTTCCTTGGATTCACGTTCGCGCTGGCCGAGCGGCGCACCGCGGTCATCACCGCCAATGGTGGCAGCGGCGCGGGCGCGCCCGACGACGAACTGTACGCGACCTACATCGAGAATCCGCCGCTCGGGCCCGGGCAGGGCTGGCGATTGGGCGCCTCGAGCCGCGGCAACTACGATGGCGAGCTGCGCGAGCAGTGGAGCGTCGGCGACCTGCAGCTGCTGGCCGCGCGCAACCATGGCGTCAGCGGCCAGAGCGTGTTCTGGAGCGGCGCGGCGACCTGGCTCGATGGCGAGCTGCGCGCCGCGCGGCAGGTCAACGGCAGCTTCGCCGTCGTCGACGTCGCCGGGATTCCCGGCGTGCCCGTGTACCTGGATCACCAGCTCGTGGCGCACACCGATGCGCAGGGGCAGGCGCTGCTGCCCGAGCTGCTGCCTTATGAAGCCAATCGCGTCAACATCGAACCGGAGGAGCTGCCGCTCGATACCAGCATCGGCGCGCGCACGCTGACCGTGACGCCGCGCTACCGCAGCGGGGTGGTGGTGAAATTCCCGGTCGAACGCGTGCACGGCGGCACGTTCCGGCTGGTCACGCCGGACGGATCGCCGGTGCCGGCTGGCGCCACGGTGCAGTTCATGGAGCAGAGCTTTCCGGTAACCTACGACGGCGTGACCTACGTAACCGGATTCGACCATGGCACCGCCGGCACCGCGCGCTGGAGCGGCGGGCAATGCAGCTTCAGGCTCGCGCCGCCGCCGGCGGACGATCCGTTGCCCGACATGGGCACGGTGACCTGCCGCCCGCTGCCGGCGCAGGAGCAACGGCCATGAGGCCGCGCCATGGACTGCCGGCGCTGCTGGCCGCAGGCGCGTGGCTTGCACCGGCACTGGCCTCGGCGGCCGTGAGCTGCACGGCTTCCTCGACCGGCACGGACTTCGGCATCTACAACCCGCTGAGCGCCACGCCCACCTACGCGAACGGCGATGTCGAGGTCACCTGCACGCTGTTGAGCGGCGGCGCCACGACCGTCACGCTGGTGTCGAGCTACAGCACCGGTTCGAGTGGCACCTACGCCATGCGCACGATGCTGTCAGGCGCGAACAAGCTGAACTACAACCTGTTCTTCGATGCCGCCTACACGCAGGTCCGCGGCAATGGCACCGGCGGATCGCAGACCGGCGGCGCGACGCTGAACCTGACCGCGGCCAATCGCACGCAGACCGCCAGCGGCACGATCTATGGGCGCATCCCGGCCGGGCAGGACGTCGCGGCCGGCAGCTACTCCGACACGATCGTCGTGACGATCACGTACTGAGGCCGGCGGGCTAGAGCGGCCGCGCGTGGAATTGCAGCGGCCAGGCGTACAGGCCGGGCATCAGGCCGGCCGCGAGGCGGAAGCGCACGTGCAGGTCCACTTCGCGCGTCGCCGCGCCCTGCCAGCGCTGCACGATCGTGCCGCCCTCGGCACCGAGCGTGACAGGCGCGTCGAGCCCTTCGATCGCGACCGCCGTGAACCATGGGCTCTGCGAGGCCACATCCAGCGCGAAGCCGGCGCGGCTGTTGCTGTAGACGCGCAGCCGCAGCGCGTGCGGTACATCGAGGTAGCCGCGCAAGACATCCGCGGCGCTGATCTGCAGCGGAGCGGGCACCGCCGCGTCGATGCGGGCGACGGGATTGACCGTCGCGCTGACCGGCAGCACCGCGCGGGTATCGGCTGCGCACAGGCCCGCGAGCGCGCCGGTGAGCGCCGCGCAGGCCAGCGCGCGCCGCGCGCCGAGTCGCCCGCCGCGGGGGGAGGCACGTCGATACGGGGGCAGCGGGATTCCCATACCCGCCGTTAACGGCGCGCCGCAGCCCGCCTTGAGTTGACAGAATGCGCGCGCCGCAGCCGTGGCGCCGGCGCGGCCCGGCCGGGCGTCAGTGGCCGGCCGCCGCGCGGTCCGCGTGCCGTGCACGCAGTTCGTCGGCCAGCTCGCGCAGCCCGTGTCCGCGGCTGCGCAGCAGCACGAGCAGGTGGAACAGCAGGTCGGCCGATTCACTGAGCAGGCGCTCGTCGGACTCGCCGACCGCGGCGAGCGCCACTTCGAGGCCTTCCTCGCCGACCTTCTGCGCGACGTGGCGCATGCCCCTGGCCAGCAGCTGCGCGGTGTAGCTGCCCTCGGGCGGATCGGCCAGGCGCGCGTCGATGATCTGCTCGAGCTGCGGCAGGAAGGCGAGCGCGGCGACCGCCGACGGCGAGTCCTCGCCGAAGCAGGTGGCCGTGCCCGTGTGGCACACCGGCCCGGCCGGCAGCGCGGTCAGGAGCAGCGTGTCGCCGTCGCAGTCGCGGCGGATGTCGAGGACGCGCAGGCTGTTGCCCGAGGTCGAACCTTTCTCCCACAGCTGCTGGCGCGAGCGACTGTAGAACACCGCGCGGCCGCGCTCGAGCGTGGCCTGCAGTGCCTCGCGGTTCATGAATGCCAGCATCAGCACCGTGCCGCTGGTGGCGTGCTGCACGATCGCGGGCAGCAGCCCGCCCTGTTTGTCCCAGGCCAGCGCGTCGATGTCTGCCGTCGTGAATGTCATGCGCGCACCTCGATGCCCTGCGAGCGCAGGCAGGCCTTGAGCGTGGGGATCGACAACTGTCCGGAATGGAACACGCTGGCGGCGAGCGCGGCGTCGACGCCGGCGTCCGTGAACGCCGCCGCGAAGTGCGCCGCGCTGCCGGCGCCGCCGGAGGCGACCAGCGGCACCGTGCAGCATGCGCGTGCGGCTCGCAGTTGCGCCAGGTCGTAGCCGCTGCGCAGCCCGTCGGCGGCCATGCAGTTGAGCACGATCTCGCCGGCGCCGCGCTGCTGCACCTCGCGCATCCATTCGAAGGTGGCGCGGCCGCTGTCGCGCGTACGCGCCGCGTCGCCGGTGTACATCTGCACGCGGTAGCCCGACTCGGTCGGCAGGCTGTCGATGCCGACGACCACGCACTGCGCGCCGAACCGGCGCGCGAGCTCGTCGATGAGCCCGGGGCGCCGCAGCGCCGGCGAGTTCACCGACACCTTGTCGGCGCCCGCGGCGAGCACCGCCTCGGCGTCGGCCACGCTGCCGATGCCGCCGGCGACGCAGAACGGGATGTCGAGCAGCCGCGCCACTGCGTCGACCCACGCGCGATCGACGGTGCGCTGCTCGGGGCTCGCGGTGATGTCGTAGAACACGAGTTCGTCCGCGCCTTCGCTGCGATAGCGGTCCGCCAGCTCGAGGATGTCCCCCACGACGCGATGGTCGCGGAAGCGCACGCCCTTGACCACCCGGGCGTCCCGCACATCGAGGCAGGGAATTATGCGGCGCGCAAGAATGGCTGCAAGGCCTCCGGCGGCAGTCGCCCCTCGAGCAGCGCGGTGCCGCTGATCGCGGCCGCGGCGCCCGTGGCGGCGAGGGCGTGCAGGTCGTCGATCGTGGCGATGCCACCCGAGGCCTGCCAGCGCAGCTGCGGGTGCCGCTGCGCGGCGGTGCGGTACAACCCGAGGTGCGGCCCGCCGAGCGCGCCGTCGCGTTCGATATCGGTGCACAGCACGTGCCGCAGCCCGGTGCCGGCGTAGCGCTCGATGCCCGCCCACAGAGAACAGGCCCCGTCGCGCTGCCAGCCGCGGGTGCGCAGCATCGGCGTCCCGCCCGCATCGCAGCGCACGTCGAAGGCGAGGCAGAGGCGCTCGGCGCCGCATGCGGCCAGCCAGCCGGCGACGTCCTCCGGCGCTTCGACCGCGGCGCTGCCGACGACGACGCGCCCCACGCCCAGCGCGAGCAGCTCGTCCACGGCCTGGCGCGTGCGCACGCCGCCGCCCACCTGCAGCGCGATGCCGCCCGCCGCGGCCAACCGCGCGATCGTCGCCTGGTTGGCGCGCACGCCGTCGCGTGCCCCGTCGAGATCGACGACGTGCAGCCAGCGCGCCCCGAGGTCGCGGTACCGCTGCAGCAATTCCAGCGGGTCGTCGGGATAGCGCGTCTCGGCCGCGAAGTCGCCCTGGCGCAACCGCACGCAGCGCCCGTCGCGCAGGTCGATGGCCGGGATCAGCTGCATCAGAGCTCCAGGAAGTTGCGCAGCAGGCGCGCGCCGGCCGCGCCCGAGCGCTCCGGATGGAACTGCACGCCGTGGAAATTGCCGCTGGCGGTCACGGCGCACAGGCTCGCGCCGTACTCGACGGCCGCGCTGCTGGCGTCGGTGAGCGGTGCGGCATAGCTGTGCAGGAAATAGAAATAGTCGCCGCCGCCGAGGCCATCGAGCAGCGGATCGGCGCCGCGGATGTCGCAGGTGTTCCAGCCCATGTGCGGCACCGGCCGGCCGGGCGCCGATTCGATCCGCTGCACCGTGCCGTGCAGCAGGCCGAGGCAGTCCGTGGCGCCTTCATCGGAGTGCTCGTACAGCAGCTGCATGCCGAGGCAGATGCCGAGCAGCGGCTGGCGCAGCGCGCGGATCGTGGCGACGAGGCCGGCGTCGTGCAGGCGCCCCATCGCGTCGGCGGCCGCGCCGACGCCCGGCAGCAGGAGCCGCCGCGCGCCGGCCACGCGCTCGCGATCGGTGCTGACTTCGCTGCGCGCGCCGAGCCGCTCGAGCGCGTAACGGAGCGAGGCGAGGTTCGCGCCGCCGCTGCCGATGATGAGCACGTCCGCGTCGCTCACAGCAGGCCCTTGGTGCTGGGCAGGTCGTGTCCTTCGCGGCGCAGCGCCGGGCGCAGCGCGCGGCCGACGCCCTTGAAGCAGGACTCGATCATGTGGTGGGTGTTTTCGCCGCGCACCGCCAGGTGCAGCGCGCAACCCAGTGCCTCGCTCAGCGAGCGGAAGAAATGCGGCACCAGCTCGGTCGGCAGCGCACCGACCGCATCGCGGCCGAAGGCGCCCTCGAAGGTGAAGTAGGCGCGCCCGGACAGGTCGATCGCGACCTGCGCCTCCGCCTCATCCATCGCCAGCAGGAAGCCATAGCGTCCGATGCCAGCCTTGTCGCCGAGCGCGCGCCGCAGGGCCTCGCCGAGCGCCAGCGCGCAGTCCTCGACGGTGTGGTGTTCATCGACGTGCAGGTCACCCTCGCATTTCAGGCGCAGCCCGAAGCCGCCGTGGCGCGCGAGCTGCTCGAGCATGTGGTCGAAGAAGCCGATGCCGGTGCTGATCTGCGCCTCGACCACCCCGTCGAGTTCGACCTCGACCGTGATCGCCGTCTCGCGCGTGCGGCGCTCGAGGCGCGCGCGGCGCGCACGCAGCGCACGCACGAGCTCGGGCCAGCTCTCGCCGGGGCCGGCGGGCGTTCGCACGCGGTAGCCGCGCACGCCGAGGTTGGCGGCCAGCTGCAGGTCGGCGTCGCGATCGCCGATCACCGCGCTGCGGGCCGGGTCGTAGGCGTTGCCGGCGAGCCAATCGCGCAGCAGCCCGGTCTTCGGTTTGCGGCATTCGCAGCCGTCCGCGGCGCGATGCGGGCAGATGCACACCGCGTCGAAGCCGATGCCCTGCGAGGCGAAGGCGCGCAGGATGAAATCCTGGCAGCGCTCGAAGGCCTCGCGCGGATAGGCCGCGGTGCCGAGCCCGTCCTGGTTGCTCACCATGACGAAGCGGTAGCCCGCGCGGCCGAGCTCGCCGAGTGCGGCGAATACGCCCGGCACGAAGCGGATCTTGTCGAGCGAATCGACCTGTTCATCCGCGGGCTCTTCGACCAGCGTGCCGTCGCGGTCGATGAACAGCGTGGGCCGCGGCGTGGCGGCACCCGTGTTCACGGCAGCGCCTCCAGCAGCCGATCGTTCTGCTCGGGCGTGCCGATGCTCAGGCGCAGGGCCTGGTCGAGCGCGGGCAGGTGGCGCAGGTCGCGTACCAGGAGCCCGGCCGCATGGCAGCGCTGCAGCGCCGCCGCGGCGTCGGCGAACTCGACCAGCAGGAAGTTCGCGGCGCTCGGCCACAGCCGGCGCACCGACGGGCGCGCGGCGAGCGCGGCGCCGAGGCGCGAGCGCTCGCTGATGACCAGCGCGACGCGCTGCCGCGATTCGACCAGCGCCGCGGGCTCGAGCGCGCGCGACACCGCTTCGATCGTCAGCTGGGTCACGGCGTAGGGCTGGATCACGCGCCGCAGCAGCCCGATGATCTCGGGATGCGCCAGCAGGGCGCCGCAGCGCGCGCCGGCCAGGCCGTGGGCCTTCGACAGCGTGCGCAACACGACCAGGCCCGGGTGCGCGCCCAGGTCCGCGGCCAGCGAGGGACTGGCCGAGAACTCCACGTAGGCCTCGTCGACGACGAGCAGCGCGCGCCCCGCCAGCGATGCGGCCAGCGCCAGCACCGTGCCGCGGTCGATGAGGTTCCCGGTCGGGTTGTTGGGCGAACACAGGTACACCAGCTTCACGGCCGACGTGACGGCCTTCCGCAGCGCCGGCACGTCGAGCCCGTAGCCCGCGTCGCGGCGCAACGGCACTTCGATGACGGCCGCGCCCTGGACGCGCGCGCACAACGCGTACATGCCGAAGGTCGGTGGCGTGATCACGACCGCATCGCGGCCGCAACGCGCATAGCAACGCGTCAGCAGGTCGATGGCTTCGTCGCTCCCGCGGCAAGGCAGCACGGCGTCGCCTTCGACCTCGTAGTAACGCGCCAGCCGTGCGGCCAGTGCGTGCGGATGCGGTTCGGGGTAGCGATTCAGGCCCGCTTCGCTCCCGTCGGCGGCGGATCGCCACGGCAGCTCGTTGGCGTGCAGGCGCACCAGGCCAGGCTCCCACGCCGCGTGCTGGTACGGCGTGAGCGCGCGGATGTCGGGCCGCGCGATCTCGGTGATCCAGCTCATGCGCGCGCCCCGGCGCCGCGCGTGGCGGCGGCCAGCGAGGCGAGGCGCGCCTCGACCGCGGCCGCGTGCGCATCGAGCCCCTCGAGCCGCGCGAGCGTCACCGCCACCGGCCCGAGGCGCTGCAGGCCCTCGGCGCTCAGTTCCTGCACGGTCATGCTGCGCATGAAATCGGTGACCGACAGGCCACTGCAGGCGCGCGCGTGACCGTAGGTGGGCAGCACGTGGTTCGTCCCGGAGCAGTAGTCGCCGAGCGGCTCGGGCGAGAAGGCCCCGAGGAACACCGAACCGGCGGTGCTGATCGAGGCCAGCAGCGCGCGCGGCGCGCGCGTCTGCAGCAACAGGTGCTCGGGCGCGTAGTCTTCGGCGACCGCGGCCGCGGTGGGCAGGTCGGGCACGACGATCAGGCGCAGGTGCTCGAGCGAGGCGGCCAGCACGGCCTGGCGGGCGAGCCGCGCGGCGCGCGCTCCGAGGCGCGCGTGCACGCGCTGCGCGAGCGCGGCCGAGTCGGTCAGCAGGATGGCCTGCGCGAGCGCATCGTGTTCGGCCTGGGCCAGCAGGTCGGCGGCGATGTAATCGGCATCGGCCGAGTCGTCGGCGATGACGCACACCTCCGACGGGCCGGCCGGCAGGTCGAGCGCCGCCCCGGCGGGGTCGGCCGCGACCAGCTGCTTGGCGGCCGTGACCCAGCGATTGCCGGGACCGAAGATCTTGTCGACCTTCGGGATGCTGCCGGTGCCATAGGCGAGGGCGGCGATCGCCTGCGCGCCGCCGACCTTGAACACCGTGTCGATGCCGCACAGCCGCGCGGCGGCCAGCACGCCGGCATCGGCGCGACCATCCGCGCGCGCCGGCGTGCACAGGATGCGCCGCGGGCAGCCGGCCAGCCCGGCCGGCACGGCCAGCATGATCGCGGTCGAGGGGAGCGGGGCCGTGCCCGCCGGCACGTACAGCCCCACCGAACGCAGCGGCCGCCAGACCCGCTCGCAGCGCACGCCGGGCTGCGTCTCGAGCGCGATCGCGGCCGGCAGTTGCGCGCGATGGAACGTGCGCACGTTGTCGATGGCGGTGCGCAGCGCATCGAGCGCCGCGGCCGGCAGGCTCGCCAGCGCCTCGGCGAACTCGGCCGGCGCCACGCGCAGCTCGCCCGGCTCGACGCCCCCGAACTGGCGCGCATACGCGCGCAGCGCCGCGTCACCTTCGCTCCGCACCCGGGCGATGATGTCGCGCGCCTGCTGCAGCACGGACTCGTCGGCGAGCGCCGGCGCGCGCGCCAGCGCCGCGCGCCGCCCTGCTGCATCCAATGCCTGCCAGTCGAGCAACTGCATCGGCTCAGGCCAGCATCTTCTCGACCGGCAGCACCAGCACGGCGCTGGCGCCGGCCTGCTTCAGGCTCTCGAGCGTTTCCCAGAACACGGTCTCGCGGCAGACCGCGTGCACGACGACCCGCTCGGGAAAACCGTCGAGCGGGATGATGGTCGGCGATTCGCTGCCCGGCAGCAGCTTGCGGATCGCGGGCAACGCCGCCCGCGGCGCGTGCAGCATCACGTACTTGCTCTCCTTGACGCGCTCCACGCCGTCGATGCGCAGCAGCATGCGCTCGACCCATTCGGCCTTGGACGCCGGCAGCGGCACCGGCGTGCGGATCAGCACCGCGTGGCTCTCGGCGACCGTCAACACCTCGCGCAGGTGGTTGGCCTGCAGCGTCGAGCCGGTGGACACGAGGTCGCAGACCAGGTCGGCGCGCCCGAGGCGCGGCGCGATCTCGACCGCCCCCGACAGCGTGACGATCTCGGCGCTGATCTGCATGCGCTCGAGGTAGCGGCCGAGCATGAAGGGATAGGTGGTCGCGATGCGCCGGCCGCGCAGGCTCTCGGGCCC
>DATKLZ010000060.1:0-15873 GCA_035542135.1 Steroidobacteraceae bacterium | reverse complement strand
GCAAGCACCTGGCCTTCGAGCAGCTCTACGACGTGCGCGCGGTGCGCATCGTCGTCGACAGCGTGGCCGACTGCTACGCCGCGCTCGGGCTCGTGCACGGCCGCTGGCGCATGCTGCCCGGGGAATTCGACGACTACATCGCCACGCCGAAGGACAACCAGTACCGCTCGATCCACACCGCGGTGCTCGGCCCGGAAGGCAAGTCGCTCGAGATCCAGATCCGCACGCGCGACATGCACGAGCACGCCGAGCTCGGCGTCGCCGCGCACTGGCGCTACAAGGAAGGTGGCGCGCGCGACGCCAACTACGAGCGCAAGATCGAGTGGGCGCGCCAGATGCTCAATCCCGTCGGGACTCCCGGCGGCGGCGGTGATTTCATCGACCGCGTCAGGAGCGAGCTGTTCTCGGACCGCCTGTACGCATTGACGCCGCGCGGCGAAGTGATCGACCTGCCGCGCGGGGCCACGCCGCTCGATTTCGCGTACCACGTCCACACGCAGCTCGGCCACAGCTGCCGCGGCGCCCGCGTCAACGGCCGCATCGCACCGCTCGACCAGCCGCTCGCGAACGGCGAAGTGGTCGAGATCATCACCGGCCGGACCGGCGGCCCGAGCCGTGACTGGCTCAATGCCGACAGCGGCTTCCTGGCCTCGCCGCGGAGCCGCGCCAAGGTGCGCGCCTGGTTCCACCAGCAGGATCTCGCGGCGCAGGCCGCGGCCGCGGGACCGACAGCTGCGAGCGCGACCGCGGCGCCGCCGCCCGCCCCGCCGCTGCCGCCACCGCTGCCGCCGCTGGCTGCCGCACCACCGCCGCGCCGCGGCAGTTCGCGCGCCTCCTCGGTGGTGGAGATCGAAGGCGTCGGCGACATGCCGACGACGATGGCGCGCTGCTGCGCCCCGGTGCCGCCCGAGAAGATCGCAGGCTACCTGACCATCGGGCGCGGCGTCACGGTGCACCGCGCCGGTTGCCGGAGCCTGGCGCGCATGGCGGTGCGCAATCCGGAACGGCTCCTGCACGTCGACTGGAACCGCAGCACCGAACTGCAGCTGCCGGTGCAGATCCGCATCGAGGCCTACGACCGGCGCGGCCTGCTGCGCGACGTGTCGGACGTGATGGCGCAGGAGCGCCTGAGCATCGAGGGCGTGAATTCGAGCACCGATCCGGCCGATCGGGTCGCGACCATCGTCATGCGCACGGCGGTGCGCGACACCGCGCAGCTGCGCCAGGTGCTGAAGAAGCTGGCCGGCGTGAACAGCGTGCTGCGCGCGCAAAGACTCAACGGATGACGCGAGGCTCTGGCGTCAGCGAATAACCTCAACGGTTGAGGTTGTCGATCGCGCGCCCGTCGGCGGCCAGCGCGGCTTCGTGCAGCGCCTCCGACAGCGTCGGGTGCGCGTGCATCGTGCGCTGCAGGTCCTCGGCGCTGCCGCGGAATTCCATCGCCAGCACCGCCTCGGCGATCAGCTCGCCGGCCATCGGGCCGATGATGTGCACGCCGAGGATCTCATCGCTCCCGCGCGCCGCCAGCAGCTTGACGAAACCGGCCGTCGCCTCCATCGCGCGGGCACGCCCGCTGGCCATGAACGGGAACACGCCGCTCTTGTAGTCGAGGTTCGCGGCCTTGAGCTGCGCCTCCGTCTGGCCGACCCAGGCGATTTCCGGCGCCGTATAGATGACCGACGGCACCAAAGCGTAGTTCACGTGCGCGTAGCGGCCGGCGATGCGATCGGCGACCGCGATGCCCTCTTCCTTGCCCTTGTGCGCCAGCATCGGTCCGCGCACCACGTCGCCGACCGCCCAGACGTTCTCGGCGGCGGTGGCGCAATGATCATCGACGATGATGAAGCCGCGCTCGTCGAGCCCGACACCGCACCCCGCGCCCAGCAGGCCCTGCGTGTACGGCCGGCGCCCGACCGCGACAACGACCTTGTCGGCGACCAGTGACTGCTCGGCGCCGCCGGCCGTGTAGCGCACCGTCACGCCATCGCCCGCAGCCGTGGCGCCGCTCACCTTCGCGCCGAGGCGGATGTCGAGTCCGAGCTTGCGGAAGTGCTTGCCCGCCTCCGTGGCGAGCTGCGCATCGGCCATCGGCAGCAGCGCCTCGAGCGCCTCGAGCACGACGACTTCGGCGCCGAGCCGGCGCCACACGCTGCCGAGTTCCAGCCCGATGACGCCGGCGCCGATCACGCACAGGCGGCGGGGCACCGCGTCGAGCTCGAGCGCGCCCCAGGAATCGATGACCTGGCGTCCATCGAACGGGAGAGATTTCAGTTCCGTCGGCGTCGAACCGCTCGCGAGCACCACGTGCCGCGCGCGCAGCCGCGAGACCTTGCCGTCGGGCGCCGTGACTTCGACTACCCGATCCGCCAGCAGCTTCCCGGTGCCGAACAGGGCGGTCACGCCGGCCCCCTTGAGGAGCGAGGCGACGCCGCGCGTCTGCGCCTTCACGATCGCGGCGCGGCGCTTCTGCATCGCCGCCAGATCGAGGCTCAGCGCGCCGGCGCTGATGCCGTGCACGGCGAATTCGTGCCGCGCGCGGTGCCAAAGTTCGGAGGACTCGAGCAGCGCCTTCGACGGGATGCAGCCCGCATTCAGGCAGGTGCCGCCGAATGCGTTGCTGCCGTCGCGGTTCTTCCAGTTGTCGACGCAGGCCGCCTTCAGGCCGTTCTGCGCCGCGCGGATGGCCGCCGGGTAGCCGGCCGGACCGCCGCCAACCACGACGACATCAAAGTCAACGTTGCCGTCCACAGGTTCAGACCCCAAGCAGCATGCGGCCCGGATCCTCGAGGCAGTCCTTGACCGTCACGAGGAACTGCACCGCTTCCTTGCCGTCGATGATGCGGTGATCGTAGCTGAGCGCGAGGTACATCATCGGCCGCGCCACGACCTGGCCGTCGACGACGACCGCGCGCTGCATGGTCTTGTGCATGCCGAGGATCGCGCTCTGCGGCGCGTTGACGATCGGCGTCGACAGGAGCGAGCCGAACACGCCGCCGTTGGTGATGCTGAAGGTGCCGCCCGACAGGTCCTCGAGTGCGATCGTGCCCTCGCGCGCGCGCTGCGCGTACGTGGCGATGCCGCGCTCGATGCCGGCGAAATCGAGCGCGTCGGCATCGCGCAGCACCGGCACCATCAGGCCGCGCTCGGTCGAGACCGCCACGCCGATGTCGTAGTAGTCGTGATAGACGATGTCGGTGCCCGACACCGCCGCGTTGATCAGCGGATACCTGCGAAGGCCCTCGATCGCGGCCTTGACGAAGAACGACATGAAGCCGAGCTTCACGCCGTGCTGCTTCTCGAAGCTGTCCTTGTAGCGGGCGCGCAGTTCGTTGATGTTCGTCAGGTCGATCTCGTTGAAGGTGGTCAGCAG
Source organism: Steroidobacteraceae bacterium (assembly GCA_035542135.1). Classification (GTDB taxonomy): domain Bacteria; phylum Pseudomonadota; class Gammaproteobacteria; order Steroidobacterales; family Steroidobacteraceae; genus FEN-1191. The sequence goes on along the minus strand of DATKLZ010000060.1, from coordinate 12,503 downwards.
CGCCTGCGTCGACTGCGCCTGCACCAGCCGCTCGGCGATGCGCTGGCGCAGCCGCGTCATCGGCACCCGCCGGTCGGCGCGCGCGCCGCCCGGCGCAGCCGCCGTGGATGCTGGCGCCGGCGCCAGCGCGGTCGGCTTCGCAGCCGGCGCGGTGCCCTGCGACGGGGCCGGCACGGCCTTCAGCACCGGGCCGGCCGGCGCCGCCGGAACCGACAGTGCACCCACCGCGGCGACCAGGTCCGACTTGGACACGCGTCCGCCACGCGCGGCCGATGCGATGACGGTATCGCCCAGCCGGAGCTCGTCGGCCACGCGTTGCGCGGCCGGACCCAGCTTCGGCGCCGCAGCCGTCGCGACCGCCGCCACCGGTGCGGCCACCACCGCAACCGCCGGGGCCGGCGCCGCTGCAGCCGAAGCCGAAGCGCCCGCGCTCGCCGCCGCGCTGATCACGGCCAGCAGCTCGCCGCTCCTGACGGTGGCGCCCGCCTGCACGCGGATGTCCTGCAGGACTCCCGCGACCGGCGAGGGCACTTCCAGCACGACCTTGTCGGTCTCGAGGTCCGCGAGGTTCTCATCGCGGCCGACCGCCTCGCCCGGCTGCTTGCGCCATGCCACCAGCGTCGCATCGGCGACCGACTCGGGCAGCTGGGGCACGCGGATCTCAACGTTCATGACGATATCCTCTTGGGCGCGGATGCGCCGGGGTTCACGGCGGCCGGCGAATTCAGGCGCGGCATGCGCACCGTCTGCTCGATGGACGCCGCGCTCGGCGCGGTGAGCGCGGTCTGCACCAGCTCGCGCTGCTCGGTCTCGTGGATGCGCGCCGAGCCGGTGGCCGGCGCCGAGGCCGACGCGCGCCCCGCGTAGGAGACGCCGCGCGCATCACCGGCGAATTCCTGCAGGCGATGGCGGATCTGGAACCAGGCGCCCTGGTTCTGTGGCTCTTCCTGGCACCAGATGACATCGTTCGCATACGGATAGCGCGCCAGCACGGTGGCGAATTCCGCGCCCGGGAACGGATACAGCTGCTCCAGGCGCACGACGGCGACGCCAGCAAGGTTGGCCGCGCGGCGCGCCTGCAGCAGGTCGAAGTACACCTTGCCGCTGCAGCAGACGACGCGCCGCACGCTGGCCGGCTGTGGCGAATCGATGTCGTCGATGACCGTGGAAAATCCGCCGACCGTCAGCTCGGCCAGCGAGGACACGGACAGCTCATGGCGCAGCAGGCTCTTCGGCGTCATGACGATCAGCGGCTTGCGCAACGGCCGCAGCATCTGCCGCCGCAGCATGTGGAACATCTGCGCCGGCGTCGACGGCACGCACACCTGCATGTTGTTCTCGGCGCACAACTGCAGGAAGCGCTCGAGCCGCGCCGAGGAATGCTCCGGCCCCTGGCCCTCGTAGCCGTGCGGCAGGAACAGCGTCAGGCCGCACAGCCGCCCCCACTTCGCTTCACCCGAACTGATGAACTGGTCGATCAGCACCTGCGCGCCGTTGACGAAATCGCCGAACTGCGCTTCCCAGATCACCAGGCAATCGGGGCTGGTGCTGGAGAAACCGTACTCGAAGCCGAGCACCGCTTCTTCCGACAGGAGCGAATCGATGACCTCGAACCGCGGCTGCGTCTCGCCGATGTGCTGCAGCGGAATGTAGGTGCGGTCGCTGTTCTGGTCATGCAGCACAGCGTGCCGGTGGAAGAAGGTGCCGCGCCCGCAGTCCTGGCCGGAGATGCGCACCGCGAAGCCGTCGTCGAGCAACGAGGCGTAGGCGAGCGTCTCGGCGCAGCCCCAGTCGAGCGGCAACGCGCCGCCCAGCATCTTCGAGCGGTTGACGACGATCTGCGCGACGCGCGGATGCAGCGTCAAGCCCTCCGGGTACTGCAGGATGCGCCGCCCGAGCGTGGCGAGCCGGCTCGCCTGCACCGCCGTCGCCGCCGGCTCGCGCACATCGCCCCCCTGGTACAGCGACCAGTCGACCGTGTACTTGTTGCCGATCATGCCGAGCGAGGGATGCACCTGGTGCCGCCCCTCGTCGAGCGCCTGGCGGTACTGCTCGACCATCTGCTCGGCTTCGGCCAGCGTGAGCACGCCGGCGGCGGCCAGTCGCTCGGCATAGAGCTTGCGCACCGGTGCGTGCTGGCGGATCGCGCGATACATCAGCGGCTGCGTCGCCGCCGGTTCATCCGCCTCGTTGTGCCCGAGCCGCCGGTAGCAGACCAGGTCGATGACGATGTCCTTGCGGAATTTCTGGCGGTAGCGCAAAGCGAACCCGGTGGCGAAAATGACCGCCTCCGGATCGTCGGCGTTGACGTGCAGGATCGGCGCCTCGATCATCTTGGCGACGTCGCTGCAGTACATGGTCGAGCGCGCGTCGCGCGGCTCGCTGGTGGTGAACCCCACCTGGTTGTTGACCACGACGTGGATCGAACCGCCGGTGCCGTAGCCGCGGGTCTGCGACATCTGCAGCGTTTCCATGACCACGCCCTGGCCGGCGAAGGCCGCGTCGCCGTGGATCAGGATCGGCAGCACCTTCTCGCCGCGCGCATCGCCGCGCCGTTCCTGGCGCGCGCGCACCGAACCCTCCGCCACGGGATTCACGATCTCGAGGTGCGAGGGATTGAAGGCCAGCATGACGTGCACGTTGCCGCCGGGCGTGCGCAGGTCGGCCGAATAGCCCTTGTGGTACTTCACGTCGCCGGAGCCGCGATCGAGCCTGGCCTTGCCCTCGAATTCCGAGAACAGGTCGCCCGGCGCCTTGCCCAGCACGTTGACCAGCACGTTGAGCCGCCCGCGGTGCGCCATCGCGATGACGGTCTCCTCGACCCCACCGCGGCCGCTCTCCTGCACCAGCTCGTCGAGCAGCGCGATCAGCGCTTCGGCGCCCTCGAGCGAGAAGCGCTTCTGCCCGACGAAGCGCGTGTGCAGGTACCGCTCCAGGCCTTCGGCCGCCGTGAGCTGCCACAGGATGTTGCGCTGCTGCTCGGGCGTGAAGCGCTGTTGCATGCGCCCGAGCTGGAACTCGTCCTGCAGCCACAGTCGCTCCTCGGTGTCGGAGACGTGGGCGAACTCCGCGCCGATCGTGCCGCAATAGACCTGCTCGAGGCGCGCGAGGATCTCGCGCAGCGTGGCGCGCTTCGGGATCCAGCCATTGCGGCTGCCGGTGTAGAACTCGGTGTCGAGGTCCTCGTCGCCGAGGCCCACGTAACCGGGATCGAGCACGCGCGGCCGCTCGCGCTTCATGAGCCCCAGCGGATCGATGTTGGCGATCAGGTGGCCGCGGTTGCTCAGCGTCTGCACGAGGCGCGAGACCGCGCCCTGCTTCTCGGTCGTCGCCGCGATGTCGGATTCGTCTTCGGAACCGGCCACCTCCATCGTCGCGGCCGGCGCGACGACGGGATCGGCGAGCGCGTCGAAGAATTCCCGCCACGCCGCGCCGACCGCCGACGGGTCGCGCACATATGCGGCGTACAGGTCCTCGACGAACGGCGCATTGCCGCCCGACAGCAGCGGGTCGGAGTCGCTCGATTGCATCAGCGTGGAGATCCCAAAAAAAGCAGTGCGCTCAAAGACGTAGGCAACAAGTCATAGCTTATGTCTAGTCTAGCGGAAGCCCCGGGGCTTGCAACAAGCGTCTTTGGGGGCGGGCCGGGAAGTCGGCCGCCGGCGCCCGGCGCACGGCCTCGCGCCATCGACGGGCGGGCCGACCGGCGCGCTATGATCGCGCCCCATGCTCGCCGCCGGCCTCCTGTTGCTCAGTTCGGTGACCGCCGTCGATGGCGACGGACTGCGCCTCGAGTTCGACGCGCAGATGCGCACCCGCGTCGTCGCGACCGCGGCCGCGCCGCTGCCGCTCGGCCCGTTCACCGACTCGGAAACGCTGGTCACGCCGGACGGCGAACTGCACGGCTACAGCCTCGACGGCCGCAGCGAATCCGCGCTCGACGACGCGCTCGGCCACGGCAGGGCCGTGGTGCTGAGCGGGCATGCCGGCGCGATCACCAAGCGCGTCGAGGTCGGCGCCTACCCCGCCCACCCGGGCTGGCTGTTCCTGCGCGTGCGCTACACGAACAACGGCACCACGCCGCTCGAGGTGCGCGGCTACGCCAGCAACCGCTACGAGTTCGAACCGGCGCACGGCCTGGGCGAGCCGGCCTTCTGGTCCTACCAGAGCGCTTCGTACGAGAACCGGCCGGACTGGCTGCTGCCGGTCACGCCCGGCTATGCACGCGGCAACTACCTCGGCATGAATGCCGACGACTACGGCGGCGGCACGCCGATCCTCGATGTGTGGCGGCGGGACATCGGGGTCGCGATCGGCCATGTCGAGCTGGTGCCGAAGCTGGTGTCACTCCCGTTGCAGCGCGCCGGTGCCGGCAACGCGCAGCTGGGCATGAGCGTGCAGCGCGAGTTCACGCTGCAACCCGGCGCGAGCTTCGACACGGTGCGCAGCTTCGTCAGCGTGCACCACGGCGACCACTTCGCCACGCTCCGCGCCTACAGCATCCTGATGCAGGCGCAGGGCCTGAAGATCAATGCCTCGCCCGCCGACATCTTCGAGCCACTGTGGTGCGCGTGGGGCTACGGCCGCGCCTTCACGCCCGAGCAGGTGGTCGATTCGCTTCCGGTCGTCAGGCAACTCGGGTTCCGCTGGGCCGTGCTCGATGACGGCTGGCAGGTGGCCGAGGGCGACTGGACGCCAACGCCGGCGAAATTCCCGCGCGGGGACGCCGACATGAAGGCGATGGTGGACCGCATCCACGCCGCGGGCATGAAGGCGCAGTTGTGGTGGGCGCCATTGGCCGCGGATCCACTCTCGCGCACCGACCGCGAACACCACGACTGGCTGCTGCAGAATGCGGACGGCACGCCGCGCCACATCAGCTGGTGGGATTCGAACTACCTCTGCCCCGCCTACGGTCCGGTGCAGGACGACGCCGCGGCCTTCGTGCGCAAGGCGCTCGGCGAGTGGGGTTTCGATGGCCTGAAGATCGACGGGCAGCACCTGAATGCCGCGCCACCGTGCTACAACAAGGCACACGGGCACGCCACGCCTGAAGAAGCGGCCGAGCGCGTGCCGGAATTCTTCCGCGCGGTGTGGAACGCCGCGCAGCAGGTGCGGCCCGGCGCGGTGATCGAGGTCTGCCCCTGCGGCACCGGCTATTCCTTCTTCACGATGCCGTACCTGAACATGACCGTGGCCTCGGACCCCGAGAGTTCCTGGCAGGTGCGGCTCAAGGGCAAGACGATCAAGGCGCTGCTCGGCGATCGCAGCGCCTACTTCGGCGATTTCGTCGAACTGAGCGACGGCGCCACCGACTTCGCCTCGACCTTCGGCGTCGGCGGCATCATCGGCAGCAATTTCGCCTGGCCGGGCGCGCCGGGCGAGAAGGACCCGAAACTGCTGCTGACGCCCGAGCGCCAGGTGCTTTGGGCCAGGTGGGTCAAGCTGTTCGAGCAGCAACGCCTGGTCGACGGCGAGTACCTCGGCACGCTCTACGACATCGGCTTCGACGTGCCCGAGACGCACGTGATCGCCAAGGGCCAGGCGATGTACTACGCGTTCTACGCGCCGCACTTCCACGGCCGCGTGCAGCTGCGCGGCCTGCAACCGGGCCGCTACCGCATCCGCGACTACGTCAATGACCGCGTGCTGGGCGAAGTGCGCGCGCCCGACGCCACGTTCGAGGTGGACTTCGAGCACTCGCTGCTGGTCGAGGCGCTACCGCAGCAGCCGTAGCGCGTTGTCGCGATAGACCTTGCGCAGCACCGCATCCGGCAGGTTCATGCCGTAGCCGCGCCACCATTCGGCATCGGCCGGCCAGAACCACTCGTCCTCGGTCTCGAGCTGCCGCACGTGCGCCAGGTACATCTGGAGCGTGGGATCGTTGTCGGTGCCGAACAGGATGCGGTCGGCGTACCTGATGAAGAACCTGCGCGCCGTGAACGGCTGGCGCGCCAGCTCCCACATGCGCGCGGCGAAGTCGACCTGCACGTTGGGATACTTGTCGAGCAGCGCGCCGACGCGCTGCAGGTCGTTGGCCAGGTTGAAGGCGTGCACGGCGACGAACTGCGTGCGTGGGTGGCGCGCGATCACCGCCTCGAAGCGCGCGAGCATCCCTTCGAACCCGGGCGTGCCCTTGCCGTACAGCGACCAGTTGGCCGAGCGCCGCAGGTCGTTGCGTTCGTCGGGCGGCTGGTAGAACCCGGCCGGCTCGGCGATGTGCACGAACACCGGCAGGTGCAGCTTCGCGGCCTCGTCCCACAGCGCATCGAAGCGCGCGTCGTCGATGAAATACGGCTGCGTGCCGACGCGCACCAGGCCCATTCCCTTGTCGGTGAGTTCGCCGAGGCCGCGTGCGCCGGCGCGAACGTCCGCGCGCAGCCGCGCGCGCAGCAGCTCGCCGTACCCGGGCGTGTCGATGCCATCGGCGGAAATGCCGGCGAACATCAGGAAGCGGCGCGGATAGGCATCGGCGTAGCGTTCCACCTCGGCGCGGAACGCGGCGCCCGACTTGCCGGTGAAGATGAAGGTCTGCTGCACGCCGACCTGCTCCTGCAGGCGCACCCAGGCCGTGAGCTGCTCGGGCGTGCTGGTGTAGACATCGTGGCTGTGCGCGTCGATGACCGGAAAGCGGAAGTGCGTCACCGCGGTGCTCGGCACGACCAGGGACGAGTCCATGCGCGCCGTATCGAAGCGGTTGTCGGGCGGCACGTCCTCCGGCCCGCCGGCCGAGGGCGCCTGCGATGCGGGTGCCTGCGCCGCGGGCGGTGGTGGCCCCGGCGACTGGCCCGCCGCGGGCACGCAGCAGGCCATCAGCAACAGCAGCCACGCCCTCATGCGCCCGCTCCGCAGTTGGACTGCGCGGCCTGCGATCGCAAGCGCTCGATCGCCGCGGCGTCGAGCGGCTTGCCGGCGCAGCGGGCCGCGTACAGCGCGGCGCCCAGCACCGGCGGCAGCGCCGGCGTCTCGAGCTGGTAGTGCGGATGATGCGCGCGCAACGCCGCGGCGAAGGGGCGCAGCAACAGCTCGCCCGCGTGGTCGAACACGCCGCCCGAATACGACACCGGCACGGTCTCGCCGGCGCCAAAGCCGACCTGGCGGCGCGTCGCCTCGACCAGGCCGGCCAGTTCCGCCGCCGCGTCGCCATAGACGGCAATCGCCTGCCCATCCCCCGCCCTGGCCGCCTCCTGCACGAGCCGCGCGATCTGCGCGATGCGCGCCCGATCGCTGGCGAGGCGCGTGTAGATGTGCCCGCACAGGTCGAGGTCGGCGGCCAGGCCGAGCGAAGATTTCATCAGTTCGTGGAGCGGGCCGCGCGGCGCGCGCCCGTCGCTCATGCGCGAGAACAGGTTCAGCCCGCGGCAGGCGATCCAGTAGGCCGAGCCTTCGTCGCTGAACAGCTCGCCCCAGCCGCCGCAGCGGGCGCTCCGTCCGCCGCGTTCGCCGTAGCAGATCGAACCCGTGCCCGCGACGACGTTGATGCCGTCGCGGCACACCAGCGAGCCAGCCCAACCACAGACCATGTCATTGCCGCAGCGATAGGGCGTGCCCGGCACGCTGGCCGCGGGCAGGCGGTCGAGCGCATCGCCGAGCGTCGAATCCTCGCCGTAACCCGGCAGGCCGAAGAAGGCAAACTCGATGTCCGCGGCGCTCGCGCCGGCGGCCTGCAGCACCGCGGCCACGGCCGCGGCCAGCACCGCCCCGGTCGCCTCGAGCCCGCTGGCGAAGTGATAGGTGCCCGGCGCCGCATGCATGCCGCGGATGGAGCCGGTGTGATCGACCAGCGCCAGCGCGGTCTTCGTTCCGCCACCGTCGACGCCGAGGAACATCAGCAGCCCGGGGCCGGCAGCGGATGGATGTGCACGCCGCTGACGACGCGATTCACGGTGCCCGAGGCGCTCGGCTGGTCAGGCGTATTGCCCAGCGCCAGCGAGCGGTGGAAGGCATAGAGCTGCGCGCACAGCACGTACGGAAACGCCAGCACGCCATCATCGGCATCGGCGAGCTGGCCGACCAGCAGGTGATCGCCATCCATCGCCGCATCACCGGCGCGCGCGGTCAGCGCCACCACGCGCCCGGCGCGGCCCTCGGCACGCAATTCGCGCAGCAGGTCGAGGTCGTAGGCGCGCACGTAGGGATCGTTGGCGAGCAGCATGAACACCAGTGTATCGCCATTGATGATCGTCTTGGGTCCGTGGCGGAAGCCGAGCGGCGAATCGTGCGTGGCGACGATGGCACCGTCGGTCAGTTCGAGCAGCTTGAGCGCGGACTCGCGCGCCAGCCCCTTGAGGCTGTTGCTGCCCAGGAAGACGGCGCGGGTGCAGGGCGCGCCCGCCAGCTGCCGCAGGGCCGCATTGTGCGTGGCCAGCAGCGTGCGTGCGGCCGCGGCCAGGCGTTCGACGCCCGGCGGCGGCTCGCGCAGTTCGCTGAACACCAGCCATGCGGCCAGCAGCATCGAGGTGAAGCTCGAGGTCATCGCGAAACCGGCGTCGTGCGTCTCCGGCGGCAACAGCACGGCGAGGCTCCGCGGCCGCGCGTGGCTGCGCAGGTAGAGCGTGCCCTGCGCGTTGCACGTGAACGCGAGCTGATGGCAGTCGGGCAGCAGCTGGTCAGCGACGTCGATGACCGCGACGCTTTCCGGGCTGTTGCCCGAACGGCCGAAGGACACGAGCAGCGTGGGCACGCCCGGCTGCAGGTACTGCCGCGGACCCGACAACAGGTCGGTCGTCGCGATCGCCTCGACGCGCCGCGCGAGCGGCTGCAGCAGGAGCGGCGCGAGGCATTCGCCGATGAACGCCGAACTGCCGGCGCCGGTGAGGATCACGCGCAGGCGGGGCTCCGCCAGGAGCGGCGCCAGGAAGGCCTGGACCGCCGCGCGCTGCCCGCGCAGCAGCGCCGCGGTGCGGATCCAGCATTCCGGCTGTTGTGCGATCTCGCGCGCCGTGTGCGCGGCACCGGCGCGCTGCAGCGCGGCTGCATCGATGTCGAGGATGTCCATCGCCTTCAGTCCCGCCCGCCGCCGCAGGCGGCGCTGTACTGCTGCAGCACCAGGTCGATGTGATGCAGCACCAGGGCGCGCGCTCCACCGGACAGGTGGCCGGCGCGCAGCGCGGCGTACTGCTGCGGCAGGTACTGGGACAGCAGCGTCAGCGGCGGCGGCGATGCCTCGAGGTTGGCCAGCAGTTTCTCCAGCGCGCGCCCGACTTCGGCCACCGGCCAGTAGTAGCGCAGCCGGTCACTGAGGCTGAACTGCTGGTCCAGCAGCAACTGCGCGCCGCTGGAGTGGTAGTACCTGCGCCAGTGGCGCGGATCCGCGGCCATTGCGGCCAGCACGGTCTCGCGCAGCCGCGATCGCTGCCCTTCCGGGATCCATTCCGACTCGATCTGCGCGAGCGCCCACAGCGCTTCGCGCATCGCGAACGTCAGTGCCGGACCCACCTTGAGGATCGCGAAATGCGCGCGCACCAGCGCGCCCAGGTTGGCCCCGGTCTGGTAGTCCGTCGAATGCGCCTCGTAGACCATCGAGGCCTGCGCGGCGATCACCGCGCTGAGCGCGCTGGCGCGCTCGGGGATGAAATCGACGACGTGGTGGTGGTCGAATTCGACGCCGGGCTGCACGACCAGCGCCACCACGCGCGGCCACGCCGCGCCAAGGCCGGCGGAGTTGAACGCACAGGCGTGCGCGCCAATCGTCGCCACGGCCGCCGCCGCGGCCGTCGGCCGCAGTTCGCCGAGCGATTCCTGCGCTCCGCCAGGCACCGGCACTTCGGTGCCTACTACGTACACAGGCGCCTCACCGCCGACGTCGCGCCATGTGCTCTCTGCCACCCGGCACAGGCGCGCTGCGCGCGCGGCCACGAGCCCGTCGTCCAGCCGCGCCGGATCCCCGCCGCAGGACATCGAGCAGTCCAGGTGGAGCTTGCGGAAACCCGCGGCCACGTAGTCCGCCAGCAACTGCTCCGAGCGCTGCATCGCCTCCTCCGCCGGCAGGTGCTGCCAGCAGTTCGGACCGAGATGATCTCCGCCCAGCAGCACGCGCGCCGGCGCCAGTCCGACGCGCGAGGCGATCTCGCGGACGAAGCGCACGAAATCGGCCGGCCGCATGCCGGTGTAGCCGCCGTCCTGGTTGACCTGGTTCGACGTGGCCTCGATCAGCACGCAGCCGGAGTGGCGCTGCGCGCGCCGCACCGCCGCCTCGATGACCAGCGGGTGCGCCGAGCACACGGAATGGATGCCGCGCGACTCACCGGCCTTGTGCCGCGCGATGATGTCGAGCAGCGCTTTCACGCGATGACCACCTCGATGCCGATGCGCGCCAGTTGCTCGCGCGTCTCGGCGCCGATGCCGGCGTCGGTGACGACGCGCGCGATGCCCTGCGGCTCGAGGATCTTGTGCAGGCAGATGCGCCCGAACTTCGACGAGTCGGCCACCAGGATGATCTCGCTGGCCGCGCGGCACATCAGCCGGTTCAGCAGCGCCTCGGGCTCGTAGTGCGTGGTGACGCCCTTCTCGGCGTGGAATCCGTCGGCGGCCAGGAACAGCTTGTCGACGTGCAGCCCCTCGAGCGCACGCTCGGTCTGCGTGCCGTAGAAGGACAGGTTCTTGCGGCGCAGCGTGCCGCCGAGGAACACGAGCTGCACCGACTCGCGCGCCGCAAGCTCGTTCATGATGCCGACATCGTTGGTGACGACGACGAGCGAATCGGCTGGATTCAGGTGGCGGGCCACCTGGAGCGTCGTCGTGCCGGAATCGAGCAGCACCGACTCGCCCGCGCCGATCAGCCTGGCGGCGGCGCGCCCGATGCGTACCTTCTCGTCGGCGAAGCGCCTGCGCTTCACGTCGATCGCTTCCTCGACCGGAGACAGCGCGCCGAGGCGCAGCAGCGCGCCGCCGGGCGAACGGGTGCACACGCCCTTGGCGTCGAGGAAATTCAGGTCCTTGCGCAGCGTCTGCGTCGACACGCCGAACAGCTCGGCGAGCGCCGGGATCTGCACGCTGTTGTGCTCGCGGAGCAGCGCCACGATGCGCTCGCGGCGGCTGCTGGTGTCGCGCCGCACGATCATCGGGGCGACGCTCCGGTGGCTGTCGCCGGTTCGGGTTCGATCGCCAGCAGGACGGCCGCCACCAGCGCCAGCGCGATGCCGGCGAGCTTGGTGGCGGTCGGTACCGCGCCCAGCAGCGCGATTGAAATGACCGCCGTGATCAGCGGCGCGCCCGCATTGGTCAACGGCGAGACCACGATGGCCTTGCCATGGCGAAATGCGTAGACCAGGCACAACGCGCCCACGGAATTGAGGATCTGGATCGCGGCGGCCAGCCACGGCCCGTCCGGCCCCCAGTTGATCGGCACGGAAAAGTCGGTCATCGAAACCGCCACCGGCACCAGCAACAGGCCCGTGACGGTCATGTAGAAGAAGATGCTCTCGGCATCCATCGTCGCGTTGGCGAGCTTCATGAAGAAGCCCTGCACGCCCCAGGCCAGCAGCACGCCGAGCGCAGCGAGGAACCACAGCTGGCCGATGCCGCCCGCGTCCGGCCCGCTGGCGTAGTCGAACAGCGGCAGCGAACAGAGCGCCAGCACGATGCCGAGCGCGCCGAGCCTGCCGGTGCGCTCGCGCAGCACGGCGAGCGACATCACGATCGTCACCAGTGGCGACAGCGAAATGACCGGGAAGATCAGGTACGCGGGCCCGGTGCGGACGGCGTGGAACAGCAGCATCTGGCCGCCCGCGCCCAGCAATCCGATCAACGAACCGTACAGGATCGAACGCGGATCGCGCTGCAGCCGCCAGCCCACGCGCTGCAGCGCGAAAAGCGCCGGCGGGATCATCGTCAGCGCCCACACGCAGTAGATCAGTGTTTCCGGAAAGCCGTGATTGGCCGGCAGCCCGGTAAAGGCGCCCCACACGCCCCAGAAACCGAGGGTGACCAGGGCGTAGACCAGCCACGGACGCGAAATCATGGGTGTCGCTGCCTGTTCACGAAGGTGTTTATAAGTGAAACATGTCTATTTTTCAATAGATATACTTTCAACTGCTTCTTGATGAGAAAATCCTATCAGCTCACCGATGTCTCGGCTAATATTCCCTAAATGCTATTCTTGAAACTATAGCTTGTTTCGTTTATTTTTCACGTCAGAACGAGCCTCGGCGTCCCGATGCAGGCCGGAAGCGCCGTCAGCCCTGTCAGATCGAAAAAAGGGGGGAGTCCGATGAGCCATTACCTGTCCCGTTCAATCCGGAGCGCGCCATGGCCGATGTGCGCGGCACTCATTGGGATGGCCCTGTCCGGGCCGGCGCAGGCGCAGTCTGCGGCCGCGCCAACCGGCGCAGCGGCGGCGAGCCCCGCCGACGTCGAGGAGATCGTCATCACGGGCCTGCGGGCCAGCCTCGAGAAATCACTCGAGATGAAGAAAGAATCGGCGGTGGTGCAGGACTCCATCAACGCGCTGGAGCTGGGCCGCTTCCCCGACGCCGACGTCGCCGATTCGCTGAGCCACCTCC
>DATKLZ010000059.1:0-10819 GCA_035542135.1 Steroidobacteraceae bacterium | reverse complement strand
GAATTGGCATGCGCGGTCGTCAGCGAGCCTTCATGCCCCGAGTTCATCGCCTGCAGCATGTCGAGCGCTTCGCCGCCCCGGCACTCGCCGACGATGATGCGATCGGGACGCATGCGCAGCGCATTGCGCACCAGGTCGCGGATCGTCACTTCGCCTTGCCCCTCGAGGTTGCGCGGTCGCGCCTCCAGCGTCACCACGTGATCGTGATGCAGCGCCAGCTCGGCCGCGTCTTCGATGGTGACGATGCGCTCGGAGGAAGGAATCAGGCCGGCAATGGCATTGAGCAGCGTGGTCTTGCCGGCACCCGTGCCGCCCGAGACGACGATGTTCAGCCGCGCCAGCACGGCCGCGGCCAGGAACCGCGCCATCGGCTCGCTCAATGCCGCACGGCGCACCAGCGCCGGCATGTCGAGCCGCATGCCCGAGAACCGGCGAATCGTCACGCACGGACCGTTCAACGCCAGCGGCGGCAACACCACGTTGACGCGCGAACCGTCCGGGAGCCGCGCATCCGCCATCGGCGAGGCTTCGTCGACGCGTCGCCCCGCCCCCGCGACGATGCGGTCGATGACGCTGCGCAGCGCAGCCTCGCTGCTGAACAGCCCGGCGCCCGGCTCGATGCGCCCCGCCCGTTCGACGAACACCGCGTTCGGTCCGTTGATCATGATCTCGCTGACCTCGGGATCGGCCAGCAGCCGCTCGAGCGGGCCCAGGCCCAGGGCTTCATCCAGCACGGTACGGACCAGGACCTCCGGATCGACGTCGGCCGGCAGCATGCGCCGCGCCACGTTTTGCCGCACCACGCGGCCGGCGAGTTCGCGCAGCGGCGCGTCGCCGAGTTGCGCGACATCGGTGCGTCGCAGGTCGAGTTCCGCGCGCAGTTCCTCCTGGATCTGGCGCGCCAGCACGCGCTGGCGGTCTTGCGTCGCATTCACCGGGAAACCCGTTCGTCGCGCAGGCGATCGGCGCGCTCGAGCTGCAGCAGGCCCGGGTCGGGCGTGTCGGGCTTGGCGGCGCGCGCCGTGACGATGTGCGGCGTGATCAGGACGACCAGTTCCGAATCCTTGAGCTCGCGGCTGTGTGACTGGAACAGCGGCGACAGGCCCGGCACCGCGCCCAGCAGCGGCAGGCCGTGCTTGTCGAGATTGCTCGAGCGATCGACCAGGCCCGCGATGACGATTGTCTCGCCGGTGCGAACGTTGACCTCGGTATTGGAGTGGCGCTTGAGGATGCCGGGCACGCCCAGCACCTGCACGCTGCGATCGATGTCGCTGACCTCGGTCTCGACGCGCGCAAAGACATTGCCCGCTTCGTCGGCCACCGGCTTCACATCGAGAATCACGCCGTACTCGTGGTACTGGACGTTCGGCGTGCCCTGCCCGTTGGTCACCGGCACCGGCAATTCACCGCCGGCGACGAAGTGCGCCTCGCCCCCGCTGCGGCAGCTGAGCGTCGGCTCGGCGACGATGCGCGCCTCGCCGCGCTGGCGCAGCAGGTCGATCGTCGAACCGAGGCGCGCAGTCCAGTCGAGATAGCCGTGGCGCCCGGGGTCGCCGGACGAATCCACGTTGGCCGCCGGGCCCTGCAGCAGGTTGTCCCAGCGGATGCCGAGGCTGTTCATCGCCGAGTGGCGCACCTCGAGTATGCTCACCTGCAGGTGGATCATCGCGTCCCACCCGACGCGATCGATGAAATCGAATACCCGCCCCGGGTAGGCCTTGATGATCGAGGCGACGCGTTCATGGTCGCCTTCGCTGACGCGTTGTCCCTCCAGCACGATGCGATCGCCGGCGAGGCGGGCATTGATCTGCCGCGTGCCCGCCAGGAGCCGCTGCACCTGCTCGAACAGCGCCGCGCCGTTGAACTCGAGCACATCGAATACGTAGCGGCGATGTCCGCCATCGCGCGTCCACACATGCACGGCGCTGACGCCGGCGGCCTCGCCCATGACGAGCAGCTTGCTGCCCTCGACCTGCACGACCGACAGCACGCGTCCGTTGCCGACCGCGACGCGCACGGCATCGACGTCGAGCACCAGCGTGTCGCCGGTGAACATCTCGCGCCGATCGGTGGGCGTCGCGGGTGCGGCCTGCGCGAGGCAGGCCGCGGGCCAGAGCAGCGCCACCAGGCACGTCGTCCACCACGGCAGCGCGCGTGCCCGCGCACCCGACCGCCACGACAACGCACGGCTCACGGCTGCACCGCCGTCGCAGCGGCCCGGATCGCCGAGCGCGTCCTGGCTGGCTCGCCGCGCCCTCCGATGATGAACTGCACCCGGGTTGCGGCCGGCGTGGCGTGGCGGCGTGCCCGGTTGCCGAACAGCGTGTCCTCGTCGACGGCGCGCAGCGGCGCGGCCTGCGCATCGCCGGCCGGACGCAACAAGACGGCGAGATCGCCCATGCGCTGCGCGAGCAGCACCCGCTCGGCATCCTCCGGCGGCAGGCGCAGGCTCACCGTGGCATAGCCCATGCCTGCCGCCGGGCTGTCGGCCTCGCCGCTCGCGGTGCCGGACGGCCGCTGCAGCTGCTGGCCGGTGGCAACGACGCGCACCGCCTGCAGCAGCGGGCGCACCGATGCCTGGGAACCGGGCGCGTCCGGCCTCGCCACCAGCAGCAGGTCGACGTAATCGCCTGGGGCGATGAGTCCGGCCGCCGCATTGCTCTCGTCGACGGGGATCGTCAGGGCGCGCAACCCAGGCTCGACCAGGGCGGACAACTCGAGCGCGCCGGATGACGCGAGCGCCGAGGCCGTGATGGTCTCGCCGCCGTCGAGTGCGCGCAGCAAGCGTCGGCCGATCGCGCTGGCGGCCGCATCGGTATTGAGCGCATCGCTGGCCAGGAAGCGCTCAGGCACGGCACGGCGCGCCAGCATTTGGGGTTCGAGCAGGGTCGCGGCAGGCAGCGCGTGCGCCGCGACCAGCACGTCGCGCGTTGCGTATTGCCCCGCCAGTTGCCGGCGCGTGGCGGCCTCCTGTCCCTGCAGGTAGCGATGCGCGAGCAGGAAGGCACAGCCGGCCATGAGCAGGGCCGCCGCGACGAGCAGCGCATTTTGATTGAGCAGCCATGTCTTCCACCTCATAGATGTGCTCCTACAGCAGTGAAACCAGGAAACTGAAGGTCTCGTAGGCATCGCGCACCGCGTTGGCGAGCGCCCCCGCCACGGAGCGGCCGTCGAACAGCGGCACGAACAGCGCCAGCACCACGGTCGCGAGTGCAATCACGTACTCGAGCGTGGCCTGCCCGGATTGCGCGCCCGCGCGATTCACCGCCGGGATCCCCTCGATTGATGTTCGACGAGCACGATGGTGGATCCCGGTCCGGCGCCCGTTGCGATGGCACGCACGGCCGCCGTACCGCGCTGCAGATCGATCACGGCCCCGCGGTTCGAGCCGGCGACCGTCCAGCCGCGCGCCCGCGCAGCCGCCTGCAGCCGCTGCAACGCGAGTGCCGGCGGCCCTGGGCAGCGCAGCGTGAACCCGGTGACCGCATCGCCCGCTTCGATCGACTGCACGACGTTCAGCACGCGCGCGCCGACAGGCAGCGGCAACAGCGGCAACACTCGCGCCGCCGGCAGCGCCTGCGGATCGAGCTCGGAGATGAATCCCGAGCTGCCGCGGCCTTTGGCTTCGAACTGCGCGGCCTGCATCGCGCGGCCGGCGCGATGCGCGATCAGCACCCAGCGGCCCGCGCGTTCGCATCGAGCGGGCGGCGCGCGGCCGGCATCGGTGCGCCAGGCGCGCTCCAGCGATGCGCAAGCCTCCTCGGGGCCCAGTTCCGAGTTGAGTGCGCGCCCGTGCACATCGATGCCGTTGATGCGCAGCCGCTGGTCTTCGCCGGCCACGAACAGGCCGGGCGGCAGCTGCGGGCTGCCCGCGTCGCCGCGCGCAAACGGCGTGGCGGCGCCCACTGCCGACGCCATCAACACGCCGCGCAGCCACCGCACCCTCAACACGACGGCACCCAATGCGTCGGCGCGCCGCCATCGCGATCGACGCCTGCTGCCAGGCGGTCGGCCGGCACGCGTTCGGGATCGACCTGGCCCAGGCACAGCTGGCGCAACGCCGGCTCGAACACCGACAGCATCCGCGCGCTCCATTGCACGATCGTGCGCACCGGCGGCGCCGCCCGCGAGATCACCAGCCCGCCGGCACGGTCGGCGACCTGCGCGGGCCCTGAACTCGCCCAGTCGCCGGCGACCAGCGCGTAGTGTTCGCGGAATTCGATCGGCACCTGCGCCAGCGGATCGGGCAGCTGCGCAGGCCTCGTCAGTCCGACGGTCACTTGCGTCGTGTCGAGCTGCGGCGCGCGCACGTCGAAGCCACCATCGAGCAGGCGCATCACCCGAAACGGCTGGAGCAACGCGCGCTCGGCCCGACCGGCAAGGCCGGGCTCGGAATCTGCATCCAGCGCCACCTGCACGCGATCGGCGCTGACCTGGGCGGCGTCGTCCACATCGGGGAACAAGGCCGAGCGGATCGGCGCCACATCGACGCCGCCGCCACTGGCGGCGCGCCACGAGCGCTCGAAGGCCGTGCGGCGCGCCGCCTCGATGCTGGCGGCCTGCAGTTCATGCCAGCGGCACAGCACCGGCAGGCACAGCAGCAGCATGGCCAGCACGCCAGCGGCGATCGCGAACTCCGCCATCGCCTGCCCGCGGCAGCTCATGGCAGCACCGGGAACGGATCGGCATCGCCGCCGCGTGCCGCCGCCGCAAGGAGCCGCTGCGTGCGCGTCACCGGCGCCAGCCGCGCCTGCCAGTAGGGATTGAACAGGCTTGCGAGCTCCGGCCGGCGATCAGCGCGCCCGATGGGTCGCCGGAACATGACCTGCGCGGCCGACAACGCGTACATCGCACCCGAGTGATACGCGGGCTCGACGGGCTTGGGATCTTCGCCCGGGACCACGGTGGCAGCGCCGTCCAGCACCACGTCGCTGGTGTCGATCGTGCCGCCGCGCTGGCGCACCTCGACATCGAAGCGCAGCGGCGCCGGCGCGCCGCTCCGGCCCGTGCGCACGTCGCGGTAAGCCGGGAGCCCTGCGTAGCCGCTGCGCGCCACCAGGCCGCCCTCCGCGTACGAGGAAGCACGCGGATTGTCGCGGTAGCTGCCGCCGTGTTCGCCGCGCGCGTAGTCCGGGCGCTGGCGGTTCTCGGCGGCATTCCACGCCAACGGGGTCTCATGATGGCCGAACAGCACCGACACGCGCAGCGACAGGGTATCCATGCCGCGCCAGGCGTCGTAGCCGATCAGGTCGGTGCCGCCGCGCTTGCGCAGCGCCAGGAGCGGCGGCAGCCCGAGCGTCCAGCCGCGCTCGCGCGTGAAGCGGTCGCGCGAATCCATGACCACATCGCGCAACCGTGCGCGCTGCTCGCCCTGCCGGGCGTGGCCCTCGGTGTACTGGGCCCAGCGCAGTGCATTCGCGGCGGCGAACTCGCCGCCCAGCTCGAGCGCGCCCGGCGCCGGCGCGTTGGCGAGCGCGACATCGTGCGCCAGGGCGTTGACCAGCGCGGCGGTCTGCGCGTTCGACACGGATTGCGCGCTCGAGAGCGCATCGACATTCCAGCGGCTGGCGGCCGATTCCAGCGCGGGCAGCGTGCGCTGCAGGCCGCGATCGATCTCGCCCCAGCCTTGGGCGACGCCGCGCAGCGCGCTGCCGACCGGGGGCACCAGCGTGCCCACGGTGGCCGCTTCCTGCAGCGCCTGGCGCACGTAGCCCGACCACGAGCGGAGCGACACGAACTGCGCGATCGCCACCTCGTTCGCGACCATGGCGCGATTCATGTACGACTGGAAATTCAGCGAGCGCGCCTCGGCCTGCGCGCCGCTGTAGGCGGCCGCGTCGGCCGCACCCACGAGTCGCAGCTTTGCAGCGACGATCTGCCCGGAGTTGAACACGAACAGCAGGCTCCCGAGCAGCGCCGCCAGCAGCATCAGCAGCAGCGCAAGCGCCTGGCCGCGCTCGCGCCGCGGCGGCTCACTGCGCCTGGTCATAGTTGTCGAGCTTCAGGTCGCGCTGCGCCTGGGTCTGCGCTTCGGTGGCCGCGGTGTTGGTCACGGTGCGCGCCGTGCCCGCGCTCTTGCCGGCCAGCGCCTGCGCGGTCACGGCGATCTGGCCGCGCACGGTCTTGCCGAAAGCGGTGTACACGCCGATGGCCGCGACGGCGATCAGCGCCACGATGATGATGTACTCGGTCATGCCCTGGCCGCGCATCGGATGCTGACGAGTCATGCTGCACCTCGCTGTGGTGTGGATGGATGGGATGGGCGCGCATTGCACGCCCGCGCGGCGCGGCCGTCATGCCGACATCGGCGCGTGAATGGGGCGATATCGGCGCTTGCGCACCGAGGCAAGTGCGCCTATGCGCCGGGCTCGTCCGTAAATGGATCGGCCGGCGCCACCCCGCGCCCGCTTGCCGCCCGCGGAACTTACAGGCTAACGTGCGCTCTTAAATTGGGGTCCGCGAAGGGTCAATTGATGTCGAACCGCGCTCTGCTTGGGGTGCTCCTGGCCGGGGCGCTGTATGCCCTGGCCACCGGCCCCCTGTCGGCGGCGGACGCGCCGTGGCGGCAATACCGCGCCGGCGAGGCCCCCACCGACCGCATCATCGTCCGCTACCGCGACTCGGGCGTCACCGCCTCGCAGATCACGAACCCCACCGACCGCACCGCGCGCCTGAGCCAATCGACCGGCGTGAGCCTCAGGGCGGTGCGCCAGATCCGCGACCGGCTCGACGTGGTCAAGCTCGATGCCCCGCTCGCCGGCGCGGCGCTCAAGCGCGTGGTGGCCCGGCTCGGCTCCGACCTCACCGTGCAGTACGCCGAGCCCGACCGCATCCGCTACGCGCTCGGCATGCCGAACGACCCGCGCTTCGTGGGCGGGAGCGATGCCAACGGCACCTGGGAAGGCCAGTGGTACCTGAACGACCCGACGCCCACCGTCCCGGCGGCGATCGGGGCGACCACCGCGTGGGATACCGCCACCGGCTCGCCCTACATCATCGCCATCCTCGATACCGGGGTCGATTACACCCACCCCGACCTCGGGCTCTATGGCAATGGCGGCAAGCTGCTGCCCGGGCGTGATTTCGTCTGCAACGACTCGGGGGTGAACTGCACCCTCGCGGCCACCGGCAACACCTACGTCATCGCCAACGACGGCGACGGCTGGGACGCCGACGCCACCGACCCGGGCGACTGGCTCACCGCGGCCGACGTCGCCCCCGGGGGCCTGTGCCCGGGCGAGGGGCTCGGCCCCAACAAGGACCAGGCCTCCCCCAGCACCTGGCACGGCACCCGCGTGGCGGGCATTGCCGGCGCGCTGACCAACAACGGCATCGGCGTGGCCGGCGTCGCCCCCGGCGCCTACCTGCTGCCCGTGCGGGTGCTGGGCAAGTGCCAGGGGTACATGTCGGATATCGTCGCCGGCATGTACTGGGCCGCCGGGCTCACCACCACCGCCACCGACCTCGTGCCGGTCAACCCCTACCCGGCGCAGATCCTGAACCTGAGCCTCGGCGGCACGGGCGAGTGCACGCAGACCGAGCAGGATGCGGTCAACGCCATCCTGCAGGACTCGCACCTGATCGTCGCGGCGGCCGGGAACGACGGCGGCCCGATGCTGGCGCCGGCCAACTGCGCCGGGGTGCTCTCCGTGGCCGGCATCCGCCATACCGGCACCAAGGTGGGCTACAGCAACGTGAGCACGACCGCCGCGGCCATCACGATCGCCGCCCCGGCCGGCAACTGCGTCAACCTGGACGTCTACCACCCCTGGACGCTGCCCTGCCTGTATTCGATCGAAACCACCAGCAATGACGGCTCGACAACGCCGGGCAACCCCTTCTACACCTACGCCGTGATGGCGCCGGGCTACACCGGCAACATCCTCAACGAAGGCACCATCGGCACCAGCTTCGCCGCCCCGATCGTCTCGGGCGTGGCCGCGATGATGATCCAGGCCAACCCGAACCTCACGTCCACGCAGCTCATCGCGCGGCTCCAGGCCTCGGCCACGCCGTTTCCGGTGCCCGCCACGCCCCCGGCCGGCGGCACCTGCCACGTGGCCGCGCTGACCACCGATTCCAACGGCGCCTATACCGACGTGCAGACCGATGAGTGCACCTGCACCACGGCCACCTGCGGGGCCGGCATGCTCAACGCCGCCGCGGCGCTCGCGCGTTCGCTCTACCCGGAGGCCAGCTTCACGCCGTCGACCACGAAGGCCTCGGTCGGCGAGAGCGTCACGCTCGACGGCAGCGCCAGCTCGGCGGCCGGCAACTACACGATCGTCAGCTACCAGTGGAGCTCCGATCCGATCGTGTCGATCGAAAACGCCACCAGCGCGGTCGCGAGGCTCGTGTTCCCGGCGCTGCGCCCGATCACCGTGACGCTGACGGTCACCGACAGCGCCGGGCGGCAGGATTCGGTCACGCAGACCATCAATTCCGTGGCCCTGAGCGCCGGCGGCGGCAAGGGCGCGATGGACCTGCCCGGCCTGCTGCTGCTCGCCGGCGGGGCCGCGCTGGCGTTCTGGCGGCGCCGGGCCGCGAGTGCCGCTATGCTAGGCGGCTTGGCCAGGGCCCCTTAGCCTGCCCATCGGTTTTCCAGGAGAGTCGATTTGAGCCTCATCGTACGCGCGCCCGCCGGGCGCTTTGGCCTGGCCGCCCTGGCCGCCGCCCTGCTCGCGCTCACTGCCGCCTGCAGCGGCAGCTCGCGCGCGGTAGGCACGCCGGCCGTCGGCACCTCGAGCGGCGTCACGCTGCAGAGCTCCACCCTGACCACGCAGCTGCAGGTCGGCGCGAACCTGACGCTGACCGCCACCGTCGGCAATGATCCGAACAGCCAGGGCGTCACCTGGGTGTTGAACGGCCCGGGCACGCTCTCGAGCATCACGAAGACCACGGTCGTCTACACGGCCCCGGCCTCCGGCGTGGTCGGCACGACCACGCCGACAGTCACGGCCACCTCGGTCTACGACTCGACCCAGACCTCCACGGTGACGCTGGTCGTGCTGGGCACGCCGGTGCTCGTCCCGCCGACGCTGTTCCCGGCCAATGTCGGCACCCCCTACGGCGCGGGCCTGGTCGTCTCGGGCGGCCTCGCCCCGTTCACCTGGGCCCAG
Source organism: Steroidobacteraceae bacterium (assembly GCA_035542135.1). GTDB lineage: Bacteria > Pseudomonadota > Gammaproteobacteria > Steroidobacterales > Steroidobacteraceae > FEN-1191. The sequence goes on along the minus strand of DATKLZ010000059.1, from coordinate 1,700 downwards.
GGCACCGGCACGCTGCCGCCCGGCATCACGCTGAGCACGACCTCGACGACCTCGGTCACCTCGTTCAGCGGCACGCCCACCGCGGCCGGCACGTACACCTTCCAGGTCAAGGTGACCGACAGCAACACGCCGGCGAACACGACCACGATCGATGTGACCGTGCTGGTGAACCCGGCCGAGTCCTGCCTGCTCAACGGGCAGTACGCGATGGTCTACACCGGGTTCGACAGCAACGTGATGACCGTCAGCGCCGCGAGCCTGAACGTCAGCTCGACCGGCACGATCACCGGCTACCACGATTACACCAGCGCCACGACGAACGCGTCCGAAGCGCTGACCGGCACGTGCACCACGCGCACCAGCAACAACGGGCTCCTGACGCTGACGGGCGCGGCCTATTCGCCGATCTACTCCTATGCCGTGACCACCTCGCTCGCGCGCGGCCGCATCCAGCTCTCCGACGGGAGCGATTTCCGATCGGGCTCGGCCTTCTTCGAGAAGCAGGATCCGACCGCGTTCCAGCTCACGGCGCTGGCCGGCAACTACGCCTTCGGCACGCTCGGCATCGAGAGCACGGGCACGCGCCTGGGGCTGGTCGGCGCGCTGCAGATCGATGCCGGCGGCACCGTGACCGGGCACGTGGACTCGAACGGCAGCAAGCCGCTCGCCGACGCGCCGGTGGCCGGCGTGCTCGGCGCGCCCGATGCGCACGGCCGCGGCACGCTGACGCTCACCGCCATCGCGAGCGGCGGCAACCAGACCTTCCACCTCGCCTATTACGTGGTCAACGCGAACCGCCTGCTGCTGGTCACGACCGATACCGCGCCGCGCATGTCCGGCTACATGACGCGCCAGTCCGGCACGTTCGACAACACTTCGCTCGCGAATCCCTCGATCCTCAGCCTGTGGGGCGGGCAGACCGGTCTCGCCCCGCCGCGTTCGGTGATGACGCTCGCGCGCCTGTCGGGCGCGAACACGACCAACGGCACGGTCGTCGTGCACATCGACGTGGCGAGCCTCGCCACCGCGGTGTTCGATGAGACCACCGGCGCGCTGAACGCCACCTACGCCGTCGATCCGGCCGAAGGGCGCACCACCTTCGGGTTCGGCAGCGGCACGAGCGCGCGGCAGTTCGTCGCCTACCTGACCGGGCCCGGCAGCGGGTTCGTGGTCGAGAAGGGCAGCTCGGTGGGCAACTCCGGCCTGCTCGAAGCGCAGGCCGCCGGCCCGTTCACCTCGACCGTGCCCGGCTTCTTCGTCAGCGGCACGCAGTATCCGGAAGACGTGGCGCCGATGATCCTGATGCCCTCGGCCAGCATCGCCAACGGCGTCATCTCGTCGACCGCCGGCACGAGCTATTACGCGCTCGACACGGCCACGGGCCGCGGCATCGGCACGGCGAGCCTCACCGGCATCGGCCAGGCGCTGTTCGTGATGTACATCGTCGGGCCGAACCGCGTGGTGCTGTTCCACACCGGCACCGTCAACCGCAGCGCCAACATCGACTGGCTCGACGCGAACTAGCGCACGCGCAGCAAGATCTTGCCGATGTGGCGGCTGCTCTCCATGAGGCGGTGCGCCTCGGCGGCCTGCGCCAGCGGGAACGTGGCGTGCACGTGCACGCGCACGCGCCCCTGCTCGATCGCCGGCCACACCTCGCGCCGCAGCGCATCGCGGATCGCCGTCTTCTCCGCGACCGT
>DATKLZ010000058.1:0-14686 GCA_035542135.1 Steroidobacteraceae bacterium | reverse complement strand
GCCAGCGTGTCGTCATCGACGCGCACGCCCTGCCACATGCTGCGCAGCAGCCCGGCGAGGTCGTCGCACAGCAGCAGCGAGTGGAGCGAGTAGGTGATGCCCTCATCGAGCGAACCCAGGTAATCGCAGGTCGCGGGTCGGCTGTAGAAGGTCTGCATCATGTTCGAGGAGATCTCCCACACCGCGTCCTGGTTGAAACGGCGCGCGACCGATTGCCCGCCGATGCCGGTGAACGAGGGGAGCCCAAGCTCGCGGCGCACCTGGCACATCAGCGCGTCGGCGAGCGAGGCCTGCACGAAATTGCCGATGCTGCCGGTCGCCGGCTCCATGAAGCTGACATCCGAGCTGCCGATGACGAAGCAGCCGCGGCGCGCGAGCTGCGCCAGCGTCATGCCGGCGAAGTCGGTGGCGAGGCTCTGCGCGATGCAGCCGGCCACGGTGATCGGCGACGAGGCGCCACCGATCGGCAACGTGCCGACGCTCGCCGGCACGCCGCAACGCGCCGCCAGCAGCACCTGCTCGATGTGCGTGCGCGCGTAGTTGAGCGGCAATGGCGTGATGATCTGCAGGAAGTAGGGCTTTTCGGCCAGCTGTTCGCGCCCGCCGCGGATCGCCGCCGCCATGTCGATGGCCACGCCGAACGAGGCCGCGTGCTCGCACAGGAACTCGAGCGGCTTCGTGGTGTGGTTGGCGAGAATGGCGAACTCGCCGATCTCGCCATGGATGTCGGAGTGCGGGATGTCCTTGCAGGCCACGCACACGCCGTCGATGTTCGGCAGCGCGTCGGCGACGCGCGTGATCGTCGCCAGGTCGGCGCCGGTGCTCTCGCGGCGCTCGCCGGTGTCGAGGTCGTAGACCTTGATGCAGGTCATCCCGGGGAAGAACCAGCTGTGCTGGCAATCGAGCACGATGCTGTGCGTGCCATCGCGATTCCACAGCCGCGCCTGCTTTGCGACCGTAGCGAGCGTCGCCTCCGCGACGGCGCGCGGAATGCGCACCACGCCATCGGCCGCCACGTCGCATCCGCCGGCCTTGAACAGCGCGGGCGCTTCGGTGTCGGCGTCGAATGCGACGCCGACCTCGGCGAGCAGCGTCAGCGCGGCATCGACCAGTCGCCGCGCCACGCCGGGCGCCAGTGGATCATAGGGTGCGGTCAAGCCCTGGTGCAGGCCCGGATCTTCCGGGCGCGGGGCTTCGGGACGCGGCTGGCGCCGGCGGGGGCGGAGGGATTCGGCGCTCATGGAACCTCCGTGTCAGAATACGCCGCCGCCTCGCGGCCGCACCACTCGTGGAAACTACGGACCCCACCATGCCAGAGACCTCGCGCTACGCTGCCTTGTTCGACAGCGTGAAGATCGGGCCGGTCACGGCGCCGAACCGATTCTATCAGGTGCCGCATTGCACCGGCATGGGCCACGCGCTGCCACAGACGCTGGTCGGCATGCGCGCGATGAAGGCCGAGGGCGGCTGGGGCGTGGTGTGCACGGAGTATTGCTCGATCCATCCGAGTTCGGACGACCACCCGTATCCTTTCGCTTCGATCTGGGATGACGGCGACATCGGCAACCTCGCGGCGATGGCCGATGCGCTGCACGCGCACGGCGCGCTGGCGGGCATCGAGCTGTGGCATGGCGGCAGTTACGTCGCGAACCTGGCGACGCGCGCACCGACGTACGGCGTGCGCTCGGCGCTGTCGCGCACCGATCCGATCCAGTCGCAGCGCATGGACCGGCGGGATATCCGCGCGTTCCGCCGCTGGCACCTCGAGGCGGCGCTGCGCGCGAAGCGCGCGGGCTTCGACATCATCTACGTGTATCCGAGCCACGGCTACCTGGTGTCGGAATTCCTCTCGCGCAGCTACAACGAACGGAGCGATGAATACGGCGGCTCGCTCGGCAATCGCATGCGGCTGATGCGCGAACTGCTCGACGAGACGCGCACCGCCGTCGGCGATCGCTGCGCGGTCGCCACGCGGTTCGCGGCCAACGGCCATGGCGATGAGCACCTGAGCGAGGCCGAGGCGCACGAGGTCGTCGCCGCGCTCGGCCACCTGCCGGACCTGTGGGACGTGGTGCTGGCCGACTACGACGAGGAAATGGGTTCCTCGCGCTTCGTGCGCCAGGGCGCGCTCGAGGATCGCGTCGCCTATGTGCGGCAGGTGACCGGCAAGCCGGTGGTGTGCGTCGGTCGCTTCACTTCGCCCGATGCAATGCTCGGGCAGCTCAGGCGCGGCGTGCTCGATTTCATCGGCGCGGCGCGCCCGTCGATCGCCGACCCGTTCCTGCCGACGAAGATCCGCGAGGGGCGGCTCGATGACATCCGCGAATGCATCGGCTGCAACATCTGCTATTCGAACAACTTCCGCGGCTCGGCCCTGCGCTGCACGCAGAATCCGACGATGGGGGAGGAATGGCGTTCCGGCTGGCATCCGGAGAAAGTGCCGGCAGGTGGCGGCGGCTCGGTGCTGATCGTCGGCGCGGGCCCGGCGGGACTCGAGGCCGCGCATGTGCTCGGCAAGCGTGGTTACACGGTCGCGCTCGCCGATGCGGCGGACGAGGCCGGCGGGCGCGTCAGCCGCGAGAGCCGCCTGCCGGGGCTGGCGGAATGGTCGCGCGTGCGCGACTACCGCCTCGGCCAGATCAGCCGCATGCCGAACGTCACGCTGTACCTCGGCAACCGCGTGCAGGCGAGCGACGTGCGTGACTTCGGCGCGGGTCACGTGCTGCTCGCGACCGGCGCGCGCTGGCGGCGCGATGGCATCGGGCGCTGGCATGCGCGCGCTCTGCCGAACCTGGCGGCCGCATCGGTCTATACACCCGATGACATCCTCGACGGCCGGTTGCCGCAGGGCGAGGTGCTGGTCTTCGACGACGACCACTACTACATGGGTCCGGTGCTGTCACTGAAGCTGGCGGCGGCCGGCGCGCGCGTGCGCTACGTGACGACGGAGGGCCGGGCCGGGGCTTGGAGCCTGTACACCCAGGAGCAGGAGCGTACCCAACGCGCGCTGATCGAGGCCGGCGTCGAGATCGAGGTCAATACCACGCTGGACGGATTCGACGGGGCCGAAGCATCGCTGGCCTGCGTGTTCACCGGCCGGGTGCGGCGCCGTGGCGCCTCGGCGCTCGTGCTGGTGACGGCGCGCGAGCCCGACGAAGCGCTGTACCGCGAACTGGTCGGCGAAGGTGACGGCGCAGACGCCCTGCCGGAGGGCCCCTCGATCGTGCGCATCGGCGATTGCCAGGCGCCGGGCCTGATCGCCAACGCCGTGTATTCGGGGCACCGCGCGGCACGCGAGCTCGGCGGCCCGGCGGCCGCGCCGCGCCGCGAGCGCGTGCTGATCCCGCCGGCCTGATTGTGCGACAATGCCCCCACGGTTCCCGATTATTAATATTTGGGGGATTTCATGAAGAAGCTGATCATCCCGGTCGTTGTCCTGGCCGCGTGCGCGGCCTGCAGCCCGAAGCAGGCGGCGGGCCCGGCCCCGACGGCCGCTGCGCAGCCGGCGCCGCTCGGCTCCGGCATCGAACTGCAGTACATCGACGACAGCGTGCGGCCGCAGGATGACTTCTACCAGCACGTCAACGGCAAATGGCTGGCCACCTTCCAGATTCCGCCCGACAAGGTCAGCTACGATCCCTGGGACAAGCTGATCGATGACGCCCAGCAGCACTCGCGCGACATCATCGAGGGTTTGCAGAAGCACGCCGACCCGGCCGAACCGGAGCAACAGAAGCTGGCCGACCTGTACACGAGCTTCATGGACGAGGCCGCGGTCGAGAAGCTGGGGCTGGCGCCGCTGGCGAAGGAATTCGCGGCAATCGATGCGCTCAAGGACAAGCAGCAGATCGCGGGGCAGATCGCCCATTTCAACCGCATCGGCGTGGCCGCGCCGTTCAGCGAGTACGTCCACCAGGATGCCAAGGACGCGACCCGATACGTGTTCGAGCTGCACCAGGACGGCCTGGGGCTGCCCGACCGCGACTATTACCTGCAGAACGACCCGAAGCTGAAGCAGGCGCGCGACCAGTACCTGCAGCACGTTCGGAAGATGCTGCAGCTTGCCGGCGACAAGGACGCCGCCGGCGAAGCGAGGCAGATCCTGGCGCTCGAAACCGCGCTGGCGAAGCTCCAGTGGACCAAGGTGGCCAATCGCGACCCGGTGAAGACCTACAACAAGGTCGAACTCGACAAGCTGCCGAAGCTCGCGCCTGGGATCGACTGGCCAGCGTACCTGTCCGCAGCCGGCGTGGCGGGTGCCACCGACTACCTGGTGATCAAGCAGCCCAGCTACTTCACCGGTCTCTCGGCGGTGCTGGCCAGTACACCGCTTCCGGTATGGAAGACCTATTTCCGCTGGCACCTGCTGAGCGGCATGGCGCCGTACCTGCCGAAGGCCTACGTCGACGAGAACTTCGCCTTCTACGGCACGGCACTGAGCGACGTGCCGCAGATCCGGCCGCGCTGGAAGCGCGGTGTCTCGCTGGTCGAGAACGAGATGGGCGAGGCGCTCGGCAAGATCTACGTGGCGCGGTATTTCCCGCCGCAATCGAAGGCACGCATGGACCAGCTGGTCAAGAACCTGCTGGCCGCGTACCGCGCCGACATCGACAAGCTCGACTGGATGAGCGCCGAAACAAAGCAGAAAGCGCAGGAAAAGCTCGCCAGGTTCACGCCCAAGATCGGCTATCCGTCCAAGTGGCGCGACTACAGTGCGCTGCAGACCGCGCACGATGACCTGATGGGCAACGTCATGCGCGCGAACGAGTTCGAGTACGACCGCAACCTGAAGAAGCTCGGGCAGCCGATCGACCGCACCGAGTGGTTCATGACGCCGCAGACGGTCAACGCCTACTACAACCCGGAGATGAACGAGGTGGTGTTCCCGGCCGCGGTGCTGCAGCCGCCGATGTTCAATCCGGCCGCCGACGACGCCGTCAACTACGGCGGCATCGGCGCCGTGATCGGCCACGAGATCAGCCACGGCTTGGACGACCGAGGCAGCCAGTACGACGGCAACGGCAACCTGCTGGGCACGCCCGGCTGGTTCACCAAGGACGACTACAAGCGCTTCAGGGAAAAGACCAAGGCGCTCGTGGCCCAGTACTCGGCGCGTGAGCCGGTGCCGGGCTTCCACGTCAACGGCGAGCTCACGCTGGGCGAAAACATCGCCGACAATTCCGGCCTGGCCATCGCCTACAAGGCCTACCAGATCTCGCTGGGCGGCAAGCCGGCACCGGTACTCGACGGCCTGACCGGCGACCAGCGCTTCTACATGGGCTACTCGCACATCTGGATGCAGAAGATCCGCACCAACGAGGCGATCCTCGAGCTGAAGACCGATCCGCATTCGCCGGAGCCGCTGCGTGGCCAACTGCCGCTGATGAACCAGCCGGCCTTCTACGAGGCCTTCGGCGTCAAGCCCGGCGACAAGATGTACCTGCCGCCGGAGAAGCGCGTCAGCCTTTGGTAGCCTCGGCCGGCGTCTCGACCGCGAGGCGACGGAGTTTCTCCGTGCGGCTGAGGTCGACGTTGGCAGCGACGCGCCGCAGCAGCACTTCGGCATCGGCGGTCGGCAACGGGCGGCTGAACAGGTAGCCCTGCGCCGACTCGCACTCCTGCTCCTGCAGGTAGAGCATCTGGTTGAAGGTCTCCACGCCCTCGGCGACCACGCCGATGCCGAGCGTGCGCGACATCTTGATGATCGCGCTGGCGATCGAACGGTCGCGCACCTCGGATTCGAGGTTGCTGACGAAGGAGCGGTCGACCTTGAGCCGGTCGACGGCCAGGTGACGCAGCCGCCCGAGGCTCGAGTAGCCGATGCCGAAATCGTCGATCGCGAGCGACACGCCGACCGCACGCAGGCTCGCCAGCGCCTTCTCGGCCCAGGCTTCATCGCGCATGACGACCGTTTCGGTGATCTCGAGCTCGATCCATTTCGGTTCGAGGTCGGTTTCCTTGAGCACCCGCGCCACCAGCTCCGGGAAATCGCGCTGCAGGAACTGCGTGCCCGAGACGTTCACGGAGATGTGGCCGAACGGCAGCCCCTGGTCGCGCCACTGTCGCGCCTGGGCGCAGGCGCTGCGCAGCACCCATTCGCCGATCGGCACGATCAGGCCGGTGTCCTCGGCGATCTCGATGAATTCGAGCACCGGCACCGCGCCCAGCTCGGGATGCGTCCAGCGCAGCAGCGCCTCGAGGCCCGACAACGCACCGGAGGCGAGCTCGAACTGCGGCTGGTAGTGCAGGCTGAACTCCTGGCGTTCGAGCGCGCCGCGCAGCTTGCCCTCGAGCGTCAGGCGGCGCAGCGCGCCATCGCTCATCGTCGCGTCGTAGAACGCCCAGGCGCCATGGCCGCGGCGCTTCGAGAAATACATCGCCAGGTCGGAATTGTGCAGCAGCGTCGCCGCGTCGGTGCCGTCGTCCGGGCTGATCGCGATGCCGACGCTGGGCGTCACGACGATCTCGTGGTGGCCGAGCCGCACCGGATGCTGGAGCGCGATGATGACCGCGTCGGCCGCGGCCGAGGCGGTGTCGCGCGTGCTGATCTCAGGCAGGATTGCGACGAACTCGTCGCCGCCGAGGCGCCCCAGGTCGCCGGCGCCCACGCGCTGCGCATCGCCGCTCGCCAGGCCCTCGAGCGCTTCGCGCAGGCGCGCCGAGCACTGCTTCAGCAATTCGTCGCCGGCGCTGTGGCCGAGCGTGTCATTGATGCGCTTGAAGTTGTCGAGGTCGATGTACAGCAGCGCGGTGGTCTTGCCCTCGGCCGCGCCACGCTGCAGCACGTTGTCCAGCCGCGACATCGAATGCTCGCGGTTGGGCAGGCCGGTCAGCGAATCGAAATAGGCGAGGCGCGCGATGTGCCGTTCGGCGCGCCATTTGCTGTACAGGGCCACCGCCATCTGCCGCACCTCGTGCGGATGGAACGGCTTCTGCAGGAACGAGATCTTGTCCTGCGGCGGCACGTGGCCGCCGATGTTGGCCGGGTCCACGTCGGAATACGCCGTGCAGATGACGATCTCGGCGTCCGGATCGAGCTCGCGGATGCGCGAGGCGGCCCAGGCGCCGTCCTCGCCCGGCGGCATGCGCATGTCGAGGAACACCACCGGATAGGGATTGCCGGCGGCAACGGCCTCGCCGACGGCGGCGACCACCTCGGCCGCGCTGCTGCAGATCATCGCCTCGAACGTGCGTCGCTGTGCGCCGCCGGCGGCCTTGGTCTTGTTGAACAACCGCGCGCGCAGGTCCTGGATCGCATCCAGGTCGGCGCGCAGGTCCGCTTCGCCGAACACCTGCCGGTAGGCTTCGCGGATCGCCGCCTCGTCGTCGGCCACCAGCACCCGCAACGGGCCTTCCACACCTGGCTTGAGGTTCATGCCGCTCGCTCCTCCGTCTGCGCACCGTCTGCCGGCAGGGGAATCAGGATTTCAAATCGCGCACCGCACCCGGCGCCGTCGCTGTGCACGGCAATGGAGCCGCCGAGCGCATGCAGCGTGTTGGCGCACCAATGCAGGCCCAGTCCCGAGTTCGTCGATCGTGACTTGGTCGAATAACCCTTCTGGAACAGCTTGGGCAGCTGCTCCGGCGCGATGCCCGCGGCATCGTCGCTGACCACCAGGCGCAGCGCGGGCCGCCCATCAGGCGCCTGCGCGAGCGCGGCATCGAAGCGCAGCCGCGTGCGTCCGATGCCGGCCTGTGCGGCGGACTCCGCCGCGTTCTGCGCCAGGTTCTGCACCACCATGCCCAGCGTCGTGCTCGGGAGCGACAGCGCGCCGATGCCGGCCAGGGCCGGCGACAACTCGACGGCCAACCGGTCGCGATGCACGGGGGCGATCTGCTGCAGGCCGCGCGCGATCAGCTCGGCGGGCGTCATTGCCTGGCGCACGGGCCCGCTGCGCTGGTGGCGGCGCTGCTCGGCGAGCACCGCCTGCATGACGTCGGTCTGGTCGATGATGCTGCGCAGCCGCTCGCTGCCCTGCTGCACGGCGTGCACCATTTCGCCGGCGGCGAGCTGCACGAACTGCTCCAGGTCCTGGCGCCGCGCCGGGTCGGGCGTGCCGCTGCGCAGTTCCTCGAGGGCCTGGCGCAGTTCTTCGGCCGGCACGGCGGCCAGCTTCTGCTGCAGGCTGGAGATGTTGACCGACAGCGGCGTCATGGCATTGCCGAGGTTGTGCAGGATGCCGCTGGCGTTCTCTGCCGCGCCCGATTCGAACGAACGATCGATCAGTTCCCGCCGCGAGCGGGCCAGCCGCTCGACCATGTCGTCGAAGGCGCGCGCCAGCGTGCCGAGTTCATCGCGCCGGTCGTAGCCGAGGCGCGCCGACAGGTCGTCGGCCGCGGCGATGCGCTGCGCGTGGTCGGTGACTCGCGCCAGGGGGCCAAGCACGATGCGGCCGAGCAGCACCAGCAGCGCGGCCAGCGCGATGATCGCCGCGACGCCGAGCAGCCGCGTCGAGTACTGCACGGCCTCCGCGCCGCGATGCGAGATCGTGCGCGGCACGTTGATGCCGAGCGTCAGCAGGGGCGTGCCCGACAGATTCGTGAACACGCGTTCGATGCGCGTGTCGGCAGCCGATTCCTTGAGCAACTCACCCTTGGTGGCCGGGCGGACCAGCAGTGCATCCGCGGCGCGGTCCGCGCCCCAGGGACGCATGTCGAGCACGACCTGCGCCTGGTTGCCGAGCCGCAGCAGCTCGGCCTGGTTCAGCAGCCGGCCCATGATGACGAGCCCGCGCGAGGGTCCGTGGCCGAAGCCGTCGAGGATCGGCGCACCCGATGCGACCAGCACGCCGCGGTCCGTCGCGATCAGGCCGCTCACGGATTGGCCGCTCTCGAGCGCGCGCTGCCAGGCGTCCTCGAGCCGATCGTCGCCGTTGAGGCGCAGCGGCAGCGCGTGGCCAGAGGCGTCGTACGGTCCATGGTTCCACAGGAAGCGACCGTCGTTGGCCATCACCGCCATGTAATCGATCTTGGCGATGCGGAAGGAGATGTCGGTGAGGCTGGCCTGGACGAAGCCCGGGTTCTGGCCGGCCATGAATTTCCACAGCTCGTGCCAGTTGCCCCAGTCGGCCACCTGCGCCGTCAGCGCCATCTGCTCGCGTTCGACCGCGAGCACGACGCGCTGCATGTCGGTACGGGCGCTGTCGCGCTCCAGCTCGACGAAGCGCGGCAGCATCTGGCGCTGCTGGATGACCCACTGGGCCGCGATCAGCCCGGCGAACAGCAGCGCGAGCAGGATGGTGACTTTGGCGCGCACACGCATAGGCCTTGGAGCCTAGCGGCGCACCCCGCCACCGGATCAAAGCGGCGTCACATTATTAAGTCAATGCGACGGCGAGACGCGCCGCACACCGCCGGCACCGCCAAGCAGTTCACATTCCGGGCGCGAAGCAGTCCCGGCGTGGGCCCGGGCGCGCCAGGCCGCCTAGGGCAGGTCGGCCGGCGCCGCGAAAGTCCCGGCGGTCACGGCGCTCTGCAGCAGCACGCCCGGATGCGTGGTGACCACGCCGTTGACGACCGGGTGCGTCGGGCCGGCCGCGATGATGATATCGGGCCGGCCGTCGCCGTCGACGTCCGCCACGGCGATCTCGTTGGCGCAATGCGCCGGGATGTTCGTCGCCGCGAGGAATTGCCCGGGGTTGGCCGGGTCCTGCAGCAGGATGCTGACCGCTTCGGTGCCGCCGATGACGATATCCGGGCGTCCGTCGCCATCGAGGTCGCGCACGACGATCGATTGCGCCAGGCTCTGCTGCGCGACCGGATAGCTGGCCGGCGCCAGGAAATGGCCGGGATTGGCCGCGTCCTGCAGCAGCACGTTCACGGTCGGTGCGGTGCCGCCGGTCGGGCCCGGATCGGTGATGACCAGGTCGTTCAGGCCGTCGCCGTTGACGTCGGCGACCGCGACCAGGTTCCATCCGACGACGTTCATGTTCGCGGTCTGGGTGAACACCGTGACCGGCGCCGCGAAGGTCGTCGCGCCGGCGGCGCCGGTGTGGAACAGCACATGCACGCCGGTGTCGTCGGTGACCACGACATCAGGCATGCCATCGCCATTGAGGTCGCCGGCCGCGACCCAGTTCGCACCGCCCGGATACAGCGACACCGGCGCGGCGAAGGTTCCGGGCGAGGACTGCAGGAACAGCGAGACGTTGTAGTCCGCCGAAATCAGGTCTGGCAGGCCGTCGCCGTTCAGGTCGGCGATCGCGACCTGCGAGGCGCCGGGCGATGAAAGCACCAGCGGCGAATTGAGCGTGCCCGGCGTTAGGCTGTTGTTGAAGAACACCGCCAGCGCCCCGTTGCGCACGCTGGCCGTCACCACGTCGGGCAGGCCGTCGCCATTCAGGTCGGCACTCGCGGCGTACAGCGGATTGTCCCCGTCGTTCGTCTGCGTCGGCGCGGCGAAGGCGCCGGCTCCCGTCGACAGGTAGGACTTGATCGTCGCCGGCGCGGCGCCCCAGCCGTCCGGCACGACGCTGAGCTGCAGGATGTCGGTGAAGGTGTCGTTGTTGAAATCCGCGGCGACGACCGCGGATGAATACTCGACCGGCGTGTAGCTGCCGCAATCGCCGCAATAGCTGTCGCCGCCGCAACTGCTGAGCAGCGGCAGCAGCGCGAGGGCTACGCCGGAACGCCACAATGTGGGCAGGTTGGGAATGTGTGACATGGATCCTCCGCTGGGTGTGCGCGGGTCAGCCGGTGCGATGTGGCCAAAAATAAGTCAGCGGACTGTCACGCACAATCGAATACTCCACAAAATGCAGGTCGCCATGCGTCTCAAAAAACCGACAGCCTGGCTTCGCGCGTTGCGTGCCCTGCACCGCGGGGCTGCACGCGCTTGCGCGCATTCGCCGGGGCCGCATGCTAGAGTCCCGGGCCTCCAAGTGAATACCGAGCCCAAAACCCCCGCCCGCGGCCCGCGAGCGCTATCGGCCGACCTCAAGTCGGTGATCGAGCGTTTCCGTCGGCCCTCCCACCGTCGTGCGATCTGGCAGCTGGTCAACACTTTGATCCCGTACCTGCTGCTTTGGTTCCTGATGGCGAAGGTCATTTCGGTTTCGTATTGGCTGATCCTGCCGCTGGCGCTGGTGGCGGCCGGGCTGAGGGTGCGCCTGTTCATATTCATGCACGACTGCGGCCACGGCTCGTTCCTGCGATCGAAGCGCGCCAATGCCGTCGTCGGCTGGATCACGGGGCTCCTGACCTGCACGCCCTACCATCACTGGACCTGGGAGCACGCGATCCACCACCGCACTTCCGGCAACCTGGGTCGCCGCGGCAAGGGCGACATCTGGACGATGACGGTGGATGAATACCTGGCCGCGCCGCGCTGGCAGCGGTTTGCCTATCGCCTGCTGCGCAACCCGGCCGTGCTGTTCGCCGTCGCGCCGACGATCCTGTTCGTCGTGCTCGAGCGCATACCGTCCCGCGAGGCCGGCGAGCGCGAGCGCCTCTCGGTCTGGCTCACCAACCTGGGCTTGCTGCTGATGGCGGTGGGCCTGAGCGCGCTGATCGGCTTCAAGGCCTGGGCGCTGATCGAGCTGACGCTGATGCTGATCGCCGGCGCCGCGGGCGTATGGCTGTTCTACGTGCAGCACCAGTTCCCCGAGGCCTACTGGAGCCGGCACGAGGACTGGGATTACACCGCCGCGGCGCTCCAGGGCAGCTCGTTCTACAAGCTGCCGGCCGTATTGCACTGGTTCTCGGGCAATATCGGCTTCCATCACATCCATCATCTCAGCCCGCAGATCCCGAACTATCACCTGCAGCACTGCCATGATGCCTCGCCGCACCTGCACCGCGTCCCGACGCTGACGCTGTGGAGCAGCTTCCGCTCCGCGACGCTGCGGCTGTGGGACGAGCAGCGGCAGCAGCTGATCGGCTTCCGCCGGCTGAAATCGCTCCGTTCCGGTTAGCCCGCCGCCCGGATCCGCAGCGGGCACCGGCGTGGACGCCTCCGTGTTGATATGGGTCGCCATCGCCGCAGCCGTGGCGATCGGCGCCGCGCTGTGGTGGAGCCGGCGGGGCGTCGCGGCCGGATCGTCCGCATCGCCCGCCCGCAACGCGGCCGCGGGAAACGGCGCAGCCGCCGCCGAATCGCCTGGCGCGGCGCCAGCCGGCGAGGACGCGCTGGCCGCCGAACTCGGCACGCAGTCGACGGCGCTGTGGGCCAGCGCGCTGAGCGCCGCGAGCTTCGACTACGCCATTCCACCCGAACACGAGCCGGTCATGCTGGCCGCGCGCAAGGCACTCGCGGCCGATCCGCTGTCGGACAAGTACTTCCCGCGGCGCCCGATGCTGATGCCGCAGCTGCTGGCCGCGGTCAACGATCCGGACGCGCCGCCGCTGAAACTGGCCGGCATCATCTCGCAGGATCCGGTGCTGACCGGCAACATCCTGCGGCTGGCCAACAGCGTGTATTTCCGCCTGAGCGCCGAGCCGGTCGAGAGCATCCAGCGCGCAGTCGTGGTCTGCGGAACCGACGGCCTGCAGTCCCTCGCCGCGACCGCGCTCGTGCAGCCGGTGTTTCGCGGCGGCGCGGCCGAGCACAACCGCTTCCCGGCGGTGCTGTGGGAACGCTGCACGCAGGCTTCCATCGCGGCCGAGGTGTGCGCGCGGCAGTGGTGCCCGGCCGATCGCCAGGCGGCGCAGCTGCTGGCGCTGCTGTCGGCGCTCGGACCGCTGGTGACCTACCGCGTCGTCGAGGACCAGTACCGAGCGCAGCCGGAGCTCAGGCCGGCGCCGGCCGTCTTCCTGCAGGTCATCGACCGCTACGCGGGCGTCATGGCGGCGCGCATCGCGACGCTGTGGCAGAGCCCGCCGCGCATCGTCGCCGCGCTCGGCGGCGAGCCGCCCGGCGATGCACTGGTGCGCGCGCTGCGGGCGGGCGAACTGCTCGCGACGCTGTCGCTGCTCGCGGCCGCCGGCCGCGCCACGGATGAAGAGTGCGCGCCGCCGCGGCCGGCATCCCGGCGCGGTTGTACGAGACCGCGTGGACCCGGCTCCATCCGCCGCAGGACTGACCGGCGCGGATCCCGAACCCTCTCATTGGAACCGAAGGGGCATTGCACATGATCGTACTGATAGTCCTGCTCGCGCTGCTGGCCGTGCTGGCCGTCTATTTCATCGGCATCTACAACAGCCTGGTCGCGATACGCGAGAGCGTGAAGCAGTGCTGGGCCAACATCGACGTGCTGCTCAAGCAGCGCCACGACGAGTTGCCGAAGCTCATCGAGACCTGCAAGCAGTACATGCAGTACGAGCAGGAGACGCTCGAGAAGGTCATGCGCGCCCGCACGGCCGTGTTCGCGGCCAGCGCCGGCGGCAACGTCGCCGCGGTCGGTGCCGCCGAGCAGCAGCTGCGCGGCGACATCGGCCGGCTGTTCGCGGTGGCCGAGAATTACCCGCAGCTGAAGACCGATGAATCATTCAAGCAGCTGCAGGCGCGCATCAGCGGGCTCGAGGAGGCGATCGCCGACCGGCGCGAGCTCTACAACGACCAGGTGAACATCAACAACACGCGCATCGACCAGTTTCCCGACGTGCTGGTCGCGCGCCGCTACGGCTTCACCGCCAAGCCGCTGCTGGAATTCGCCGCGCCCGAGAAGGCCGACGTCGACGTCGGCGCGTTGTTCAGGCAATAACGGGCGCGCAGGGCCCGCGACGCGATGGATGATCCGCGCTTCTGGCAGGCGGCGCTCGCGATCGCGGCGCCGCTGTGCTTCTACTTCGGATTCCGCAGCTGGCGCCTGGCAAGGCTCATTGAAGACACGCCGATGTCGCGTATCCGCTCCGCCGCGCAAGGGTACGTGGAACTCAGCGGCACCGCGATCATGGGCGAGGGCGCGCCGACGATCGCGCCGCTGACGCAGCTGCCCTGCGCCTGGTGGCTTTATCGCATCGAGCAGCGCGTCGGCGAGGGGCGCAACGCGCACTGGCATACGATCAACCGCGGCGTCAGCATCACGCCGTTCCGGCTGCAGGATGACACCGGCACCTGCCTGGTCGGCCCGACCGGGGCCGACGTGCGGCCGGGTGATCGCGACAGCTGGCGCGGCTCGGTTCCCTGGCCGGCGGCGCCCGGTGGCGGACAGCGCTTCTTCGGGCTGCAGGGCGGCGACTATCGCTACACCGAACACCGCATCCATGAACGCGAGCAGGTCAGCGTCATCGGCGAATTCCGCACGCTGGGCGGCGTGGAGGGCGTCGAACCGACGGTCGAGGTCATGCGCCTGCTGGCGGAGTGGAAGCAGGACCAGCCGGCGCTGCTGCGGCGCTTCGACGCCAACCACGACGGCGTGCTGGGCCAGGCCGAGTGGGAGCAGGCGCGTGCCGCGGCGCGGGCACAGATCGAGCAACAGGCGCCGCGCGCGGGTGCACCGACGCAGAGCATCGTGGTCAAGCCCGGCGACGGGCGGCCGTTCCTGATCGCCGCCCACGACCTGCCTTCATTGGCGCGCCGCAGCCGGATCACCGCCGCCGCGCTGCTGCTGGGGTTCCTGGCCGCGGTGACCGCACTGTCCGTGATGCTGCTCGGTGCCGGCTGAGTCCGATTTGCCGCCCGGGGGCCACTACCTTAGAATCGCGCGCCTTGTGTGGGGCGGTAGCTCAGCTGGGAGAGCGTCGCGTTCGCAATGCGAAGGTCGAGGGTTCGATCCCCTTCCGCTCCACCATTTTGATCGCGGCTGCC
>DATKLZ010000057.1:0-10149 GCA_035542135.1 Steroidobacteraceae bacterium | reverse complement strand
CTCGACGGCACCGGCGAACGCGAGATCTCCACGACCATGGCTTTCGTGCGGATCCTCGGCGTGCTGCTGAAGGACAAGGCCATCGGCCGGCACATCGTGCCGATCGTGCCCGACGAGGCGCGCACCTTCGGCATGGAGGGCCTGTTCCGCCAGATCGGCATCTATTCCTCGGTCGGCCAGCTCTACACGCCGGTCGATGCCGACCAGCTGATGTCGTACCGCGAGGACAAGCAGGGGCAGATGCTCGAGGAGGGCATCAACGAGGCCGGCTCCACCTGTTCATGGATCGCCGCGGCGACTTCGTACGTGAACCATGGCGTGCCGATGGTGCCGTTCTACATCTTCTATTCCATGTTCGGTTTCCAGCGCGTCGGCGACTTCATCTGGGCCGCGGGCGACATGCGTGCGCGCGGCTTCCTGCTCGGCGCGACCGCCGGCCGCACGACGCTCGCCGGCGAAGGGCTGCAGCACCAGGATGGGCACAGCCAGCTGCTGGCGACCACCGTGCCGAACTGCCGCGCCTACGATCCGACCTACGCCTACGAGCTGGCGGTCATCATCCAGGATGGCCTGAAGCGCATGTACGCCGACCGCGAGGGCATTTTCTATTACATCTCGGTGATGAACGAGAACTACGCGCAGCCGGCACTCCCGCCGGGAGCCGCCGAAGGCATCGTGCGCGGCGGCTACCGGCTGCGCACCGGCGGCAAGGGCAAGCTGCGCGCCACGCTGCTCGGGAGCGGGACGATCCTGCGCGAGGTGCTGGCCGCCGCCGACATCCTCGAGAAGAAGTTCAAGGTGCCGGCCGACGTGTATTCGATCACCAGCTTCAGCGAGCTGCGGCGCGAGGCGCTCGATTGCGAACGCTGGAACCTGCTGCATCCGGGAGAGACGCCGCGCGTGCCCTACGTGCGAACGCTCCTGGCCGAGCAGCGCGCGCCGATCGTCGCGGCCACCGACTACATGCGCATCGTGCCCGACCAGATCCGCCAGTGGGTGCAGGGCGCCTATGTGACGCTCGGCACCGACGGCTTCGGGCGCTCCGATGCGCGCGCGCCCTTGCGCCGGCACTTCGAGGTGGACCGCAATTTCATCGCGCTGGCCGCGCTCAAGGCGCTGGCCGATGCCGACCAGATCGACCGCCGCACCGTCGTCGACGCGTTCAAGCAGCTCGGCATCGACGCGGCCAAGCCCAATCCGTTCAACAGCTGACAGGGGCGCACGCTTGGCTTCGACCGTCGTAGTGGTTCCCGACCTGGGCGGATTCAAGGACGTCGCGATCATCGACGTGCTGGTGAAGGTGGGCGATCGTGTCGAGGCCGACACGCCGCTCCTGACGCTCGAGACCGAGAAGGCGACGATGGACGTGCCCTCGCCGGGCGCCGGCGTCATCGAGAAGCTGCTGGTCAAGAAGGGCGGCGTCGTGTCGGCAGGCACGCCGGTCGCCTTGCTGAAGGCGGAAGGCGCGGCCGTCGAGGCATCACCGCCGCCAATCGCGGCCCCCTCCGCCGTCGCCGTCCCCGCCGTCGCCGCGCCACCGGTGAAGGAGTCGGCGACCGCCGCGCCCGCGCCCGCGTCAGCGCCAGCGTCGCCGACGCCGGTCGTCGCGGCCGCCCCCGTCAACGAAGCCGGATTCGCCGCGGCGCATGCGAGCCCCGGCGTGCGGCGCTTCGCGCGCGAGCTCGGCGTCGATCTGTCGCGGGTGCGCGGCACCGGCCTGAAGAACCGCATCCTCGAAGACGACGTGAAGGCCTACGTGAAGGGCCTGCTCTCGGGCGGGGCCGGCGCGGCGGGCGCGGCCGCCACGTCCGTCGCGACGGCGGGAACGGGGCTGCCGCGCATCGCGATTCCCGACTTCGCGCAGTTCGGCGCGATCGAGGTCAAGCCGCTGGGCCGCGTCAAGCGCATCTCCGGTCCGCGCCTGCACGCCGCCTGGGTCAACCTGCCGCACGTCACGCAATTCGACGAGGCCGACATCACCGAGCTCGAGGCCGCGCGCGCCAAGCTCAAGGACCGCGCCGCGGCGCAGGGCGTGAAGCTCACGCCGCTCGCCTTCGTGCTGCGCGCCGTCGTGCGCACGCTGGCGCAGTTCCCGCATTTCAACGCCTCGCTCGACGCGGGCGGCGAGAACCTCGTCTACAAGAAATACGTGCACCTCGGTTTCGCCGCCGATACGCCCAACGGCCTGCTGGTGCCGGTGATCCGCGATGCGGACAAGAAAGACATCTACGAGCTGGCGCGCGCGCTCGCGACGCTGTCGGAGAAGGCGCGCGCGGGCAAACTGAGCGGCGCCGAGATGCAGGGCGGCTGCTTCACGGTCTCGAGCCTCGGTGGCATCGGCGGCACGGCCTTCACGCCGATCATCAACGCGCCGGAGCTGGCGATCCTCGGCGTGTCGCGCTCGCAGATGAAGCCGGTCTGGCGCGACGGCGCCTTCGTGCCGCGGCTGATGATGCCGTTGTCGCTGTCCTACGACCATCGCGTCATCGACGGCGCCGACGGTGCGCGCTTCAGCACCGCGCTCGCCGCGCAGCTCAATGACGTCGCCGGGCTCCTCGAGGCGGTGCCGTGAGCCTGACGGAGATTGCCTGCCCGGACATCGGCAACTTCAAGGACGTGCTGGTCATCGACGTGCTGGTCAAGCCCGGCGACGTGATCGCGCTCGAGACGCCGCTGGTCACGCTCGAGACCGACAAGGCGACGATGGACGTGCCCTCGAGCGCCGCCGGCCGTGTCGTCGAGGTGCTGGTGGCGCGCGGCGCAAAGGTATCGCAGGGTACGCCGCTGGCGCGCGTGGAGGCAGCCGGTACGGGCACGGGTACGGGCGCAAGCCCTCCGGTTGCCGCGCCGGCCGCCGCCGCGACGGCCGCCACCGCACCGGCTGCGGCCGCAACGCCCCCGCCTGCGCCTGCGCCGGGCGCGGCCACCGCGCCGGCGGGTCCGGAGCCTGCGGCCGATCGCGAGGTGCAGCTGCTGGTGCTCGGCGCCGGGCCGGGCGGCTATACGGCGGCATTCCGCGCGGCGGACCTCGGGCTCAAGGTCATGCTGGTCGATCGCTGGGCGACGCTCGGTGGCGTCTGCCTGAACGTGGGCTGCAGTCCCTCGAAGGCGCTGCTGCACGCGGCCAAGGTCATCGACGAGGCGCGCGACATGGGTGCGCACGGCATCGAGTTCGGCGCCCCGCGCGTCGACTTCGGCCGCTTGCGCGAATGGAAGGGCAAGGTCGTCTCCAAGTTGACCGGCGGGCTCGCGGGGCTGGCCAGGCAACGCAAGGTCGAAGTGCTGCGCGGCACGGGCCGCTTCGTGGGCGCGCACGTGATCGAGGTCACGCACGAGGGCGCGGCACAACGCATCCGTTTCGAACAATGCATCATCGCCGTCGGCTCGGAGCCGATCGCGCTGCCGTTCATGCCACGCGATCCGCGCATCATGGATTCGACCGGCGCGCTCGAGCTGCCCGAGAACCCGGGGCGGCTGCTGGTGATCGGCGGCGGCATCATCGGCCTCGAGATGGCCACCGTGTACGAAGCGCTCGGCGCGAAGGTCAGCGTCGTCGAACTCACCGCGCAGCTGATACCGGGTTGCGATGCCGACCTGGTCCGGCCGCTCGAGAAGCGCCTGAAGGCTCGTTGCGAGCAGATCATGCTCGGCACGAAGGTCACGGCGGTCGCGGCGCATGCGGACGGGCTGCTGGTGAATCTCGAAGGCGCGCAGGGTGCCAGCACGCAGCGCTTCGATCGCGTGCTGGTGGCCGTCGGGCGCGTGCCGAACGGGCGGCAGATCAACGCCGAGGCTGCCGGCGTCGCCGTCAGCGAACGCGGCTTCATCGCCGTCGACAGGCAGCAGCGCACCAACGTGCCGCACATCTTCGCGATCGGCGACGTGGTGGGCCAGCCGATGCTCGCTCACAAGGCTTCGCACGAAGCCAAGGTCGCCGCCGAAGCCGCCGCCGGACAGAAGAGTTTCTTCGATGCGCGCGTGATCCCCTCGGTCGCCTACACCGATCCGGAAGTGGCCTGGGCCGGCGTGACCGAGGCCGGCGCCAAGGCACAGGGGCTCGCCGTCGAAAAGGCCGTATTCCCATGGGCCGCGAGCGGGCGCTCGCTGTCGCTGGGGCGCGATGAGGGCTTCACGAAGCTGCTGTTCGATCCGGCGAGCGGGCGGGTCGTGGGCGGGGGGATCGTCGGCCCGAACGCCGGCGAACTGATCGCCGAGGTCGCGTTGGCGATCGAGATGGGCGCCGACGCGCACGACATCGGCCTCACGGTACACGCGCACCCGACGCTGTCGGAAACGGTCGCGATGGCCGCCGAAGCCTACGCCGGCACGCTGACCGACCTGTACCTGCCGAAGAAGCGCGCCGGCCACTGAAGGCCGCGCCTGGTCGCAGGGCGCCGCGCTCCGCCGGCGGGCCGTTGACGCGCCACGGCGGAGTGACCGGACACGGGTTGCGCTCGCTCGGCTAGAGCCTGCGCAGCGCCTCCAGGTAACGCTGCTCGTCGGGCAGGCGGCCCGCGCGTTGCGCCTCCCACAGCGTCTGCCCGAGCACCTCGATCATGCGGTGCTCGGCTTCGTGCGGGTCACGCGTCGCCGCGCCCAGGCGCCGGTGGACCTGCGCGATGCCGGAAGGCCGGTCGGCGCCGAGCTGCTCGCGCAGCGCCAGGTGCAGCGCGAGGTGCAGGAAGGCGTTGCCGCCCTCGTGCGCGCCGGCGGCGGATCCGGGCGCGGTCCCGGCATCCGCACTGCGCATCAGCGCGTGGTATTCGGGATGCAACGCGACCAGGTCGGCCATCAGCAGCTGCAGCGGCTCGAGCGGCAGGCCCTGCAGGCGCCGCTGCCAGGCCTCGCGCCACGCGGCGCGGAGCGAGTCGCGGTCCTGGCCGGCGTAGAGGTTCATGGCGCGGTCTTCCCCGGCCAGGCGCACCAGCGGCGCACCACGCAGTGTGGGCAATCCGGGCGGCGCGCCTTGCAGACATAGCGGCCGTGCAGCAGCAGCCAGTGGTGCGCGTGCAACCGGAATGCGGACGGCGTGACCGCGAGCAAGGCCTCCTCGACGGCGCGCGGGGTGCGCCCCGGCGCGAGCCCGGTGCGATTGGCGACGCGGAAGATGTGCGTGTCGACCGCGATCGTCGCCTCGCCGAACGCGGCATTGAGCACGACGTTGGCGGTCTTGCGGCCGACGCCGGGCAAGGCCTCGAGCGCCGCTCGGTCGGCCGGCACCTGCCCGCCGTGGCGCTCGAGCAGCAGCCGGCTGGTGGCGATGATGTGCTTCGCCTTGGCGTTGTACAGCCCGATCGTGCGGATGTGGCGCTTCAGGCCGGCGAGCCCCAACCGCAGCATCGCCGATGGATCGGGCGCGGCCGCGAACAGCGTTGCCGTGGCGGCATTGACGCTGCGGTCGGTGGCCTGGGCCGAGAGGATGACGGCCACCAGCAGCTGATAGGGCGTGTGGTAGACCAGTTCGCTGCGCGGCTCGGGATTCGCGGCCTGCAGTGCGGCGTAGAACTGCGTGCGTGCGGCCGGTGTCATGGGGCGGTGCCTTCAGTCCAGCGCGGCGCGCTGCTTGAGCCGCTGCAATTCGCGCTCGCGCTCGGCCGCCGCCGCCGTGCGGCGCGCCGCATGCGCCCGGTGGCGATCGCGGTTGTCCGCGGCGGAAGGCGCGGGCAGGCCCTCGGGCCAGGGCTGCATGTGGATGCAATCGACCGGGCAGGCTGCGACGCACAGTTCGCAACCCGTGCACCACGCGGCGATCACCGTGTGCAGCTGGCGCTGGGCCCCGAGGATTGCATCGACCGGGCAGGGCGGCAGGCACCGCGCGCAGCCGATGCAGGCCTGCGGGTCGATCCAGGCGAGGCGCGCCGGTGCCTCGGTGCCGTGGGCCGGGTTGAGCGGGAGCGGCGCGCAATCGAGCAGGGCCGCGAGGCGCGCGATCAGCGCCGAGCCGCCCGGCGGACACTGGTTCAGCGCGGCGGCGCCGCTGGCGATGGCCTCGGCGTAGGGGCGGCAGCCGGCGTAGCCGCAGCGCGTGCACTGGGTCTGCGGCAGCAACGCGTCGATCCGGGCCGCATCAACTCGGCGCATGGCCGCCCACCCGCAATGGCACAATGAGCGTCCGATTTTAGATGAAATTGAAGCGCACCGATGTTCAGCCGACTCACCCCGACCGTGTTCGTCCTGCTGGTCGCCAACGTGGCGATCTATGCGGCACAGCTGCTCCTGCCGCAGGTGCCCTTCGAATGGTTCGAACTGTGGCCGCTGCAGTCGGGCCCGCTGACGGGCGGACTGCCGTTCGAACCCTGGCAGCTCGTCAGCTACGCATTCCTGCACGCCAACCCGATGCACCTGCTGTTCAACATGTTCGCGCTGTACATGTTCGGTCCCGACGTCGAGGACCTGCTGGGCACGAAGCGCTTCCGCGTGTTCTACCTGGTCTGCGTGGTCGGCGCGGCCGTGACGCAATTGGCGGTCACCGCCACGATCCATCCGTCGCCGTATCCGACACTGGGCGCCTCGGGTGGCATTTTCGGCCTGCTGCTGTGCTATGGCATGGCCTTCCCGCAGCGCCGCCTGATCGTGCTGCCGATTCCGATCCCGATGCCCGCCTGGCTGCTGGTGACGCTCTATGGCGTCGTGGAGCTCTACCTCGGCGTGTTCACCAGCAACCAGGGCGTCGCGCACTTCGCTCACCTGGGCGGCATGGCGGCGGGCTACCTGTTGATTCGCTACTGGCGCGCCCAGCGCCTGCGCGGGCGGCGCTAGCGGGCGCGTCGCGATCAGCTGACCTTCATGCCGGGCGTGGCGCCGCTGTCGGCGCCGAGCAGGAACAGGCCGCCGCCATCGTCCGGGCCGCTGGCGCACAAGACCATGCCCGCCGAGACGCCGAAGCGCATCTTGCGCGGCTCCAGGTTGGCGACCACGATGACCAGCCGCCCGACGAGCTGTTCGGGCTTGTAGTGGGCGCGGATGCCCGAGAAGACCTGGCGCGGTTCGGCGCCGAGATCGAGCGTCAGGCGCAGCAGCTTGTCGGATCCTTCGACGAGCTCGGCGGCCGCCACGCGCGCGACGCGCAGGTCGATGCGCGCGAAATCATCGATGCCGATGGTGCCCGCGGGCGGCTTGCCGGCGGCGGGCTTGGCCGGCGCGACCGCAGCCGCGGGCGCCGCGCCCGGCGGCGCATCGATGAGCCGCGCCACCAGCGCCGGATCGAGCCGCGTCGCCAGCGGATGGTAGGTGCCCAGTGGCGCGTCGAGCAGCGGCTTGGCCGCCTCGTTCCAGGCCCTGATCGGCCGGCCGAGGAACTGGCCGGCGGCCTCGCTGATGCGCGGCAGCACCGGGGTGAGATAGATCATCAGCGCGCGGAACAGGTTGATGCCCTGGGTCGCCACGGCGAGCACCTGCGCGGCCTGGGTCGGGTCCTTGGCGAGCGCCCACGGCTTGTGCTGGTCGACGTAGCGGTTGGCGCGGTCGGCCAGGCCCATGATCTCGCGCACCGCGGCCGCGTACTCGCGCTGTTCGTAGAGCGCGGCGATGCGGTCGCCGGCGGTCACGAACTCGGCATACAGCGCCGGATCGGGAAGGTGAGCGGTCAGCCGCCCGCCGCCCCGCTCGATGAAACCCGCGCACCGGCTGGCGATGTTGACGAACTTGCCGACCAGGTCGGAATTGGTGCGCGCCAGGAAGTCATCGAGGTTCATGTCGATGTCTTCGATGCCACTGGTCAGCTTGGCGGCGAAGTAGTAGCGCAGCGGCTCGGGCGGCAGGTGCTCGAGGTAGCGGCGCGCGGTGACGAAGGTGCCGCGCGACTTGGACATCTTCTGGCCGTTGATGGTGAGGAACCCGTGCACGTTGACGCCGGTCGGGCGGCGGAGCCCCGCGCCGTGCAGCACCGCGGGCCAGAACAGGTTGTGGAAGTAGCTGATGTCCTTGCCGATGAAATGGTACAGCTCGGATTCGGTCTCGGAGGTCCAGTAGCGGTCGAAGTCGAGGCCGCGCTGCGCCCGGAGCGCCTCGAAGCTGGCGATGTAGCCGATCGGCGCGTCGAACCAGACGTAGAAATACTTGCCGGGCGCGTCGGGCACCTCGAAGCCGAAGTAGGGCGCGTCGCGGGAGATGTCCCAGTCCTGGAGCCCCGCGGCGAACCACTCGTCGAGCTTGGCGCGCACCGCGGCGCTGCGCTCGCCGCGCTCGAGCCACTCGCGCAGCATCGTCTCGAAGGCGCCGAGGCGGAAGAACAGGTGATCGGACTCGCGCCACACGGGCGCCGTGCCGCTCAGGGTCGAGACCGGATCGATCAGGTCGGCGGGCGAATAGGTCGCTCCGCACACCTCGCAGCTGTCGCCGTACTGCTCGGGGCTCTTGCAGACCGGGCAGGTGCCGCGCACGTAGCGGTCGGGCAGGAACATCTGCGCCTGTTCATCATAGGCCTGGCGCACCGCGCGGCGCGTGATGAACCCGCGGCCGCGCAGCCGCTCGTACAGTTCGACCGTGAACCGGCGGTTCTCCTCGCTGTGCGTGGAGTGGAAGTGGTCGTGCGCCACCAGCAGTTCGCGGTAGTCGCGCTGGTGCTCCGCGGCCATCGCGGCGATCAGCTGCTCGGGCGGCACGCGCTCCTGCTGCGCGCGGATCATGATCGGCGTGCCGTGGGAATCCTCGGCGCACACGAACAGGCAGTCGTGGCCCCGCAGCCGCTGGAACCGCACCCAGATGTCGGTCTGCACCGCCTCGATGACGTGGCCGAGGTGCAGCGAGCCGTTGGCGTACGGCAGCGCGTGCGTGACCAGGATCCGCCGCGTCACTAGCGCTGGTCCTTGAACGGCTCGAACCTGGCCTTGTTGATCGCCTTCTTGTAGGCCTCGGCGCCGTTGATCAGGCCCTGGTCGAGCAGGTGCTGGATGGCCATGTCCATCGTGCGCATGCCGAGCGCGCCGCCGGACTGCATGACGGTCTCGATCTGGTCGAGCTTGCCCTGCCGGATCAGGTTGGCGGAGGCCGGCGTGTTGACGAGGATCTCGAGCGCCGCGACGCGGCCCTGGCCGTCCGCACGCTGCAGCAGCTGCTGCGAGATCACGCCGCGGAGCGAGGTCGACAGCATCGTGCGCACGTGCGCCTGCTTCTCGGCCGGAAAGGCATTGACCATGCGGTCGACGGTCGGCGCCGCGCCGTTGGTGTGGAGCGTGGCCATGACCAGGATGCCCATCTCGGCCGCGGTGATCGCCGTGCTCATCGTCTCGAGGTCGCGCAGCTCGCCCACCAGGATGACGTCAGGATCCTCGCGCAGCGCCGAAAGCAGGGCCGACGAAAACGACGGGGTATGCGCGCCGATTTCCCGCTGGCTGATCAGGCAGTTGTGGCGCGGATGCACGAACTCGATCGGGTCTTCGACCGTGATGATGTGTCCCTTGATGCGCTTGTTGATCTCGTCGATCATCGCTGCGAGCGAGGTGGACTTGCCCGAGCCGGTCTTGCCGGTCACGAGGATCAGGCCGTTGCTCGAGCGGCACAGCTGGTGCACGGCCGGCGGCATCTTCAGCTGCTCGAGCGTCAGCGCGCTCGAGGGAATGGCGCGGAACACGGCACCCATGCCCGCGATCTGCCGCAGCACGTTGACGCGGAAGCGCCCGTGCCCCGGCAGCGCGTAGGCGAAATCGGCGCCATCGTGCGCCTCGAAACGCTCGATCGCCTTGCGCGGCATGATCTCGTAGAGCGCCTGCCTGACGAAATCGGGCGTCAGCACCTCGTTGCTGAGCGGCGCCAGGTCGCCGTAGCGGCGGATGCGCGGCGGATCGCCCGCGATCAGGTGCAGGTCGGAGCCCTTGCGCTTCAGGATCTCCTCGAGCAATGCGTCGATCTGTGCCATGGCGGTGCGGGCTTCAGGCCGGCGACGGCGGCGGCGGCGGCGGGCCGTCGAGCTTGCTGATCATCGTGGTGTCGGTGACGAACTTCTGCAGCAGCCGCTTCTCGGTGGCATAGCCGTAGGCGTCGTCCGGGTCGATCTCGCGCGCCTGCACGGCCGCCAGCAGCGCCTGGTCGAACATCTGCATGCCGAATTCCTTGCCGGTCTGCAGCTGGCTCGGCAGCTGGTGCGTCTGGTCGGTCATGATCAGCTTGGCGATCGCCTTCGTGGTCACCATGATCTCGCAGATCGCGCGC
>DATKLZ010000056.1:0-2347 GCA_035542135.1 Steroidobacteraceae bacterium | reverse complement strand
TTCCTCGACACCGGCGAGCGCATGTGGCTGGTCGACTGGGAATACTCCGGCATGAACGATCCGCTGTGGGACCTGGGCGATGTCTCGGTCGAGGCCGCGTTCGATGCCGCGCAGGACGAGCAGATGATGCGCGCCTATTTCAGCGGCGAAGCGCGCCCCGCCGAGCGCGGACGCATCGTCATCTACAAGGCGATGTGCGACCTGCTGTGGACGCTGTGGGGACTGATCCAGCACGCGAACCGGAATCCGGCCGACGATTTCTGGGCCTACTCGATCACGCGCTTCGGGCGCTGCAAGGCGCTGATGGCCACGCCGGATTTCAGCCGGCACGTCTCCGCGGTGCTGCGGGGCTAGGACTGCAGCGGCAGCAGGATCTCGAAGCGCACGCCCCGCCCGGGGCCGTCGCTGTGCGCGGCGATGCTGCCCCCGAGCGCGTGCAGCGTGTTCGCGCACCAGTGCAGCCCGCGCCGGCCCGCGCCGGCGGCGTCCGGGTCCTTCTGGAACAGCGCCCGCAGCGCGGCCGCGTCGAGGCCGCCGCTCGACTGCTGGAGCCCGAGCCGCAGCACGCGCTGCGCGTTCGAGGACAGCAGCTCGGCTTCCATGTCGAGGCGCGCATGCGCCTGGTCGGCCTGCTGGGCGCAGGCCGCGGCGTAGCCGGCGAGCTCCTGCAGCACCATGGCCAGTGTCGTGCCCGGCAGCGGCAACGAGCCCAGCGCGGCGAGGCCGGGCGCCTGTCGCACTTCGAGGCGCGCGCGCCGTGCCGGGTCCAGTCGCGCGAGGCTCCGCTCGATCAGTTCCGCCGGCGTGATCGCCTGCAGCACCGGCCCGGCGCGCGGCTTCACGTGCTGCTCGGCGAGCACGGCTTCGATGGCCTCCGCCTGGTCGACGATCCTGGCCAGCGCCTCGCGTGCCTGCGTGCGCGTGTTCGCCAGCTCCCTGGCCACCAGCTCGAGGAACTGCCGCAGGTCGCGCTGCCGCTCCGCATCGGCGGTGCCGCGCAGGAATTCCTCCAGCGTGTGCTGCAGATCGTCCACCGGCATCGCATGCAGGTGCTGGCGGAGCGCGGCGATGTTGACCGACAGCGGCGTCATCGCGTTGCCGAGGTTGTGCAGGACGCCGCTCGCCTGCTCCGCCGCCCCCGACTCGAACGAGCGGTCGGCGAGCTCGCGGCGTGAATCGGCCAGCCGCCCGACCATGTCGTCGAAGGCGTGCGCGAGCGCGCCGAGTTCATCGCTCCGGTGGTAGCCGAGGCGTTGCGTGAGATCGTCGGCCGCGGCGATGCGCTGCGCATGGTCGGTCATGCGTGCCAGCGGATTGAGCACGATTCGCCCCAGCAGCACCAGCAGCGCGAACAGCACGACGCCGCCCGCCAGGCTGAGCATCAGCGTGGAATAGCGCACCGCCTCGGCGCCCTGGCGCGAGATCGTGCGCGGCACGGTGATGCCCAGCACCAGCAACGGCCGGCCCGACTGGTTGGCAAACGCATGTTCGACGCGCGTGGTCGTCTCGGTCTCGGTCAGCCGCGCGTCCCGGTGCGCATCGCTGGCCTTGTCCCACAGCCGCATGTCGAGCGCGACCTGGGCCTGGCGGCCGATGCGCTGCAGTTCGGCGTTGTCGAGGATGCGCCCGACGATGACCATGCCGCGCACCGGTCCGTTGTTGAATCCGTCGAGGATCGGCGCGCCGGCCGCCAGCAGCACGCCCTGGTCGGTGTCGATGAGCCCGGTGATCGTCGCCCCCTGCGCCAGCGCCGCGAGCCACGGCGGCTCGAGCTGCCCGCTGCGGTTCAGCTGCACCGCGATGCGCTTGCCGTTGGAAGGATCGAGGGCGCGGGTCCACTCGTAGCGCCCGTCCCGTGTCAGCACCGCGAGATAGTCGACCTTGAGCGTCTGCACGGCCGCGTCGGTCAGGTTGGCCTGCGCGAACCCGCGGTTGTGGTCGCGCATGTAGCGCCACACCTCGGCCCAGTTGCCCCAGTCGGAAGCGGCGGCGCCGAGCGATTGCAGTTCGCGCTCGACCGCCAGTTCGACGCGCTGCATGTCGGTGCGGGCGCTGGCGTGCTCGAGCTCGATGAAGCGCGGCTGGATCAGGCGCTGCTGGATCGTCCACTGCGCGGCGATCAGCACCACGAGCAGCAGCGCCAGCAGGATGCTCACCTTCGCACGAACGCGCATGGGATACGGACCTTTTTACGCCGGGGTGGCGCGGCAATCAACTGCCGGCCTTGAACCTCGTCCACATGCGCGTCAGCGCACGCGTGTAGGCCTGCGAGCGCGGCAGGTCGGGCACCAGCCTGGCCATCGTGTCCGGCGGCGGATAGAGGTTCGGGTCATCGCGCAGCTGCGGC
>DATKLZ010000055.1:0-2827 GCA_035542135.1 Steroidobacteraceae bacterium | reverse complement strand
TTTCAACACCTTCTGGGGCACGCACGAGATCTACCTGTTCATGCGCGCCTCGGGGCTGCGCAGCGCCAACACGCTCGGCCTGGCCTCGTATCCGGCGCGCTCGCCGCGCGTCGAGCTCGATTTCATCCTGGTCAGCGAAGGCATCGAGGTCAAGGCATTCCGCATCCCGGAAGTGCGCTTCTCCGACCACCGGCCGCTGGTCTGCGATTTCGAGATCCGCAAGGCCTCCTGAGGACTGCCCATGAACGACAACGCTGCATGGCGGCTGGAGCGTGGCGATGAGGGCATCGCGACGCTGACCATCGACCGTCCGGGCGGAAGCGCCAACACGCTCGGCCAGCCGGTGCTGCTCGAGCTGGAAGCGCGCCTGGCCGAACTGGCCGCCGCGCCACCGACCGGCCTGATCATCCGCTCCGGCAAGCCCTCGGGCTTCATCGCCGGCGCCGATATCCGGGAATTCACTTCCTTCAAGAACGCCACTGAAGCCCTGGCCCACATCAAGGTCGGTCAGCGCGTATTCGCGCAGCTCGAGGCCCTGCCCTGCCCGAGCGTGGCGGCGATCGCCGGCTTCGCGCTCGGCGGCGGGCTCGAACTCGCGCTGGCCTGCACCTATCGCATCGGCGTCAACGACAGCCGCCTGAGCCTGGGCCTGCCGGAGGTGCAGCTGGGCATTCACCCCGGATTCGGCGGGACGGTTCGCGCCGTGCGCCTGCTCGGGGTGCGCGCGGCGATGGAGCTGATGCTGACGGGCAAGCCGCTGCGCGCCGACCGCGCGCTCGCGGTCGGGCTCGTCGACCGGCTCGTCGCCGCCGACGCGCTCGACGGTGCGGCGCGGCAGATCCTCAAGGATCGCCCGGCGCCGCATCGGCCGCCGCTCGCCGACCGGCTGCTGAACCTGCCAGGGGTGCGCGGCCTGCTGCGCGGCTCGCTCGAGGCGCGCGTGGCTCGCCAAGCGCGGCGCGAACACTACCCGGCGCCGTACGCGATCATCGACCTGTGGGTGCGCTACGGCGCCCGCGGCGAGCGCTCCTACGAAGCCGAGGCGCAATCGATCGCCGCGTTGTTCACCTCCGAGGCGGCGCGCGGACTGGTGCGCATGTTCCTGCTGCAGGACCGGCTCAAGTCGCTCGGCGGCAAGACGCCGGCACCGCTCAGGCGCGTGCACGTCATCGGTGCCGGCGTCATGGGCGGCGACATCGCCGCCTGGTGCGCACTGCGCGGCCTGGAGGTCACGCTGCAGGATCGCGAGCAGAAATACATCGATCCGGCGCTGGCGCGCGCCGCCAAGCTGTTCGAAAAGCGCATCCGCGACCCCGCCGAGCGCGCGGCCGCGCAGGCGCGGCTCCGCGCCGACGTGGCCGGCGACGGCGTGCCCACGGCCGACGTGCTGATCGAGGCCATCTTCGAAGACCTGGATGCCAAGCGCGCGCTGTACGCGCAGGCGGAGCCGCGGCTGCCACCCGGCGCCGTGCTCTGCAGCAACACCTCGAGCCTGACGCTCGAGCTGCTGGCCGAGAAGCTCGCCGATCCGGGCCGGCTCGTCGGCCTGCACTTCTTCAATCCGGTCGCGCAGATGCCGCTGATCGAAGTCATCCATTCGCGTGAGACGCGCCCCGAACCGCTCGCGGCCGCGATGGCCTTCGCGCGCCGCCTCGACAAGCTCCCGCTGCCCTGCCGCAGCGGCCCGGGATTCCTCGTCAACCGCGTGCTGTTCCCGTACCTGCACGAGGCGCTGTACGCCGCCGGCGAAGGCGTGCCGCTGGCGCTGATCGATCGCGCGGCGGTGGAGTTCGGCATGCCGATGGGACCGATCGAACTGTCCGATGTCGTGGGCCTCGACGTCGCGCTGCACGTCGGCGAGATCATCACGCGCGAGCTGGGCCGCGAGATGCCGCCCTATGCCGCGCGGCTGCGAGAACTCGTCGCGGCGCGCCGGCTCGGCCGCAAGAGCGGCCAGGGTTTCTACACGTGGCAGGACGGCAAGGCGGTGCGCGAGCCCGTGGCCGGCAACGTGCCGCCCGACCTGTGCGACCGGCTGATCCTGGCGCTGCTCAACGAGTGCGTGGCTGCCTTGCGCGAACAGGTGGTGGCCGATGCCGACCTGCTCGATGCCGGGGTGGTGTTCGGCACGGGCTTCGCGCCATTCCGCGGCGGCCCGCTGAATTATGCCCGCACCCGCGGCATCGGCGCGGTGGTCGCCCGCCTCGCCGAGTTCGAACAGCGCTATGGCAAGCGCTTCCGGCCCGACGCCGGCTGGGCGGCGCTGGCTTGAACCGCGTCGCACCCGCCGCCTCGCCCGCCTCCGACCGGCGTCACGAAGCGGCCAAAAGGCGCTGTGCTAACATCAATCAGATGGCCGTTATGCAGGTATTCGCATGAGTGAGGGCCGTACGGCCAACGTGGCGCTGCTGCGCAGGCTGTCGCCGCTCGACGGCATGAAGAACGACAACCTGGCGGCGCTGGCGCGCAAGGTCACGATCAACGAACTGCCCGCGGGCCGCACGCTGTTCAAGGAAGGCGACGCCGACCGCAAGAGCTACTGGCTGGTCTCCGGCATGGTCGAGCTGCGCGAGGGCGAGCGTACCGTCGCGATGATCCGCGCCGGCACGCCGGAGGCCAAGAATCCGCTCTCGCCCAAGCTCCCGCGGCGCGTCAGTGCGCGCGCCGTCGACGCCATCGAGTACATCGCGGTCGATTCCGACCTGCTCGACATGATGATCACGTGGGACCAGACCGGCACCTACGAAGTCGGCGAGCTGCAGGCTTCGTTCGGCGGCGGCGGCGGCGATGACTGGATGACCACGCTCCTGCAGACCAAGGCGTTCCA
>DATKLZ010000054.1:0-2662 GCA_035542135.1 Steroidobacteraceae bacterium | reverse complement strand
GCCCGGAAGCGCTCGCGTATTGACATGGGCAGGCCCCGACCGTACCCTGCCCGCCCCGTTTTCCGGCCCATTTCCGGACCTTTGAACCATGAAACGCACATACCAGCCGAGCAAGGTCCGACGCGCCCGCACCCATGGCTTTCGCGCCCGCATGGCCACGAAAAATGGCCGCAAGGTGCTGGCCCGGCGGCGCGCCAAGGGTCGTAAGCGGCTGATTCCTTAAGGATTATTTACGGCCGGCGCGGGCACCGAGCGAGCGGGGCACGCGGCCGCGCACTTCTCGCGCGCCAGGCGCCTGCGGCGACCGGCTGAATTCCGGGCCGCGTACGCGCAGGGGCGCCGTTTCGGGAACGAGCTGTTGAGTGCGACGGTCCGTGCCAATGAGGGACCGCTCGCGCGGTTGGGGCTGTCGATTGCCGCGCGTACCGTCGGCAACGCGGTGCAGCGCAACCGGCTGCGGCGGCTGATCCGCGAGAGTTTCCGCCGGCAGGAGCTGCCGCCGGTCGACATCGTGATCGGCGCGCGCAACGCGGCGCGCACCGCGAGCGCGGCGGCGTTGCGAGCAGCCTTGCAGCGGATGTGGAAGCAGATCGACGAAGCATGGCCACGAAAATGATCCAGGCGCTGATCCGGCTGTACCAGCGGGGCGTGAGCCCGCTGCTCGGACCGCGCTGCCGCTACTACCCGAGCTGCTCGCAGTACACGCTCGAGGCGCTGCAGGTGCACGGCTTGTGGCGCGGCCTGTGGCTCGGCGCGCGGCGCATCGCGCGCTGCCATCCCCTCCACGAAGGCGGATTCGATCCGGTGCCGCCGCTCCACTGCCCAAAGGCGACGCATGTTCACCACGTTTAACCTGCGCGTGACGCTGTGGGCGGCACTCGCCGTCGCGCTACTGCTGAACTACGTCACCTGGCTCCAGGACTATCCGCCGGCGCCCCCGCCTGTTGCGACGCCGACGCCCGCGGCCGCGGGTGGCACTGCCGACGGCTCGGCGCTCGGCAATGCCGTGCCGGCGCTGGGCGCAGCGCCAACGCCGGCGGCGAGCGCGGCGGCGCCGAATGCATCCGTCGCGCCGGTGGCGGCGACCGCCTCCCATGCAGTCGCCACCACGCCCGCGCCTACGGTGCACGTCGTCACCGATGTGCTCGATGTCCTGGTGTCGCTCGAGGGCGGCGAGCTCACGCGTGTCGACCTGCGCGCCTACCCGCAGGTGAAGGGCGGCGCGACCCCGGTGCGCCTGCTGAACCGCGACAGCGCCACCAGCCTGTTCGTGCTGCAGTCGGGCCTCACGGGCGCGGCGGGCGCGGCGATGCCGACGCACCAGGCGCGTTTCAGTGCAGAGACCAGCGAAATGCGGCTGGACAACGCCGCGCCGGACCAGAACGAACTGCGCCTGCCGCTGACCTGGACCGACGGCAACGGCGTGACGGTCACGAAGACCTACACGTTCCGCCGCGGCAGCTACCAGATCGGCCTCGACTACGCGGTGCGCAATGCCTCGGGCGCGAGCTGGCCGTTCGCGCCGTACTCGCAACTGCTGCGCAACAACGAGCCGGTACCCAGCTCGTACTTCCACCCCGAGAGCTACGCCTACAAGGGGCCGGCCTACGACGACGGGCAGAAGTACCAGAAGCTCAAGATGGGCAAGGAACCGCCGACGCTCGATCGCCAGGTCGACGGTGGCTGGCTGGCGGCGATGCAGCATCACTTCGTGGCCGCGATCGTGCCGCCCGCCGGCGCGCCGTGGCACTACCAGCTCTCGACGCAGGGCGATGAGTACCAGCTGACCGCGACCGGCCCGTCGCAGCAGGTGGCGCCCGGCGCGAGCGCCACGATCCACGAGACGCTGTACGTCGGCCCGAAGCTGCAGCACGAGCTCGAGAAGGCAAACCCCAGGCTCTATCTGGTCACCGACTACGGCAAGCTGAGTTTCCTGGCGCGGCCGCTGTTCTGGCTGCTCGACCAGGTGCACCGGCTGGTCGGCAACTGGGGCTGGACGATCATGATCGCCACGCTCCTGCTCAAGCTCCTCTTTTACCCGCTGTCCGAGGCGAGCATGCGCTCGATGGCGCGCATGAAGGAACTGCAGCCGCGCATCAAGGCGCTGCAGGAGCAGTACAAGGACCAGCGCGACAAGCTCGGCAAGGCGACGATGGAGCTGTATCAGAAGGAGAAGATCAACCCGGTCGCCGGGTGCCTGCCGATGCTGATCCAGATGCCGGTGTTCCTCGCGTTCTACTGGGTGCTGCTCGAGAGCGTCGAGATGCGCCAGGCGCCGTTCATGGGCTGGATCGGCGACCTGTCGGCGCGCGATCCGCTGTTCATCCTGCCGGCGCTGATGGCGGGCGCGAACTTCATCAACTTCAAGCTCAACCCGCAGATGGGCGACCCGGTGCAGCAGCGCATGTTCATGATCATGCAGATCGCGATGCCGGTGCTGTTCGCGTTCATGCCCTCGGGCCTGGTGCTGTACTGGACGACCAACACCGTGCTGTCGATCCTGCAGCAGTGGAACATCAACCGGCGGCTGGCCGCCGCGCGCAGGGCGCGCGACTAGGCGCAGCGCGCCCCCCGCCGGTTCACGCGCCATGGCCGCCCGCACCGACACGATCGTCGCAGCGGCCACGCCGCCCGGGCGCGGCGGCGTCGGCATCGTGCGCAT
>DATKLZ010000053.1:0-2796 GCA_035542135.1 Steroidobacteraceae bacterium | reverse complement strand
AGACGCGCGCGGCGCGCGCCGGGCTCCTCGCGGCGGACGACTCCGCGTCGCAGTTCGCGCTGGCCCGGCAAGTGTTCGATGTGGCAACGGCGGCGAGTGACGAAGAACTACAACGATGAACCGGATCGCGGGCAAAGACCTCCCCTTGCGCACCCACACCGAGCGCGTGCTCAGCGACTACTTCGCCAATCTCAACGGGCACCGGCCGGCGCGGCTGTACAACCTGGTGCTGCGCGAGGTCGAGGAGCCGCTGCTGCGCGCGGTGCTCGACTACGCCGACGGCAACCAGAGCCAGGCGGCCGAGATCCTCGGCATCACGCGCACCACCTTGCGCAAGAAGCTGCGCACCATGGGGCTGCCCGAATAAGGCCGGCATGGCGATCGCGCGCGCACTGCTATCAGTCTCCGATAAACAAGGCCTGACCGAATTCGCCCGCGCGCTCGAGGCACGCGGCATCGAGTTGCTGTCCACCGGCGGCACCGCCCAGGCGCTGCGCAACGCCGGCCTGGCCGTGCGCGAAGTCGCTGATTACACGGGCTTTCCCGAGATCATGGGCGGGCGCGTCAAGACGCTGCACCCGCGCGTGCACGGCGGCCTGCTCGCCAGGCGCGGCACCGACGAGGCGGTCATGGCCGAGCACGGCATCGCCGCGATCGACCTGCTGGTCGTCAACCTGTATCCCTTTGCGGCGACCATCGCGCGCCCCGACTGCACCTACGCCGAGGCGATCGAGAACATCGACGTCGGCGGCCCGGCCATGCTGCGCGCCGCGGCGAAGAACCACGCGGATGTCACGGTGGTCGTCGATCCGGCCGACTATGCGACGGTGATCTCGGAGCTCGACGCGAGCGGCGACACCTCGATCGACACGCGCTCGCGCCTCGCCGCCAAGGCCTTCGCGCACACGGCCGCCTACGACACCTGCGTTTCCGGCTACCTGCAGCGCGCGCAGCAGCTGCCGATCGAGCGCTTTCCGGCCGTGCTGCCGCTGGTGTTCGAGCGCCTGCAGGAGCTGCGCTACGGCGAGAACCCGCACCAGCGCGCCGCCTTCTATCGCGCCATGGATGCGCGCGGCGCCTCGGTCGGCAGCGCCCGGATGCTGCAGGGCAAGGAGCTGTCGTTCAACAACATCGCCGACGCCGACGCCGCGATCGAGTGCGTGCGCCAGTTCACCGCGCCCGCCTGCGTCATCGTCAAGCACGCCAATCCCTGCGGCGTCGCCCTCGCCGCGACGATCGCGGCCGCGTACGAGCTGGCGTACCGCACCGATCCGACCTCGGCCTTCGGGGGCATCATCGCCTTCAATCGCCCGCTCGATGCCGCCACGGCGCAGGCGATCATCGACCGCCAGTTCGCCGAAGTGATCGCCGCGCCGCAGGTCGAGGCCGCGGCCCGCGCCGTGCTCGCTGCCAAGGGCGCCATCCGCGTGCTCAGCGTCGGCGACCTGGCCGAGCCCACCGGCGACGGCTACGAGCTGCGCAGCGTCAACGGCGGCCTGCTGGTGCAGGATCGCGACACCGACACCGTCGGCGCCGACGAGCTGCGCGTCGTGACGCGCCGCCAGCCCGACGAGCGCGAGCGCGCCGACCTGATGTTCGCGTGG
The DNA here is from genome assembly GCA_035542135.1 of Steroidobacteraceae bacterium. Classification (GTDB taxonomy): domain Bacteria; phylum Pseudomonadota; class Gammaproteobacteria; order Steroidobacterales; family Steroidobacteraceae; genus FEN-1191. The sequence goes on along the minus strand of DATKLZ010000053.1, from coordinate 1,192 downwards.
CGCGTGGCGCGCTTCGTGAAATCGAACGCGATCGTCTATGCGCGCGACCACGCCACCGTGGGCGTCGGCGCCGGGCAGATGAGCCGCGTCTATTCGAGCCGCATCGCCGCGCTGAAGGCCGCCGACGAGAAGCTCGAGGTGCGCGGCGCCGTGATGGCGTCCGACGCCTTCTTCCCGTTCCGCGACGGCATCGACGCGGCCGCCGCCCATGGCATCAGCGCCGTGATCCAGCCGGGAGGCTCGAAGCGCGACGACGAGGTCATCGCGGCGGCCGACGAGCATGGCATGGCGATGGTGTACACCGGCATGCGGCATTTCCGGCATTGATGAAGGTCCTGGTCGTTGGCAACGGCGGCCGTGAACACGCGCTCGCCTGGCGCTGCGCCGCCTCGCCCGCGGTCAGCGAGGTGCTGGTGGCGCCCGGCAACGCCGGCACCGCGACCGAGCCGAAGGTGCGCAACGTGGCGGTCGCCGCCACCGACATCGCCGGCCTGGTCGCTCTGGCGCGCGCCGAAGGCGTGGGGCTGACGGTCATCGGGCCGGAGACTCCGCTCGTCATGGGCGTCGTCGATGCCTTCCGGGCCGCGGGCCTGGCCTGCTTCGGCCCGAGCCGGGCCTGCGCGCAGCTCGAGGGCTCGAAATCGTTCACGAAGGAATTCCTGCGCCGCCATCGCATTCCCACCGCGCAGTACCGCAGCTTCACGCGCGCCGACTTCGACGCCGACTGGCTGCGGGCGCAGCCAATGCCGATCGTCATCAAGGCCAGCGGACTCGCCGCCGGCAAGGGCGTCGTCATCGCCACCAGCACCGCCGAGGCGCTCGCCGCGGTCGAGGAGATGTTCGCCGGCCGGTTCGGCGACGCGGGCGACACGGTCGTGATCGAGGAATTCCTCGCCGGCGAGGAAGCGAGCTTCATCGTCATGGCCGACGGCGAGCACGCACTGCCGTTCGCCAGCTCGCAGGACCACAAGCGCATCGGCGATGGCGACGCGGGTCCGAACACCGGCGGCATGGGCGCCTATTCGCCCGCCCCCGTCGTCACCGCCGCCGTGCACGAGCGCGTGATGCGCGAGGTGATCGCACCGACGCTGCGCGGCCTGAAGGCCGAAGGCACGCCGTACACGGGCTTCCTCTACGCCGGATTGATGATCGACGCGAACGGCGCGCCGCGCGTCATCGAGTACAACTGCCG
>DATKLZ010000052.1:0-24431 GCA_035542135.1 Steroidobacteraceae bacterium | reverse complement strand
CAGGAAGTCGTAGATGCGGATGACGTTCTGGTGCGTGATCTTGCGCGAGTAGCGCAGCTCGTGCACGAAGCGCTTCATGACCTCTTCGTCTTCGGCGACGTTCGGGTTCAGGAACTTGAGGATCAGCCGCTCGTCGACCACGGTGTCTTCCATCAGCAGCACGGTGCCGAAGGCGCCCTTGCCGATCTTGTCGATGTACTTGTAGCGGCCCTCGACCATGTCGCCGGGCTTGAGCGTGGCGATGTCGAGCCGCTGGTTCGCGGACGCGGCTGCCGTCTCCTGCAGCGTGGCGGCCACGTCCTTCTCGGGGATCAGCAGCGTGCGGGCCTGCTGCGTGCTGCTGGCGGGCCGCGGCGCGCGCGGCGGCTGGCTGCCGGAATTGGCCGCCAGCGCGCGCGAGCCGGAGGCGGCCGCCAGCGGCTGCACGCCCGAGGCGAAGCGCACCTCGAGTTCGGTGAGCGCCCGCTGCGCGGCCATCGCCACGGTCTGGTCGGGCCCGGCCGCCTGCACCTTGATCTGCGCGCCGATCTGCTCGGCCAGGTCCTCGCTGGCCAGCTTGGCGAGCGCGCCGATCGCCTCGATGCGGATCTCCTTCTCGGCGCGGGCGAGGAACGGGGCGATCAGCCCGATGTGCTCGGCGTTGCCGATCTTGCCGATCGCGCGCACCACGACCGGCAGTGCCTTGGCGGGCGAGGTCTTGAGCATCTCGGTGAGCCGCGGCATCGCCTTGACGCTGCCGATCTCGGCCAGCGCGTCCACGGCGCGCTCGCTGACCCACCAGTCCTTGTCGCGGGTCGCGTTGATCAGCTGCGCGATGGCGCGTTCATCCTTCGTCTGGTTCAGGATCTCGATGGCCGCGCGGCGGATGTCCTCGTCCTGGTCGCGTGCCAGCTCCAGCACCGCGTCGATCACCTTCGGGCCGCCGATCTTGCCGAGCGCGTCGCCGGCGCGCGAGCGCACCCACCAGTCCGAATCCTTGATCGCGGCCAGCAGGAACTTCACCGAGCCGGCGTTGCCGATCTCGTTGAGCACCTCGACCGCCGCGCGGCGCGAATATTCGTTCTCGTCCTTCAGCACCGGCACCAGGTAGCGGATCGTCTGCGGGTCCTTGGCCTTGACCAGCACCTCGACCGCGCGGTTCTGCACCTCGATCTCCGGGTCGAGCAGCAGCTGGCAGATGCGCTCGACCTCGATCGGGCCGTCCATCTTGGCCAGCGCCGCGAGCGCCGCCGAGCGGATCAGCTTGTTGCCGTCGGCGAGCTGGGACTGGAGCGCCGTGCGCACGTCCGGGCGGTTGAAGCGGCCCAGCACCCCGAGGATCAGGAGCCGCGCCATCGAGTCCTTGCCCTGCAGGCGGCCGAGGAGCTCGGGCACGCCGGCATCGTCGACGGTCTCGCTGATGATGCGGAACAGCGCGGCCTTCTCGTTCGGCTCCTGCGCGTACGCGGCGGTCAGCAGCTCGCGCACCGAGAAGCGCGTGCGCTGGGCGTTGATGACCTCGAGCACGGCGGACTTTGAAATGCCCGGCTTGGCGAGCGCCTCGAGCAGCAGGTGCGGGGGGTAGCTGCGGCTGCTGGTCAGCGCCCAGGCCACTCCGGCAATGACCCGCGGGCTCCCCTGCACCAGGGCATCGACGTAGATCGGGAAGGTCTTGGCATTGGCCACCGCGGCGAGCACGTCGACGAAGGCCACCGTGGAGTGCTTGTCGGCGTCCGGCAGGGCCGCCAGGATCGGGGTGATGGCCGCCGCGCCGAGCTCCTTGAGCTTGGCGACCGCTTTCTGGGCTTCCGTGCCTAGAATGTCATTGGACGACTTGATCTGGGTGATCAGCCGGTCCGCACGAAAATTCGAAAGAAAGGCCATGGATTGAACATTATGCCATGGGGGGCCCCGCCGCCTGTGACCTGCGTCCGGTCTGCGGCGCAGCCCGTGACAGGCTAGAATCCGCACCCCCCAACCCACCCCCGCCGGTACCCGTTCCGATGGCTGATACGGCCGCTCGAATCCGCACTGCTGTGGAGCAGTTCCGGGATCCCTATTTGCAGCAGACCCTGCTGGAGGCTGGTGCCCTCGAGGGCCTCCAGGTCACCGATCGCGAGGTCGGCGGCACGATCACGCTGGGCTTTCCGGTGGGCGGATACGTGGACCCGTTCCGTTCCGCCCTGGCCGCGCACCTGGAGGCCGCCGGCATCTCCGGCTGCGCGGTGCGCTGCGAGCTGCGCGCCCACATCGTCGCGCACAGCGTGCAGCGGCCGTTGAAACCCCTGCCCGGCGTCAGCAACATCGTCGCCGTCGCGAGCGGCAAGGGCGGCGTCGGCAAGTCGACGGTTGCGGCCAACCTGGCGCTGGCCTGGGCCGCGGCCGGGGCTCGCGTCGGCATGCTGGACGCCGACATCTACGGGCCGAGCCAGCCCCTGATGCTCGGGCTCGTCGGCCAGCGGCCGACCGCGCCCGACGGCAAGCACCTCGTGCCGCTCGAGGCGCACGGCCTGAAGGCGATGTCGATCGGCTTCCTCGTCGATGCGGCGCAGGCCGTCGTGTGGCGCGGCCCGATGGTCACGCAGGCACTGACCCAGCTGCTGGGCGATACCGCCTGGGGCGAACTCGACTACCTCGTGGTCGACATGCCGCCGGGGACCGGCGACATCCAGCTCACGCTGGCGCAGCGCGTGCCCGTCGCCGGCGCGGTCATCGTGACCACGCCGCAGGACCTGGCGCTGGCCGATGCGCGCAAGGGCCTGGCGATGTTCGAGAAGGTGTCGGTGCCGGTGCTCGGCATCGTCGAGAACATGAGCCTGCACGTGTGCAGCCACTGCGGCCACGTCGAGCACATCTTCGGCGCGGGCGGCGGCGAGCGGCTGGCGGCCGAGAACGGCGTGCAGCTGCTCGGCAGCCTGCCGCTCGATGCGCAGATCCGCGCCGAAGCCGACAGCGGTGCCCCGACCGTGGTCAGCGCGGCCGGCACGGCGCGCGCCGCCGCCTACGTGGACATGGCGCGCCGCACGGCCGGCGCATTGGCACGTCGCGGGCGCGATGCGCGCGGGGCGTTTCCGCGCATCGTCGTCGAGCAGGATTGACCGCAGGCATTCCGGAAGGGCCACCGCATGAGCATCAAGTCAGACCAGTGGATCCGGCGCATGGCGGCCGGGCAACGCATGATCGAACCGTTCGCGCCCGAGCAGGTGCGCGAGGAGGGCGGGCGCAGGATCATCTCCTACGGCACCTCGAGCTATGGCTACGACGTGCGCTGCGCGCGCGAATTCAAGATCTTCACCAACATCAACTCGACCATCGTCGATCCGAAGCAGTTCGACGCCAAGAGCTTCGTCGACGTCAGCGCGGACGTGTGCATCATCCCGCCGAATTCCTTCGCGCTGGCGAGGACGGTGGAGTATTTCCGGATACCGCGTTCGGTGCTGACCGTCTGTCTCGGCAAGTCGACCTATGCGCGCTGCGGCATCATCGTCAACGTCACCCCGCTCGAGCCCGAGTGGGAAGGGCACGTGACGCTCGAGTTCTCCAACACCACGCCGCTCCCGGCCAAGATCTACGCCAACGAAGGCGTGGCGCAGATGCTGTTCTTCGAGTCGGACGAGGTCTGCGAGACCTCGTACCGCGACCGCGGCGGCAAGTACATGGGCCAGCAGGGCGTCACGCTGCCGAAGGCGTAGCGGGCCGGCCCGGCGCGCGCAGCGCGGGCCGCCGTCAATTGAACCGGATCGAGCGGATCTCCGACGTCCACTGCACGTCGTCCCCGCGCTTCTGCTCGGCGCGCATCGGCACGAAGCCGTACTGCGGGGCGCACCAGAAACGGGTGCGGCGCGGCGAGTTGGCCTTGTGGCTCTCGTAGACGATCGTGTCCACATCGCCCATCGGCGTGTGCAGCGTCTCCGCGCCGACGCGCGCGTAGTCGTAGTCGCGGATGCCGTCCTTGTCGAACAGCGCGATCCCCGCCGGCGCGTGGCCACCGAGCAGCGCGGCCATGAGCGCCACCTGCACGGACTGGTCGTCCTGCACGCCGGGCTTGAGCGCCATGTCGATGCGCTGCCCGTCGACGACCCCGGTGGCGCGCAGCGCCGTCCAGTCGAAATGCACCTCGGCGCGCGGATCGCTCCCGTCGGGCTGCGCGGCCGTGAACAGCAGCGGCTGCACGCCCTGCGCATCCACGCGCATGCGGCTGGACAGCGTCAGCGAGGCGGTCGGGGAGAGCCGGAACAGGCCGTGCGGGTTGTTGCGCGCGACGAAGGTCCATTCATCGCCGCCGGCGCGGCGCAGGCTCATGTCGGAAGTGCCGGCGTTCATGCCGTAGGCGTAGAACCGGTAGCTCGCGTCGTAGGCGCGCAGCGCGTCCGCCGGCGCGGCCGCGGTTTCGGCCGCCGGCTGCTGCGCCTGCGCTGGCGCCGGCGGCAGCGTGAGCGCGGCGATCGCCGCGAACACGGCGCCGGCGAACAGGCGAGTGCCGATACCGATCAGTCGCACGCGTCCTCCATGAGCGGCTGGCGCAGCGGGCGCGCATCGAATTGCGGCCCGTCGGCCGCCAGCCGCAGCCGACCGGCGGCCATCCAGCCGATCGCGCGCGGGTAGATGATGTGCTCCTGTTGCTGAACCCGCGCTGAAAGGCTCTCGGGCGTGTCATCCGGCAGCACCGGCACGCGCGCCTGCAGCACCACCGGCCCGGCATCGAGCTCGCCGGTGACGAAGTGCACGCTGGCGCCGTGCTCGCGCTCGCCGGCCGCGAGGGCGCGCGCATGGGTGTGCAGGCCGGGGTACTTGGGCAGCAGCGAGGGGTGGATGTTGAGCATGCGGCCGGCGTAGCGCTGCGCGAATTCCGGCGACAGGATGCGCATGAATCCGGCCAGCACCACGAGCTGCGCCCCGCTCGCATCGATCGCGGCGGCGAGCGCGGCCTCGAACGCGGCGCGGTCGGCGTACTCGCGCGCCGGCACGACGCTGACCTCGAGGCCGAGCGAGCGGGCGCGCTCGATGCCGCCGGCATCGCGGCGGTCGGCGATCACGCGCGCGACGCGCGCGGCGATCTGGCCGCGCGCGCAGGCCTGCGCGATCGCCACCATGTTGCCGCCGCGGCCGGAGATCACGATCGCCAGCGCCAGCGCGGGCGCCGGGCTCATGGCTCGATGATCGCGCCGCCGTCGCCGCGCCGCACTTCGCCGACCAGCTGCGCGCTCTCCCCGGCGGCGCGCAGCGTTCGCAGCGCGGCCTCGGCGCGCGCCGCCTCGACGATCACGACCATCCCGAGGCCGCAGTTGAAGGTGCGGTGCATTTCCGCCTCGCTGACGTTGCCGGTGCGCGCGAGCCACTCGAACACCGCATCGCGCGGCCAGCGCGCGCGCTGCAGCCGCACCTCGCACCCTTGCGGCAGCACGCGCGGGATGTTGTCGGTGAGCCCGCCACCGGTGATGTGCGCGAGGCCGTGCACCGCGCCCGCGAGCGCCTCGTCGCGCAGCAGGGCCAGGAGCGATTTCACGTAGATGCGCGTCGGCGCCAACAGTCGTTCGTACAGCGCGCGGCCGTCGAGTTGGGTGTGGCGATCGGCGCCGGCGACCTCGATCAGCTTGCGGATCAGCGAGTAGCCGTTGGAGTGCGGACCGCTCGAGGACAGCCCGATGACCGCGTCGCCGGGGCGCACCCGCGCGCCGTCGATGATCGCCTCCTTCTCGACCACGCCGACGCAGAATCCCGCCAGGTCGTAATCGGCCCCGTGGTACATGCCGGGCATCTCGGCGGTCTCACCGCCGACCAGCGCGGCGCCCGCCTGCGCGCAGCCCTCGGCGATGCCGCTGATGACGCTGGCGGCCACGTCCACATCGAGCTTGCCGGTGGCGTAGTAATCGAGGAAGAACAGCGGCTCGGCGCCCTGCACGACGACATCGTTGGCGCACATCGCGACCAGGTCGATGCCGATCGTCGAGTGCTGCCCGGTGTCGATGGCGAGGCGCAGCTTCGTGCCGACCCCGTCGGTGCCGGAGACCAGCACCGGGTGGCGGTAACCGGCGGGCAATTCGACCAGCGCGCCGAAGCCGCCGATGCCGGCGAGTACTTCCCGGCGCTGGGTGCGCCTGACGAGCGGCTTGATGCGCTCGACGAGCGCGTCGCCGGCGTCGATGTCGACACCGGCATCGCGGTAGCTGTAGCTGCGCTTGTCGTTCATGCGGACCCGGATATTGGAGCGCGCTATAGTAGCCGAAGCCATGCGCCATCTGCCCAACATCATCTGCCTCGGCCGCATTGCCCTGATCTGGCCGATCGTCGCCGGCCTGCTGGGCCACCAGTACGATCGCACGCTGCTGCTGTTCGGCGTGGCCGCGCTCAGCGACGGGCTCGATGGCTGGCTGGCCAAGCGTTTCGGGTGGACGAGCCGGCTGGGCAAGTTCCTCGACCCGCTCGCCGACAAGCTGCTGCTGGTGTCGGTGTTCCTCGTGCTCACCTGGCTGGGGCAGGTGCCGCGCTGGCTGGCCGTGGCCGCGATCGGGCGCGATTTCATGATCGGCCTTGGCGCCGTGGCGTTCAGGCTGGGCTGGGGGCCGCTGCACGGGCGGCCGATCCTGTCGAGCAAGATCAACACGGTGGTGCAGATCGGCTACGTGCTGCTGGTGGTGATCCACGCGGCCTGGAACCTGCCGCCGCCGCCGGTCCTGCAGGCACTGGCGGGGCTGACGCTGTTGACGGTGGTCTACAGCGGCAGCGCGTACCTGCACCAGTTCACGCGCCGGGCGCTGCAGATCGCCGCGGCGCAGCAGGCGTGAGCGGGCGCCGCCGCCTTGCGCCAATTGCCACTCCGCGTCAGGCTCCATGACCGGGCGCTGTTCGAGAGTTTCCACGCCGGCCCGAACGCGACCATCGTCGCGCAGCTGGCGGCGCTCGCCGACCAGCCGCGCGCCGGCCTCGTGTGGCTGTGCGGCCCGGAAGGTTCCGGCAAGACTCACCTGCTGCAGGCGCTGTGTGCGCGCGCCGGCGCGGACGCCCGCTACCTGCCGTTGTCGCAGCTGCAGCCCTTCGGTCCGGCCGCGCTGGCCGAATGGCAGGGTGCGCGCTGGCTGTGCCTCGATGAGCTCGAGGCGGTCATCGGCGATGGCGAGTGGGAGCGCGCGTTGTTCGGCGCCTATCGCGACTGCGAGGAGCGCGGCGCGAGCCTCGTGCTCGCGGCCCGCGCCGCGCCGCAGCAGCTGCCGTTCGTGTTGCCCGACCTGGCCTCGCGCTGCGCGGCGGGCCTGCGCCTGGCGCTGCAGGCGCTCGATGAGGGCGGCCAGCTCGCCGCGCTGCGCCTGCGCGCGCGCCTGCGCGGCTTCGACCTGCCCGATGAAACCGCGCTGTACCTGCAGCGGCGATTGCCGCGCGACATGTCGAGCCTGTTCGCGGTGCTCGACGAGCTCGATGCCGCCGCGCTGGCGGCGCAGCGCCGCCTGACCGTGCCGTTCATCCGCCGCGTGCTGTCGCAGCGCTAGCGTCGGCGCCGCGCAGCCGCTGGCGCGCCGGCGGCCTCACCTGCCGCAGCAGGCGGTGCGGCCGAGGTCGTCGGCGCCGTTCCAGTAGCTCGTCCAGCGCGATACGACGCGGTCGGGGTATTCGCGGCCGCGCAGGCTCCCGTTGTAGCGGCCGAGCGCGCGGCGCACGTCGTTGTGCTCGGTGGCGAGGTAGTGGCGCAGGATCGCGCACCCCATGCGGATGTTCGCCTCCATCGTGACGAGTTCGCGCCGCTGCATGCCGAGCTGCTCGGGCCAGAACGGCATGACCTGCATCAGCCCGACGGCGCCCGAGCTCGACACCGCCCAGCGATCGAAGCGGCTCTCGACATCGAGCACCGCGAGCACCAGGCCCGGCGGGAGTGGCGCCACGCCGGGGCGGTGCGTCTCGCAGTAGATGGTGCGGAGCAATGCCACGCGCTCGTCGTGGTCGCGCAGGTAGCGCCTGAGCTTCGGTTCCATCAGCGTGTACCAGACGGCCGAATCGTACTGGTCGCCGAAGCATTCGTGCTCCTGCATGGCCTGGCTGACGACATCGCGCAGTTCCGGATCGGTCTGCGGCGCGGGGGCGATGACGCCGCGTTCGATCGCCGGCGCCGCCGCACTCAGCGCCAGCAGCGCCAGCGCGGACGCCAGCGACCGCAGCGCGCTAGCCGGCCAGCTTCGCGGCGATGGACTCGCAGACCGAGGCAAGTGGCCAATCCTCGTTGTCGGTGGCTCGCCGGTGGCGGTACTCGCAGCTGCCGGCCTCGAGGCCGCGCTCGCCCAGCACCAGGCGGTGGGGGATGCCGAGCAGCTCGGCGTCGGCGAACTTGACCCCGGGCCGGGCGTCGCGGTCGTCGTAGAGCACCTCGATGCCGGCCGCCACCAGCTGCGCGTACAGCGCGTCGGCGGCCACGCGCACCTTCGGGGACTTCTGCAGGTTGAGCGGGATGAGTACCACATGGAACGGCGCGAGCGGCGTGGGCCAGATGATGCCACGCTCATCGTGGTTCTGTTCGATCGCCGCCGCCACGATGCGCGTCACACCTATGCCATAGCAGCCCATCAGCATCGTCACCGACTGGCCGGACTCGTCGAGCACGGTGGCGTTCATCGCCTCGCTGTACTTGCGGCCGAGCTGGAAGATATGGCCCACCTCGATGCCGCGCACGATGCGCAGGCGCCCGCGGCCGGACGGACTCGGATCGCCGTCGACGACATTGCGCAGGTCGGCGGCGCGCGGTTCCGGCAGGTCGCGCCCCCAGTTGACGCCGCGCAGGTGCAGGTCCGGCGCGTTGGCGCCGCAGACGAAGTCGGCCATCTGCAGCGCCGCGTGGTCGGCATACATCGGGCATTTCAGGCCGACGGGCCCGAGGAAGCCCGGCTCGCTCCCGGTGGCGGCCTTGATGGCCGCCGCGCTCGCCATGCGCAGCGGGTTGGCGACGCCGGGCAGCTTCTGCGCCTTCAGCGCATTGAGCTCATGGTCGCCGCGCAGCACGAGCGCCACCACGCCGCCGTCGCTCCCGTCGACCACCAGCAGCTTCTGGCACTGCTCGCGCGGCACCTTGAGGAACGCGCTGAGCTCGGCGATCGTCTTCATGTGCGGCGTGGCCACTTGCTCCATCGGCAGCGACGGGGCGGGGCGCGGCCCGGCCGGCGGCAGCGCCGCGGCCAGCTCGATGTTGGAGGCGTACTCGTCGCCGTCGCTGACCGCGATCGCGTCCTCGCCGGACTCGGCCAGCACCTGGAACTCCTCGGAGCTGCTGCCGCCGATCGCGCCCGAATCGGCCTGCACGGAACGGAAGTTCAGCTGCATGCGCGTGAACATGCGCGTGTACGCCGTGCGCATCGCCGCGTAGCCCTCCGCCATCGAGGCCTCGTCGGCATGGAAGGAGTACGCATCCTTCATGATGAACTCGCGCCCGCGCATGACGCCGAAGCGCGGCCGCACCTCGTCGCGGAACTTGGTCTGGATCTGGTAGAAGTTCACCGGCAGCTGGCGGTAGCTGCGCAGCTCGCGCCGCGCGATGTCGGTCACGACCTCCTCGTGCGTCGGCCCGATGACGAAGTCGCGGTCGTGCCGGTCCTTGAAGCGCAGCAGCTCGGGGCCGTACTGGCTCCAGCGGCCCGACTCCTGCCACAGCTCGCCCGGCTGCACCGCCGGCATCAGGATCTCGAGCGCGCCGGCGCGGTCCATCTCCTCGCGCACGATCCGCTCGACCTTGCGCACCACGCGCAGGCCGAGCGGCAGCCAGCTGTAGATGCCGGCCGCGACGCGGCGGATGAGCCCGGCGCGCAGCATCAGCTGGTGGCTCAGCACCTCGGCTTCGGCCGGCGTTTCCTTCGTGGTGTTGATCGGGTACTGGGACAGTCGCATGTGCGGCGCCGTTCGGATCATCCTTGCAATGTGCGGTCATCCTAGCAGATGGCTCCGCCCCGGGGCGTGGACGCGGCCGATGCGGGCACCTATGATGCGCCGCTGATGGAACCCCAACACCCCGAGCAGCCGGCGCGGCCACGTCGACGCGCGATTTACCTGCTGCCGAACCTGTTGACCACGGGCTGCCTGTTCTCCGGCTTCTACGCCATCGTGGCGGCGATCGACGGGAATTTCGAACGCGCCGGCATGGGGGTGTTCATCGCGATGCTGTTCGACGGGCTCGATGGCCGCGTCGCGCGGCTGACGCGCACCGAGAGCGCCTTCGGCAAGGAATTCGACAGCCTCGCCGACATGGTGGCCTTCGGCGTGGCGCCCGCGATCGTGTCGTACCAGTGGGGCGTCGCGCGGATCACCGAATACGGCGGCGCCTGGGGACGGTTGGGCTGGCTGGCGGCTTTCTTCTACTGCGTGGCCGCGGCGATGCGGCTGGCGCGCTTCAACACCCGCGTGGCGACGACCGACAAGCGCTATTTCGAGGGACTGCCCAGCCCGTCGGCCGCGGCGCTCGTATCCGGCTTCATCTGGGCTTTCAACGAATGGCGCGAGCCGGGACTCGCCGGGCTCGTGGTCGCCTTCACGGTCACCGCGTTGGCCGGCGCGCTGATGGTGAGCCCATTCAGCTATCCGAGCTTCAAGAACATCGACCTGACCAAGCCGGTGCGCTTCGTGTCGCTGGTCGTGGCCGTGGTCGTCGTCTTCGTGGTCATCGCCGGCGACCCGTCGCGCGCGTTGCTGCTGTGCTTCGGCATCTACTCGCTCGTGCCGCCGCTGGTCTGGATCTGGCGGCGCCTGCGCCGCAGGCAACGCGGCGAGCGGCCGGGTGGCTAGGAGGGTTCCGCGGTGAGCGGCGGACCGGGCGTGCGCGCCCAGTACCTCGAGGCCCTGGGCATCGACCGCTATGTGCCGCGTCACGCGCCGGCGCCGTCCGCGCCTGCCCACGCGCCCGTCGCCGCGCCCGCGGCCGCGCCCGCTGCCGCGAACGTCACCGCGGCAGCCGCCGATCCGGCCTGGGACGCGCTGGCGGGCGAGGTACGCGCCTGCACGCGCTGCGGCCTGCATGCGGGCCGCACGCAGACCGTGTTCGGCGTCGGCAATCGTGGGGCCGAGCTGCTCGTCGTCGGCGAGGCGCCCGGCGCCGATGAAGACCGCCAGGGCGAGCCCTTCGTGGGCCGCGCCGGCCAGCTGCTCAATTCGATGCTGCGCGCGATGCGTTCACCGCGCCAGACCGTGTACATCGCCAACGTGCTCAAGTGCCGCCCGCCGGGCAATCGCGATCCCGCGCCGGAGGAGGTGCGCTGCTGCCTGCCGTACCTGCAGCGGCAGATCGACCTGATCGCCCCGCGCCTGATGCTGGCCGTCGGGCGCATCGCCGCGCAGAGCCTGCTGGCCACGGACACGCCGATCGGCAAGCTGCGCGGCGTCGTGCACCGCTTCGGCGCGCAGGGCACGCCGCTGATCGTCACCTACCATCCGGCCTACCTGCTGCGCAGCCCGGGCGAGAAGCGCAAGTCGTGGACCGACCTGCGCTTCGTGCAGCGCGAACTGGCGCGATTGCGCGCGGCGGCGCGCGGCGCGGGCGGTTGAGGCGCATGGCCGTGGAACGCGATCCGGCCGGATTGCCGCAGGTGCGCTTGCGGCCGATGCAGGAGGCGGATGTCGCCGCGGTCGTCGAGATCGAACAACGCGTCTACCCGTTCCCGTGGAGCGCGGGCATCTTCAGCGATTGCCTGAGGGTCGGCTACCGATGCGCCGTGCTGGAGTTCGACGACGTCACTGTCGGGTACGGCATCATCGCCTGCGGCGCCGGCGAGGCGCACCTGCTGAACGTGTGCGTGCGCGAGGAGTTCCGCAACCGCGGCTTCGGGCGCGCGTTGATGTTGCACCTGCTCGAACTCGCCGCCCAGGCCGGCGCCGCGGTCGTGTTCCTCGAGGTGCGGCCGGCCAACACGGCCGCGGTGCGCCTGTACGAGGCGCTCGGATTCCGCCAGATCGGCGTGCGCCGTGGCTACTACCAGGCCGTGTCGGGCCGCGAAGACGCGCTGGTCATGCGCCGCGCGGTCGACGCGGCCTGAACCGTTCAGTACGCAAGCGTAAGCTGCAGCACCAGGCCCGCGCGGCCCTGCGTCTCGACCGCGACCGGGGCAATGCTCAACGACCCGTGGCGCGTCTGCACTTCGCGCAGGTCGTGGTTCGCGAGGATGCCGATGACGGCGCCGGCCAGCACGTCCCGGGCGTGGTGCTCCCGCGCCGCCACGCGCGAGTAGCCCACGTAGCCCGCGACGGCGTACGCGGGCGCGCCCCAGCGCCAGCCGTATTCCTTGCGGATGAATTCCGCGCCGGTGAACGCGAACGAGGTGTGCCCCGACGGGAATGAATGCTCGCCCCCGTTCGGCCGGTTCTCGTTGACCGTGTATTTCAGCGCCTCGGTGACGGCGACCGAACGGGAGAGCGCGAGCGCCAGGTCGTGGCGCGGCGAGCCGTCGAGGCGCAGCAGCCGGCCGGCGTCGAAGTCGAGCGTCGCCTGGTCGCGTGAGTCCACGGCATCGAGCAGATACGTCAATGCGAATCCGGCGAGCGGCAGCGCGAACTGCAGCGAATCGCCCAGCTCGCCGGCGTCCTCGCGCGAATCGTTGAGCGGTGCGGCGGCGTTGGCGGCGCCGGCGACGAGCAGCGGCAAGAGCAGGCCCAGTGTCCACTTTCGCGGCATCGGCAGGCGTTCACGGCTGGCCGTCGGGCGACCCATCGGGGCAGTGTCGCCGGGCAGGATTAGCGTGCGGTTAGCCGGAAGCTAATTTTGCGCTAAGGTAGCGTATGGATACTCGTTCGATCCGCGCCCTGGCGAGCTGCACCCCATGCGAGTCCTGATCGTCGAAGATGACCCCATGATCGGCGCCAGCCTGGTGCGCGGGCTCTCCGACGAGGGCTACGTCGTCGACTGGGTGCACGACGGCGTGCAGGCTGAATCGGCACTGCAGAACGGCAGCAACGAATTCCACGTCGCCCTGCTGGACTGGGGGCTGCCGCGCAAGTCCGGCATCGAGGTGATTCGCCACATCCGCCGCGCCGGCAACAACATTCCCGTGCTGGTCATCACCGCGCGCGACTCGCTCAACGACCGGGTGCTGGGGCTGGACCAGGGCGCCGACGACTTCCTGGTCAAGCCGTTCGAACTGGCCGAGCTGAAGGCGCGCATCCGCGCGCTCGTCCGGCGCCACACCGGGCGCGTCAAGCCCGAGCTCAAGACCGCGGTGCTCTCGCTCGACACGACGTCGCGCACCGTGACGCGCGATGGTCGCCGCATCCAGCTCACGGCGCGCGAATACGCGCTGCTGCACGCCCTGATGCAGCGTCCCGGCACGCTGCTGTCGCGCGCCCAGCTCGAGGCGCGCATCTACGGCTGGGCCGACAGCGTCGAGAGCAATGCGATCGAGTTCCTGCTGCACGGCCTGCGGCAGAAGATCGGCGGCGAGCAGATCGAGAACGTGCGCGGCATCGGCTGGCGGGTGGCCACCGGCCCGTGATATCACTCCGACGGCGGCTGCTGCTGTCCCTGTGGCTCGCCGTGTCGGCCGTCGGCGTGATCTCGGCGGCGCTCGCGTACCGCTACGTCAATCGCGAGACGAAGAACCTGCTCGACAGCCAGCTGCAGCAGATCGCCGGGATCGTCGCCGGTGGCGGCACGCACGTGCCGCGCACGAGGAAGTCCGACCAGGACATCGAGATCGGCGCCTGGGACGCCGATGGCACGCTGCAGTTCTCGTCGACGGCGCTGCTGCGCACCCCGTCGGGCGCGACGCCGGGCTTCTCCGAACGGACGCTCGGAACCGAGCGGTACCGGGTCTATGCGACCGTGCTGGGCGGCCGTCGCATCGAGGTCGCCCAGCCGGTCGATGCGCGCGATGACCAGGCCGAGGCGGCGGCGCTGGCCGCGTTCCTGCCGGTGTTCGTATTGCTGCCGGTGCTCGCGTTGGTGATCGCGCTGGTCATCCGCGCGCTGTTGCAACCGGTGCGCGAAGTCGCCGCGGCCGTGTCGCGCCGCGACGTGCTGTCGGGCGCGGCGCTGCAGGCCAGTGCGCTGCCGCTGGAGGTGGCGCCGCTGGTCGAGGAGATCAATCGCCTGCTCGCGCGGCAGGGGCAGGCGCTGCAACGCGAACGCCATTTCATCGCCGACGCGGCGCACGCGCTGCGCACGCCGCTCGCGGCGCTGCAGCTGCAGGCCGACGTGCTGGACGGCTCGACCGATCCGCTCGAGCGCGCGGCGCGCCTGAAGGAATTGCGCGCCGGCATCCAGCGTGCCACGCGCCTGACCGAACAGCTGCTGTCGCTGGCGCGCGTCGAATCGCTCGGCGACGCCCCGGCCACCGTGGTCGACCTGCACTGGGGGCTGCAGGAGGTGCATGCGCTGTATGCGCCGCTGGCTGCCGCGGCCGGGGTGGCGTTGGAGATCACGGCCAACGCCGCGGCCACGGTGTACGGTGATCCGCCGCGGTTGCTGCTGATCTGCGGCAACCTGCTCGACAACGCGGTGCGCCACACGCCGCCCGGCCGGCGCGTCGAAATGTCGTCGGCCATGGACGGCGCCATGGTGCGCATCGAGATCCGCGACGAGGGTCCGGGCCTGGAGCCGGACCAGTTGCAGCGCGTGTTCGAGCGCTTCTACACGGTGCCGGGCCGCGACGATGCCGGCAACGGCCTCGGCCTGGCGACCGTCGAGACGGTGGTCAAGCAACTCGGCGGGAGCGTCAGCCTGCACAACCGCACCGATCGCAGCGGACTGGTCGCGCGGGTGCTGTTGCGGCCGGCGCCGGGCGGAAGCGGCGATCGCTGACCGCGTCGGTTATGATGCGCGCCGCGAATGCACCGGGCGCACCACGGATGACTGCCGACGCAACCACGCTGGAAATCAGCAGGCGAAGAACCTTCGCCATCATCTCCCACCCGGACGCCGGCAAGACCACGCTGACGGAGAAGCTGCTGCTGTTCGGTGGCGCGATCCAGATGGCCGGCACGGTCAAGGGGCGCAAGGCCGCGCGCCACGCGACCTCCGACTGGATGCGCCTCGAGCAGCAGCGCGGCATCTCCATCACCAGCTCGGTGATGCAGTTCCCGTACCGTGACTGCATCGTCAACCTGCTGGACACGCCGGGGCACGAGGATTTCTCCGAGGATACCTACCGCACGCTCACCGCGGTCGATTCCGCGCTGATGGTCATCGACTGCGCGAAGGGCGTGGAACAGCGCACGATAAGACTGATGGAAGTATGTCGACTTCGCGACACGCCGATCATGACCTTCGTCAACAAGCTCGACCGCGACGGCCGCGCGCCGATCGAGCTGCTCGACGAGATCGAGGCGGTGCTGAAGATCCATCCGACGCCGGTGACCTGGCCGATCGGCATGGGACGCGAGCTCATCGGCATCTACCACCTGCTCGAGGACCGCATCTACGTCTACGAGGCCGGCGAGCGCGGCCGCGTCGGCGGCAACCGCATCATCGACCGGCTCGACTCGGCGGAAGCACGGGATCTCCTGGGCGCCGGATACGAAGGCTACCTCGCCGAGGTCGAGCTGGTGCGCGGCGCGACGGCGCCGTTCGACCGGGCCGCCTACCGCGCCGGCACGCAGACGCCGGTGTTCTTCGGTTCGGCGATCGGCAACTTCGGCGTCGAGGAGCTGCTGCGCGCCTTCGTCGAACATGCGCCGCCGCCGTTGCCGCGCGCCACGACGCAGCGCAGCGTCGATCCGCTGGAGAGCACGCTGAGCGGTTTCGTGTTCAAGATCCAGGCGAACATGGATCCGGGCCACCGCGACCGCATCGCCTTCCTGCGCCTGTGCTCGGGGCGCTACCAGCGCGGCATGCGCATCTTCCACACGCGGCTGCGCAAGGAGGTGCGCGTCGCCGACGCGTTGACGTTCATGGCCGCCGACCGCGCGCAGGCCGAGGAGGCCTATGCCGGCGACATCATCGGGCTGCACAACCACGGCACGATCAACATCGGCGACTCGTTCAGCGAGGGCGAGCCGCTCGCGTTCACCGGCATTCCCGATTTCGCGCCCGAGCTGTTCCGCCGCGCGGTGCTGAAGGACCCGCTGCGCATGAAGGCGCTGGCCAAGGGGCTGGCGCAGCTGTGCGAGGAGGGCGCGACGCAGCTGTTCAAGCCGTTGCGCAATGCCGACCTGATCCTCGGCGCGGTCGGGCAGCTGCAGTTCGAGGTGGTGGCCTTCCGCCTGGCCGACGAGTACGCTGTGCAGTGCGTGTTCGAGCCGATCAACGTGCACACGGTGCGCTGGGTCAGCGCCGGCGATCCACGCAAACTCGAGGAGTTCCAGGTGAAGGCCCATGACAACCTGGCGCGCGATCACAGCGGAGCGCTCGTCTACCTGGCGCCCTCGCGGGTCAACCTGCAGTTGACGCTCGAACGCTGGCCGGACATCCGCTTCAGCGAGACGCGCGAACACCTGGCCGGTCAGGGCGCATGAATCCGCCCGCCGCTGGCCTCGCGCGGCGGCGAGCGCAGCGCGCGTGGGCATTGACGGCCTGGGCCAACCATGCGTTTTCGACCACGGTGCTGGTCGCGTTCTTCCCGATCCTGCTGAAGAGCTACTGGGCCGCTGAGCTGTCGCCCGCCGACAAGACGCTCTACCTGGGCATCGCGAACTCGTCGGCCAGCCTGGTCGTCATGCTGGTGGCGCCGTGGCTCGGCGCGCTGGCCGACCGGCGCGGCCAACGCAGGTTGTGGCTCGGCGTGTTCACGCTGCTCGGCGCGACGGCGACCGCGGTGCTCGCGCTCGTCGGCAAGGGCGAGTGGGCTCTGGCGCTGCCGGTGTTCGCGGTCGCCTCGATCGGCTTCTATGGTGGCTCGTCGTTCCAGGACGCACTGCTGGTGCAGGTCGCCTCTCCGGCCGAGTCCAACCGCGTGTCGGCCTACGGCTACGCGGCCGGCTACCTGGGCGGCGGACTGTTGCTGGTGATCAACGTGCTGCTGGTGCAGCATCCCGCCTGGTTCGGGCTGGTGGATGCGGCCGCCGCGACGCGCGTGGTGTTCGTCGACGTGGCGCTGTGGTGGGCGCTGTTCACCTGGCCGCTGTATCGCCATGTGCCCGAGGCGCGGCCCACTTCCGAGCCGGCCGGCTGGGCCGAACTGCGCGCCTCGCTCGGCAGGATCCTGCGCGATTCGGTGGTGCTGCGCTTCCTGCTCGCCTACTGGCTGTACATCGACGGCATCGGCACGCTGCAGCAGATGGCCGTGGATTTCGGCGGCAACGTCGGTTTGCCGCAAGCGGCGCTGATCGGCGCGCTGCTGCTCGTGCAGTTCATCTCGTTCCCGGCGGCGATCGTGTTCGGCCGGATCGGCGATCGCATCGGCGCGCGGCCGGCGATCCTGGTCGGGCTCGCGGTGTTCGTGTTCGTGACGGGTTGGGCGCTGGTGCTGCGCAGCGCCTGGCAGTTCTACGCGCTGGCGGTGATGGTCGCGCTGGTGCAGGGCGGCGTGCAGTCGCTGTCGCGCTCGCTGTTCTCGCAGCTGATTCCGCGCGAGCGCGCCGGCGAGTACTTCGGCTTCTACAACATGCTCGGCAAGTTCGCCGCCTTCCTCGGGCCCGTGCTGGTCGGCCTGACCGGCAAGCTCTCGGGCAGCCCGCGCGTGGGCATTTCCTCGCTGGTGCTGCTGTTCGGCGCCGGCGCGTTGCTGCTGTGGCGGGTGCGCGTGCCGTCGCGCGTACAATCGGGCTGAGGCGAAGTCGAGGGCCGCGCCGATGGCTGCACAGCATCCCGGATCCGACACCTGTACCGGCCGCTGCCTGTGCGGCGCGATCCGCTACCGCTGCGGGCCGCGGCTGTACCCGCCGACGCTGTGCCACTGCGAATCCTGCCGCCGCGCCGCCGGCGCGCATGCCGTCGGCTGGCTCACGGTCAGGCACGAGCAGCTCGTCTACGAGCGCGGCGCGCCGCAGGAATACGAGTCTTCACCGGGCGTCTGGCGCCAGTTCTGCGGCCGCTGCGGCACGCCGTTGACGTACCGCAACGCGCAGCGCCCCGGTGAGATCGACGTGACGATCGGCAGCCTCGATGCGCCCTCGCAGGTGGCGCCCGTCGACCACATCTGGATGCAGGACGCGCCGGCCTGGGATCGGCCGAACGACGGCAAGCCGCAGCATGCCGCCGGCCGCGGCGCCGCGCCGGACTGACGCGCGGCGCGCGCACTCAGCGGTAGGCGCGCGCTGCGCGCAGGAATTCCCGCTGCTCCGCGGGCGTCGTGGGCGGTCCGTAGCGCAGCTGCACGTAGCGATGGGCGAGCGGGCGCAGGCCCTCGGCCACCGCCGGGTGCGCCGCGGCGAGCCGCTCGCAATAGGCCAGCACGCCTTCGTGGTCCGCCCGCGCCAGGCCGGCGCGCGCCAGCCGCTTGTCGATCCGGCGCCAGGCGCGCCCGATCGCATCGGGGCGGGCGACGCGCGCCAGGCGTCGGACCGACCACGCGATCCACGCCAGCCAGGCGCACAGGCCGGCGCCGAGCGCGATCGCCAGCGTCTGCCAGTCGCGGTCGCCGAATCCGAGCCGTTCGGCCAGCCCGAGCTGCCGCGCGAAATTGAAGCCGACGACATCGTCCTGCCACCATGAGTTCAGTGCATCCCAGGCCTGCATCGCGGTGGTCAGCCAGGGTCGCGAACCCAGCAGGCTCGTGGCGCTGCTGCCGAAGCCGTCGCCGAACTGCAGCAATTCGCGGCTCAGGCGCTCGGGGGCGACCATCGCGGTCGGGTCGGTGCGCTGCCAGCCGCGCCCGGGCAGCCAGACCTCGGCCCAGGCGTGCGCATGTTTCTGCCGCACCAGCAGGTAGCCGCCGATCGGATTCCACTCGCCGCCCTGGTAGCCGGTGACGACGCGCGCGGGAATGCCGGCCGCGCGCATCAGGTCGACGAAGGCCGAGGCATAGTGGCCGCAGAATCCCTGGCGCGTGCCGAACAGCAGCTCATCGGCCGAATCGCGCCCGAGCCGCTGCGGTTCGAGCGTGTAGACGAAACCGCCGTCGCGCAGGAACGCGAGCACGCTGGCGACGAAGGCGGCGTCGTCCGCTGATTGCGCGCGCAGCCGCTGCGCGAAGGCGCGCGCGCGCGGATTGCGATCGGGCGGCAGCGCGAGGTCGACCTGGCGCGCCGCATCCGATAGCTCCGCGCGGTCGACCGCCTGCGGATAGGCGGTCAGTTCGTAACTGCGCGCCTGCAGGATCGGGCGTCGTGCCAGCAGCTGGTAGTCGGCGCTCTGCGCGACGTACGGGTCGGCCGGCGGCCGGGACAACTCGAGCGCGACCACGGTGCCGTGCGTGTTGGGCTGCAGCGTCTCGGAGTAGTGGTAGGCGGGGCCCACGTACTCGAGCGTGGCGCCGGCCGCACCGGCGACGCCATCGCGCTGGCCCGCGCCGCGGTGGCGGCGCCAGGTGTAGCCGTCGAAATCATGCAGCACCGGGCCGCGCCAGTAGCGTTGCGCGACCGGCGGCGGAGCGCCGTCGAAGCGCGCGCGCAGCGCCGGTTCGTCGGACTCCGCCAGCCGCGCGATGCGGCCGGGGCTCATCTCCTCGCTGAGGCCGGTGATCGCCTCGTCGTCGCCGGCCACCGACCAGAAGGCGCCCGGCAGGCGCGGGAAGAACAGGAAGCACAGGATCGCCAGCGGCAGCGCCCAGGCCAGCTGCCGCGCCGATTCGCGCAGGTGCGTCACCGCCGGAAGCGGTGCGCCGCCGGCCAGTCCGCGCATCGAGGCCGCGCTGAGCCACAGGCACAGTGCGTACAGCGGCAATCGCCACAGTTCCTGCCGGTCGAGGCAGGCCGCGAGCAGCAGGAACAGCGTCGCGCCGCAGATCACGTACCAGTCGCGGCGGCTGCGTGCCTCGAACAGTTTCGCGGCAGTCATCGCCACCAGCAGCGTCGCGCCGGCGGCCAGCCCGTTGAGCGTGCGGAAACTCAGCAGCACGCCCGTGGTGAGGAACAGCGCGAAGGCGATGCGGGCGGTGCGCGCCGGTTGCGGCAAGCCGTTCAGCACGGCACGCACGTGCCAGGCCGTGGCCAGCGCCAGCATCGGCAGGCACCACCAGGCGAGATGGTGCGCGTTGGCCAGCGCGGCGGCGAGCAGCGCCAGGATCGGCAGCAGCATCGCGCTGCGCTGCGCGCCGGGTGGCTTCATGCGCTGCCCTCGCCGTAGAGCGCGAGCTGTCGCAGCAGCGCCGCGCGGTGCGCCGCGCCGCGTGCCGGCGGCGCCTGCGCCGCCGGCAGCCGCAGCCCGCAGGCCGCATCGCGGCGCGCGCATTCGGCGATCCACGCCGCGAGCTGGCTGAGCCGCGCTTCCAGGTCGAGCGATTCGAGGCCGGCGAACCCGAGCAGGTAATCGCTCCCGCCGCTGCCCGCATACTGCGCCACCAGCAGCGGGCCGCCTCGCGCCCAGGATTTCCAGGCGATGGCGCGCGGACTGTCGCCGCTCTGGTAGGCACGCAAGCCGTCCCATTCGTCCTCGCCATGCGCCGCGGCCGCGGCCTGCTGCGCCAACCGCCCGGCGGACGGCACCGGCAACGGCCGCGTGCCGGCGGGACGCGGATAGACCACCGCCTCGAGGGGCAGGTACAGCCAGGTCCAGCAGCGGAACAGGCCGAACGGCGCGGTCGTCGACAACTCGATGCGCCCGAGCCGGTGACGGCCGCGGCGCGGGGCGTGGAACTTCACCTGCACCGTCGCGCCACCATCGCGTGGCAATTCGAACGCCGTCGGCGCGAGTCCGGGCGTGCGTGCGGCGAGCGCGCGCCGCGGCAGCGTGCTCGCGTTCACGAACCGCAGTTCCACCAGCCCGTCATCGCCCGCGTGGCAGTCGGCGGCCTGCGCCTGCGCGAGTTCCAGGCCGCGCAGCGTGCGCTGGCACTCGTGCATGCCCACCAGCATGAAGCCGGCCAGCGTGAAGGTGAGGAACAGCGCCAGGCTGTTGCCGTAGTTCAGGCCTGCCACCAGCATGATGAACAGCAGCAACGCGAAGGCCAGCCCGGCGCGCGTCGGCAGGATGTACAGGCGTCGCGCCTGCAGCTGCAGGGGCAGCGTGTCGGGCCCCTGGCGCGCCCGCGCCCAGCGTTCGATGCGGCCGGCGAGCCGGCGCCGCAGGGCCCCGGGCACTAGACGGGTACCGGCACCGCGGCGAGCAGCTCGGCGGCCAGCTGCGGGCCCTGGCCAGTGGGAGCGCCGCCGTCGCGTCGCTCGAGCCGATGCGCCGCCACCGAGGGCAACACCGCCTGCACGTGCTCGGGCAACACCGCGCGTTCTTCGGCGAGCAGCGCCCAGGCCTGCGCGGCGCGCACCAGCCCCTGCGCCGCGCGCGGCGAGAGCCCGAGCTGGAACTGCGAACGCGATGTCGACACCAGTGCCTGGACGTAGTCGAGCAGGGTGCCACTGACATAGATCGCGCGCACGGCACGCTGCGCTGCCAGCAGGTCGTTCGGCCCGAGCACCGCGCTGATGGCCTCCAGCAGCTCATGTCGCTCGCCGGCCAGCAGCAGTGCCCGCTCGGCGTCGTGGTCGGGATACCCCAGGCTCACTCGCATCAGGAAGCGGTCGAGCTGCGATTCCGGCAGCCCGAAGGCGCCAAGCTGTTCGTGTGGATTCTGCGTCGCGACGACGAAGAACGGTTCGGGCAGCGGGTGCGTCTCGCCGTCGATGCTGACCTGCCGCTCCTCCATCGCCTCGAGCAGCGCGCTCTGCGCCTTCGGGCTCGCGCGGTTGATCTCGTCGGCGAGCAGCAACTGCGTGAACACCGGTCCGCGGCGGAACCGGAATTGCTGCGTATTGCGGTCGTACACCGACACGCCGACGACATCGGCCGGCAGCAGGTCGCTCGTGAACTGCAGCCGCCGCCACTCGAGCCCCAGCACGCGCGCCAGCGTGTGCGCCAGCGTGGTCTTGCCGACGCCGGGGACGTCCTCGAGGAGCAGGTGGCCGCGCGCCAGCAGGCAGGCGAGGCAGAGCCGGACCTGCGCGGGCTTGCCGAGGATGACGGTCTCGACGGCCGCCACCGCTTCGCGCAGCCGCCTCATGATTGCAGCGCCTGGACCTGCGCCAGCTGGCGCTCGAGCCCGGCGAGCGTCTGCCCGAAGTCCGCGAGCCGCGCGCGCTCCTGCTCGACGACGGCCGCGGGCGCGCTGCGCACGAAGTTCTCGTTGTCGAGCTTGGCCTGCGCCCGCGCGATCTCCGCGCGCGTCCTGCGGATGCTCTTGTCGAGGCGCGCCAGTTCCGCGACCGGATCGATCAGCCCGGCCATCGGCACCAGCAGCGTCAGGCTCCCGGCCATCGCGGCGGCGGCCGGCGGCGCCTGGGCATCGTCCGCGAGCAGCCGCGGCGGATCGATGCCCGCCAGCCGCACCAGCAACGCCTCGTGGCGCGCGGCGAGTTCGCGGTCCACGCCGCTGGCGTGCTGCAGCAGCAGCGGCAGCCGGCGCGCGGGGCTGATGTCCATCTCGCCGCGGATCTGCCGCACGCCGAGCACGACCTTCATCAGCCATTGCAGCTCGGACTCGGCCGCCGCGTCGGCCGGGAAATCGGCCGGCCGCGGCCACGGCGCGAGCATGATGCTGGGTGCGGGCGGCGCGGCGGCGGCGGCGTCGCGGCGCGCGGCCGCCTCGAGCGGCGCGATGCGCTGCCAGATCTCCTCGGTGATGAACGGCATCAACGGGTGCAGCGCGCGCAGCAGCGCCTCGAGCACCGTGAGCAGCGTCTGGCGTGCGCCGCGCTGCTGCGCCTCGCTCGCCCCCGCGCCCTGCAGCACCGGCTTCGCCAGCTCGAGGTACCAGTCGCAATACTCGTGCCAGGTGAAGTCGTACAGCGCGGTGGCGACGAAGTCGAAGCGGTAGGCGGCGATGGCCTCGTCGACCGCGCGAATCGTCGCGCCGAGCCGCGAGCGGATCCAGCGGTCGGCGGTCGACAGTTCCACGGCGCCCTCGGCGGCCGGTGCGCTGCCCTGCTCGACGCACATCAGCACGAAGCGCGCCGCGTTCCACAGCTTGTTGCAGAAGTTGCGGTAGCCCGCCACGCGCGCGAGGTCGAAGCGCAGGTCGCGGCCGTGCGTGGCGAGCGAGGCGAAGGTGAAGCGCAGCGCGTCGGTGCCGTGCGCGGCGATGCCGTCCGGGAACTGCTTGCGCGTGGCCTTTTCGATCGCCGGCGCCAGGCGCGGCTGCATCAGGCCGGAGGTGCGCTTGGCGACCAGCGCCTCGAGGCCGATGCCATCGACGATGTCGAGCGGGTCGATGACGTTGCCCTTCGACTTCGACATCTTCTGGCCTTCGCCGTCGCGGATCAGGCCGTGCACGTACACGTCGCGGAAGGGCACGGCCCCGTCCATGAATTTCAGGCCGAACATGATCATGCGCGCGACCCAGAAGAAGATGATGTCGAAACCGGTCACGAGCACGTTGGTCGGGTAGAAGCGCCCGAGCTCCGCCGTGCGATCCGGCCAGCCGAGCGTGGAGAACGGCCACAGCGCCGAGGAGAACCAGGTGTCGAGCACGTCTTCATCCTGGCGCAGCGGCACGTCGCGCCCATGCCGCGCACGCGCCTGCGCGGCCGCGGCGGCCGCGTCGCGCGCGACGTAGATGTTGCCGGCCTCGTCGTACCAGGCCGGGATGCGGTGCCCCCACCACAACTGGCGGCTGATGCACCAGTCCTCGATGTTGCGCATCCACTGGAAATAGGTCTTGTCCCAGTTCTCCGGCACGAAGCGGATGCGGCCGCTCTCCACCGCGGCAATCGCCGGTGCGGCGAGCGGCGCGACGCGCACGTACCATTGGTCGGTCAGGTAGGGCTCGATCACCGCACCGCTCCGGTCGCCGCGCGGCACCATCAGCTTGTGCGGCTCGATGCGCTCGACCAGGCTGGCCGCCTCGAGCAGTTCGACGATGCGCGCACGCGCCGCGAAGCGGTCCAGTCCGCGCAACTCCGGGGGCGCGGACTCGTTCATGCGCGCATCGGGGGTCAGCACGTTGATGAGCGGCAGCGCGTGCCGCTGGCCCACCGCGTAGTCGTTGAAATCGTGCGCGGGAGTGATCTTCACGCATCCGGTTCCGAATTCCGGGTCGACGTATTCATCGGCGATGACCGGAATGTCGCGCCCGGCCAGCGGCAGCCGCACCGTGCGGCCGACCAGCGACTGATAACGCTCGTCCTTCGGGTGCACGGCGACCGCCGTGTCGCCGAGCATCGTCTCGGGCCGCGTCGTCGCCACGACCAGCGCGCCGCTCCCGTCGCTCAGCGGATAGCGCAGGTGCCAGAGGGAACCCGACTCCTCTTCGCTGACGACCTCGAGGTCGGAGATCGCCGTGCCCAGGACCGGATCCCAGTTGACCAGCCGCTTGCCGCGGTAGATCAATTGTTCTTCGTGCAGGCGCACGAACGTCTCGGTGACGGCGCGGGTCAGCCCGGGATCCATCGTGAAGCGGTCGCGCGACCAGTCGACCGAGGCGCCGAGTCGGCGCATCTGCTGCGAGATCATGCCGCCCGATTGCGCCTTCCACTGC
>DATKLZ010000051.1:0-3839 GCA_035542135.1 Steroidobacteraceae bacterium | reverse complement strand
CCGTGCACCGAGATCTTCTACGACCACGGCCCGGAAGTGGCCGGCGGCCCGCCGGGCTCGCCCGACGAGGACGGCGACCGCTACGTCGAGATCTGGAACCTGGTGTTCATGCAGTTCGAACGCTCGGCCGACGGCAAGCTCGCGCCTTTGCCGAAGCCGTCGGTCGACACCGGCGCCGGGCTCGAGCGGCTCGCGGCCGTCATGCAGGGCGTGCATTCGAACTACGACATCGACCTGTTCCGCGACCTGGTGACGGCCGCGGCCGAGGTCACCACGACCGCCGGCGCCCCCGTCGATCTCGCCTCGCCCTCGCTGCGCGTGATTGCCGACCACATCCGCGCCTGCAGTTTCCTCGTCAGCGACGGCGTCGTGCCCTCGAACGAAGGCCGCGGCTACGTGCTCCGCCGCATCATCCGCCGCGCGGTGCGCCACGGCTACAAGCTGGGGCAATCGCAGCCGTTCTTCCACAAACTCGTGCCGGTGCTGGCGCGCGTGATGGGCGAGGCCTATCCGGAGCTGCCCGAGCGCGCCGAACAGATCGCGCGCGTGCTGCGCGCCGAGGAAGAGCGCTTCGCCGAGACGCTGTCTTCCGGCATGGCGCAGTTCGAAGCGCGCATGAAGGAGGCCGGCGGCAACACCGTGCCGGGCGCGCTGCTGTTCCTGCTGCACGACACGTATGGCTTCCCGCCCGATCTCACCGCCGACATCGCGCGCGAGCGCGGCCTGGCGGTCGACATGGGCGGCTACGAGCGCGAGATGGAATCCCAGCGCGAGCGGGCGCGCGCGGCGAGCAAGTTCAGCGTCGACCTGACGGCCGGTGAGGCCATCGATGCGCAGAGCGAATTCAAGGGCTACGACACGCTCGAGTGTGGCAGCACGGTCGTGGCCTTGCGGCGCGACGGTGGGCTCGTGCCCTCGCTCCAGCCGGGCGAGCAGGGCGAGGTCGTGCTCGCACGCACGCCGTTCTACGGCGAGTCGGGCGGACAGGTCGGCGACACCGGCGAGATCACCGGCGCGGCGCCGCAGGGCGCCGCGGGCGCCGCTGGCGGCGCGCACTTCACCGTGACCGATACGCAGAAGCTCGGCAAGGCGATCGTGCACATCGGCACGCTGGGCGGCGCGCCGCTCAAGGTCGGCGATGCGGTCACGGCGCGGGTCGATGGCGCGCGCCGCGCGGCGATCCGCCTGAACCACTCGGCCACGCATCTGCTGCACGCGGCGCTGCGCGAGGTGCTGGGCAAGCACGTCACGCAGAAGGGATCGCTGGTCGCCCCCGACCGGTTGCGTTTCGATTTCTCGCACTTCCAGCCGGTCAGCGCGCACGAACTCGCGCGCATCGAACGGCTCGTCAATGCCGAGATCCGCGCCAATGACGAAGCGCACATCCGCATCATGGACTACGACCAGGCGGTGGCCGCCGGCGCGATGGCGCTGTTCGGCGAGAAATACGACCGCGAGGTGCGAGTGCTGAACTTCGGCGGATTCTCGACCGAGCTGTGCGGCGGCACGCACGTCGCGCGCACCGGTGACATCGGCCTGTTCCGCATCCTCAGCGAGTCCGGCGTTGCCGCGGGCGTGCGGCGCATCGAAGCCGTCACGGGCGAGGGCGCGCTCGATGCGATCGCGCGCAGTGAAGCCGTGCTGCGCGACGTCGCCGGCCTGGTGCGGGGCACGCGCGAGGAGCTCGCCGACAAGGTGCGCGAGGCGCTCGAGCGCATCCGCACGCAGGAGCGCGAGATCCGCTCGCT
Source organism: Steroidobacteraceae bacterium (assembly GCA_035542135.1). Classification (GTDB taxonomy): domain Bacteria; phylum Pseudomonadota; class Gammaproteobacteria; order Steroidobacterales; family Steroidobacteraceae; genus FEN-1191. The sequence continues at coordinate 2,091 of DATKLZ010000051.1, read as the reverse complement.
CAAGGACAAGCTCGCCTCCGGCCAAGGCACCGATCTCGCCGCCGGCGCGGTCGACGTCGGCGGCACCAAGGTGATCGCCGCGCGTGTCGAGGGCGCTGACGGCGGCTCGCTCCGCAACGCGGTGGACCAGCTCAAGAGCCGGCTCGGTTCCGCGATCATCGTGCTGGCCGCCGTCGAATCGCCGACCAAGGTCACGCTCGTCGCCGGCGTCACGGCCGACCGCACGGGCAAGGTCAAGGCCGGCGAACTGGTCGGCGCCGTGGCCGCGCAGGTCGGTGGCAAGGGCGGAGGCCGCCCCGACTTCGCGCAGGCCGGCGGGAGCAATCCGGCCGCCCTCGACGCGGCGCTCGCCAGCGTCGTTCCGCAGGTGCGCGCGCGCCTGGGCGACTGACCTCCTTCATCGGAATCGCGTGCGGTCGATGTCGAGGCCGCTACTGTCCACTTGTCATCAAACTCGTGTCGCACCCGTATTAGTATCGGGCGGGTTGGTGGGCAGCGTACGTGGAGGGCGAAGCCATGTTGATTCTCACCCGGCGCGAAGGTGAAAGCGTGTTGATCGGCGACGACGTCACGATCACGGTGCTGCGCGTGAAGGGCAACCAGGTGCGGCTCGGCGTCAACGCGCCGAAGAACGTCGCCGTGCAGCGCGAGGAAATATCGGAGCGCGTGCGCGCGGAAGTGGCCGAGGCAACGACTGCGGTATCCGCAGCGGGCGGCGTGGGCGCCGACGCCGCCCACGGCTGACCGCCGCGGCGGCTCGCGGCCGATCCGGCCGCCGGGTCAATGTGCGCCCGGCGTGATGCCCCGCCGTTGCAGCCAATGCTCCAGCGCGCGCTGCCCGAGGCGCGTCGCAGCCATGGGTCCGCAGGCTTCCTGCAGCGTGAAGAATCCGGCCGTTTCATTGGCCTCGACGAATACCGGTCCATCGGCCGTGATGGCAATGTCGTGGCCCAGTGACCGGTGCGGCTGCAGGCCCAGCGCGGCGCGCTCGGCGACTTCGAGGAGCTCGCGCCACGCGGGCAGCGTGACCGAGCCGAATCGCACGCCCGAATCGGGATGCGCGGCGTAGATTGTTCGGCCAAAGTCGGCGTGCGTCAGTCCGGTCTCGTTCAGCGCCCCGGTCGCCATGTCGATGCCCACCGCGATCGAGCCCTTGGACCAGTTGTCGATTTGCATGGTGCCTCGGGCAAGCTTCAGGTAGGCGGCCGTGAGCGTGCATCGTCCGTCTTCGACCAGCGAGTCGATGCGCACCGTATTGAGCGCGCCCGCGTTGATCGCATCGATCGCCGGATGATTCCGCAACACCGGCTGGATCACGACCTTGCGCAGCTTCGCCAGGTATCCGGCATCGATCGCGGATGCGCGCAGGCGGTGTGCGCCCTCGCCGACGCCCCAATCGACCGGCTTGATGAATACCATGCCGTCGATGCGATTCAGTGCGCTCGCGGCGGCGACCGCATCGAGGGACGCGCCATCGCCACCCCGGACAACGCCATCCGCATCGATGCTGAACAGTGTCTCGATGCAGGGCACGCCCAGCTTGCCGAGGATGCGATTGGTCTCCAGCTTGTCGATCACCATGTGCAGGTGAGTGGGCGGATTGAAGTCTTCCTGGAACCGCTGCACGAGGAGCGGTGGCACGTAGCCGAGGAAATCAGCCCGGGCGCCGCGCTCGTACAGGCGATGCTTGAAATAGTGATAGGGCACGCAGTGATAGGCCGCCCAGAGCGCCCGCGCTTCCCGCCATTGCTGGCGCAGCGGCTTGCGGTTGCGGCAGCGGAAATACGGCCAGACCTCGGCCTTCAGGAAGCGCTGGTATCGGTTCGACATCGCTCATGCCCCCCGCCCGCCCCGAACCTCTGTTCTGCGCGGCGGCACCATATCATGTGCCCGAACGCTCCTTTACCTCTCGGTACCTCGCCAGTATCATGGCGCCCCGCCCGTGAAAGGTGGCGGCGGCAATTCAAGTTATTGATTGTCATTAAGTTTTAGGCATTTTCGGAGAGATGGCCGAGTGGTCGAAGGCGCACCCCTGCTAAGGGTGTAAGGGTCAAAAGCCCTTCGAGGGTTCGAATCCCTCTCTCTCCGCCA
>DATKLZ010000050.1:0-24472 GCA_035542135.1 Steroidobacteraceae bacterium | reverse complement strand
CTGGAATCCGCGCTCGAACCAGCGCTGCCGTTGCGCCGCGGTGCCGTGCGTGAACGTGTCGGGCACCACCCGCCCCTGCATGCGCTTCTGCAGCGTGTCGTCGCCGACCGCGGCGGCGGCGGCGAGCGCCTGCTGCACCTCGCCCGGCTCGATGATGCGCTGATCGCGCATCGCCCATACGCCTGCCAGGCAATCGGCCTGCAATTCAATCGCGACCGAGCCGCCGTTGGCGCCACGGCTGGCTGAGCCATTCGCCAGGCCGAGCAGGTTCTGCACGTGGTGGCCAACCTCGTGCGCCAGCACATACGCGCGCGCGAAGTCGCCCGGCGCGCCGAACTCGCTGGCGAGCTGGTTGAAGAAATCGAGATCGATGTAGACCTTCTGGTCGCCCGGGCAGTAGAACGGACCGGCGGCGGTGCTCGCCGCGCCACAGGCCGAGGCGACTTCGCCATTGAACAGCACCAGGGTCGGCGGCGAGTAGCGCTGGCCCGCGGCGGCAAAATATTTCGTCCACACGTCTTCGGTTTCGCCCAGCACGGCCGCGGCGAAGTCGCCCTGCGGATCGTGCGGACGCCCGGTCACGCCCTGCTGCGGCGCGCCGCCAGCGCCCTGCGTCACCGACTCGCCCGCGCCGACCAGGCCGAGCAGCGTGCTCGGGCTGATGCCCATGAAGTATCCGACGATCAGCAACACGATCGTGCCCAGGCCAATGCCGTGGACCGGCGTGAATCCGCGCCGATCCTCGACGTTGTCGCTCCGGCGCATGTCTTCAAGGCGCATGGTGGCTCCCGTTCATGGGTGGTCGGCTGCCGGCGACGGCGGCTCCAGGCCCTTGGTGTAGAGCACCTTGCCATCGGGCCGCACGATGACCGCGTCGACGTCGCCGAGCTGCTCGTAGATGCGGATGGCCTCTTCCGCGCCGAGCACGAAGGCGGTCTTCGACAGCCCGTCGGTGCGCGTGGCGGTGGGCGCCAGCACCGTGGCGCTGCGCACCGCGCTGGCCGAATGCCCGGTGCGCGGATCGATGATGTGGTGGTAGCGCACGCCGTTCTCGTCGTAGTAGCGCTCGTAGTCGCCCGAGGTGGATATGGCCGTGTCGACCAGCGGGAGCCGTGCGATCACCTGGTCCTTGTGGTCGGGATGGCGGATGCCCACGATCCACGGCTTGCCGAAGCGGTCGCCGATGATGCGGCTGTCGCCACCGGCCGAAACCAGCGCATGCTTGAAGCCGCGCTTCTGCAGGATCTCGATGCCGCGGTCAACGGCGTAGCCCTTCGCAATGCCACCCAGGTCGATGCGCACGCCGGGCTGCGAGAAGCGCACCGTGTGCGTGGCGCGGTCGAGCAGCAGGTGGCGGTAGTTGACGGCCGGCAAGGCCGCGTCGATCTGCTGCTCGGTCGGCCGGTGGTGCGCGCGGAAGTCGTACATGAAGCCGACGCTGGCATAGGTGATGTCGAAGGCGCCCTCGGTGATGCGCGAATACTCGAGCGCCGTTTCCAGCAGGCCGAACAGGTCGGCGTCGACCTTCACCGGCTCCTGCGCGGCATGCGCATTGACGCGCGAGATCTCGCTGTCGGGCTTGTAGGTGCTCATCGTCGCATCGATGTGGCGCATCTCGGCCATCACCGCATCGATGGCGCGTTCGCCGGCGGTGCGGTCATCGCTCCACAATTCGACGACGATGCGCGTGCCCATCGTGCCATCGACGGTGCGCGACACCCACTCGGCGCGCGCCGGCGCGGCCGACATCGCCGCGACCAGCAGGGCCGCGACGGCTGCGGGCGCAGGCAGGCGCGACGCGGCGCTCACAGCGTCAGCCGGTCGCCCGGGCCCGGCATCGATACCGGCACGCCCGGCAACAACGCCGCAAAGGCGTTCATCGCAGCCGGCTCGCCGTGCACCAGCACGGTACGCTCGGCGCCGCCGACACGCGCGTGCCAGCGCAGCAGCTCGCCCTGGTCGGCGTGCGCGGAAAATCCGTTGATGGTATGCACCTGGGCCCGCACCGGCACCTCCTCGCCGAACAGCATGATGCTGCGGGCGCCGTCGATGATACGCCTGGCCGGCGTGCCGCGGGCCGCGAAACCGACGAACACGATGCTGGCGTTGCCGCGCGGGAGGTTCTGCACCAGGTGATGGCGCACGCGCCCGCCGGTGCACATGCCGGAACCCGCCATGATCACCGCTCCGCCGCCGATGCGATTGATCCCGATCGATTCGCTCGTGGCGCGCACCAGCCGCAACCCCGGGAAGCCGAACAGGTCGGTGCCGCCGGCGATCAGCGCCGCGGCCTCGGCGTCGTAGCATTCCGGATGCGCGCGGTAGACCTCGGTGGCCGACACCGCCATCGGCGAGTCGAGGAACACCGGCAGCTGTGCCGGCAGTTGCCCGGCCGCGATCGCGGCGCGCAGCGAATACAGGATCTCCTGGCTGCGCTCGAGCGCGAAGCTCGGGATCACGACATTGCCGCCACGCGCGATCGTGGCGGCGATCACGCCGACCAGTTCGGCCACCGACTCGGCGGGCGAGCGGTGGTTGCGATCGCCGTAGGTGGTCTCCATCAGCACGATGTCGGCCGGCGGCGGATCGGCGTCGCGGATGATCGGCCGGCCGGCGCCGCCGATGTCGCCCGAGAACAGCACGCGCCGCATGCGGCCACCCTCGCGCACCTGCACGAGTACGTGGGCCGATCCGAGGATATGGCCCGCGTCGTGGAAGCTCACGCGCAGGCCGGGTGCCAGTTCGATCTCCGCGCGGTACTCGGCGACGCGGCCGAAACGCGCCATGGCCGCCTCGACGTCTGACTGCGTGTACAGCGGGGTCGCTCCCTGGCCGCCGCGGCCGTTTCGGCCCGCGTGCGGGTGCCTGCCGCGCCAGGCCGCATCGTCCTCGGCCATGTGCGCGGCGTCCATCATCACGATGCGCGCCAGCTCGCGCGTCGCGGCCGTCGCGATGACCTCGCCGCGGAACCCGCGTTGCACCAGCAGCGGCAGCCGGCCGCAGTGGTCGAGGTGGGCATGCGTCAACAGCAGGACATCGACCGCGGCGGCATCGAAGCCGAGCGGCGCCGAGTTCTCCTCGTCGAGCTCGCGCCCGCCCTGGAACATGCCGCAGTCGACCAGCAACCGCCTGCCGGCGCACTCCAGCAGATGGCAGGAACCGGTGACGTCGCGGTCGGCACCGTGGAAGGACAGCTCCATCAGGCCCCCGCACCGCCGAAGATGTCGTTGCCAGCATTGCGGTACCACGTGACGATGCCGCGCCAGATCGAGGCGGCATCCTCGGCGAACCAGAACAGCTCGGCATCCTCGGGCTCGATGACGCCCTCGTCGACCAGGAATGGAATGTCGATGACGCGTCGCCAGTAGGGCTCGTCGACCAGCACCACCGGCAGCATGCCCGTCTTGCGCGTCTGCAGCAGCGTCAGCGCCTCGAACAGTTCATCCAGCGTTCCGAAGCCTCCCGGAAAAGCCACCAGCGCGCGCGCCCGCTGCAGGAAATGCAGCTTGCGCATCGCGAAGTAATGGAACTGGAAGCACAGCTCGGGGGTGATGTACGGATTGGGGAACTGCTCGTGCGGCAGCGAGATGTTGAGGCCGACGCTCTGCGCGCCGGCGTCGAACGCGCCGCGGTTGGCCGCTTCCATGATGCCCGGGCCGCCGCCGGTCATGACGACCGTGCTGGCGTGCCGCGGATCGGGATTGCAACCGGCGACGAGGCGGCCGAGCTCGCGCGCCACCTCGTAGTGGCGGCTGTATCCGTGCAACCGCGCCGCCACCGCCGCGCGCCGAGCGGCCTCGACGTCGCCGGGGACCGCGGCTGCGGCAGCGCGCGCCGCCTCGAGCCGCCGCGCGGACGCCGCCGGTTCCTGGATGCGCGTGCTGCCGAACACGACGATCGCATGGCGGACGCCGGCCGCCTGCAGCAACAGCTCGGGCTTGAGGTAGTCGAACTGCAGCCGCAGTGAGCGCGTGTCCTCGCGCTGCAGGAAAGCCGGGTCGGCATCGCCCGGCAGGTAGCTCGGGCTCGCCATGATGGCGGCCACGCGCGCCGGGGCGCCAGGATCGTCCGCAGCGGGTTTCGCGGTTTGCCACGGCAGCGGAGCGCGGCGCGGTGTCTTCATCGCCGCTAGCGTAGTGGGTCGCGGCCGATCGCGCCAGATCCGGCCCGGCCTCGCCTCAGCGACCGAGGGCGGCTTCGAGCAATCCCTTCTGCGCCAGCCACTCGCGATTGTAGAGGCGCGAGAGGTATTTCGAACCGCTGTCGCACAGCATCGTGACGACCACGTGCCCGGGCCCGAGTTCGCGCGCGACCCGCACGGCGCCGGCCACGTTGACGCCGCTGGTGCTGCTGAGGAACAGCCCCTCCTCGCGCAGCAGGCGGTACACGCAGGCGACGCTCTCGGTGTCGGGGATGTGCACCGCGTCGTCGACCGGCGCATCCTGCATGTTCGCGGTGACGCGGCCGATGCCGATGCCCTCGGTGATCGAGCCCGAGCCGGTCGCCTTCAGCACGCCGTTGCGGATGTATTCGTACAGCGCGCTGCCGGGCGGATCGGCGAGCACGGTGCGCACGCGCGGATTGCGCGATTTCAGGTACTGCGACACGCCGCCGAGCGTACCGCCGGTGCCGCTCGCCGACACGAAGGCGTCGATGCGCCCGCCGGTCTGCTCCCAGATCTCCGGACCCGTGCTCTCGACATGCGCGCGGCGATTGGCGGTGTTGTCGAACTGGTTGGTCCAGTACGCGCCCGGCAATTCGGCGGCCATGCGGCCGGCGACCTTCTGGTAGTGGTTCGGGTCGCTGTACGGCACGGTCTTCACGCGATGCACCTCGGCGCCGAGCGCCTCGATCAGCGCGTACTTCTCCGGCGACTGGTTGTCCGGCATCACGATGACGCAGCGATAGCCGCGTGCCGCGCACACGTGCGCCAGCCCGATGCCGGTGTTGCCGGCGGTGCCCTCGACCACCGTGCCACCGGGCGCGAGCAATCCGCGCTGCTCGGCGTCGGTGACGATGCCGCGCGCCGCGCGGTCCTTGACCGAGCCGCCCGGATTCATGAATTCGGCCTTGCCGAAGATCTCGCAGCCCGTCTCCGCGCTCGCGCCGCGCAGGCGGATCAGCGGCGTGTTGCCGATCGCCGCGAGGAAGTCCACCGGATTGCTCATGCCCGCTCCATTGCCGCCGCCGGCGTGCCACCGGCAAATTCCGCCACCTCGCCCACGATCAGCAGCGCCGGCGAGCCGACCGCGGCCGCTTCGGCCAGCGCCGCGATCCGCTGCAGCGTGCCGGCGACCACCCGTTGGCCGGGGAGCGTGGCCTGCTCGACGATCGCGGCCGGGCGCTGCGGCGGCGCGCCGTGTTCGACCAGCCGCGCCACGATCTGCGGCAGCTGCGCGGCGCCCATGTAGAACACGACCGTCTGCAGTGGCGCCGCCAGCGCGCGCCAGTCGAGCGCCGCGGCGGCCTCGCCCATCGCGGTGACGAAGCACACCGACTGCGCCGCGCCGCGATGCGTGAGCGGAATGCGGGCGCCGGAGGCCGCGCCGAGCGCCGCGGTGACGCCCGGCACGACGATCACCGCAATCCCGGCCCGCGCCAGCGCGAGCAGTTCCTCGCCGCCGCGCGCGAACACCATCGGATCGCCGCCCTTGAGCCGCGCCACGCGGCGGCCGCGCTGTGCATGGTGAATCAACAGCTCATGGATCCGTTGCTGCGTGGTTCGGTGGCTTCCGGGCTCCTTGCCCACGAAGATGCGCTCGGCATCGCGGCGCACGCGCGCCAGCACGGCCGCGGGCACCAGCCGGTCGTACAGCACGACGTCGCATTGCTGGAGCAGCTGCTGCGCACGCAGCGTCAGCAGGTCGGGATCGCCAGGTCCGGCGCCGATCAGCCACACCACGCCCGCGCGCGAGGACGAGTGCGGGTCGCGGGCCGCGTCGATGAGCGCGCCGAAGCCGGCATCGATATCCGTGGCGCCGGCTGCGCCCGCGAGGATCTGCTGCGCCAGCGCACTGTCGAGGAAGTCTTCCCAGAATCGCTGGCGCGCCGCCAGGTCGGGCAGCGCGGCGCGCAGGCGGGCGCGGCGCTCTCCGGCCGCGCGCGCCAGCGCACCGAGCCGCTCGGGCAGCAGCGCCTCGACCGAGGCGCGCACGCGCCGCGCCAGCGTCGGGCTCGCCCCGCCGCTGCCGATCGCGACGATGATTGGCGAACGATCGACGATGGCGGGCATCAGGCAACTGCCGGCCGACGCGTCGTCGACGACATTGACCCAGATTCCGGCCTTGCGCCCCGCTGCGGCCACCTGCTGGTTGACGCCGGCCGCATCCGTGGCCGACACCGCGAAGACGCAATCGGCGAGCTGCGCCGGTTCGAACTCGGTGGCCAGGTATTCCGTGCCCGGCTGTTCGCACAGCGGCCCGATCTCCTCGCAGCGCCGCGGCGCGACGATGCGCAGCCGCGCTCCGGCCGCCTGCAGCAGCGCGGCCTTGCGCGCGGCCACTGGACCACCGCCCACGAGCAGCACGCGCTGGCCGCGCAGATCAAGGAATACAGGCAGGTAATCCACGAACACCCCGTTTGTCGCGCGCTATTATCTTCAGGCGCCTCATAACTTTGGCGCATAAGCGGCTGGCCTGACATTGCCGTGACCGCGGCCGCGCCGACTCCGGCACAATGCGCGGATGTCCGACCGTCATCGACAGGCGCCTGCAGCCGAAACCCGCGATCGCTACCCCCCCACGCTCCGCCGGCTCCGGCAGGACGCGCACGTGCGCGCGCTGACGCGCGAGATCCACCTGCAGCTCGACCAGCTGATCCAGCCCTGCTTCGTGTCCGAATCGGCCCAGGGTCCCGAGCCGGTCCCCGGGCTCACCGGCGTCAACCAGGAAACCCCCGATTCATTGCTGCGCCAGGTCGAAGCCGACCTGAAGGCCGGCGTGCACGCCTTCCTGCTGTTCGGCGTGCCGCGCGCGCGCGCCGAGCGGCACATCGACTGGTCATTCACCGCCTCGCAGGTGCGAGCGCTCAAGCAGCGCTTCGGCAAGGACATCTGGCTCGCGACCGACGTGTGCCTGTGCTCCTCGACGCCGCATGGCCACTGCGGGGTGCTCAACCGCGAGGGCGACCACGTCGACAACGACGCCAGCGTGCAGGAGCTCGCAGCCGCGGCGCGCGCCTACGCCGAGGCCGGCGCCGATTGCGTCGCGCCGAGCGACATGATGGACGGGCGCATCGCGGCGATCCGCGGGGTGCTCGACGACCACGGGCTCGAGCGCACGGTGCTCATGAGCTACTCGGTGAAGTTCCAGTCGAGCCTGTACGGGCCGTTCCGCGTCGCCGCGGATTCGGCGCCGAAATCGCAGAGCGCGCTGCGCGATCGGGCCAGCTACCAGCTCGACCCGGCGCGCAGCGGCGATGCCTGGCTGTGCGCCGAGCGCGACGTGGCCGAGGGCGCGGATATCCTGATGGTCAAGCCGGGGCTGCCGTACCTCGACCTGTTGCGCGAGCTGAGCCGGCAATTCCCGCAGCCCTGGGCCGTGTACCACACCAGCGGCGAATTTGCCGCGCTCGAGGCGCTGGCGGCACAGGGCCTGGCACCGCGCGCCGCGCTCCATCGCGAGATCCTCACCGCGTTCAAGCGCGCCGGCGCCAGCATGATCATCACCTACGGCGCCCGCCACGCGCGCGAGCTGCTCGGCCTGTGACGCGTTCCGAGGAACTGTACGCGCGCGCGCTGCGCGTTTCGCCCGGCGGCGTGCATTCGCCGGTGCGCGCGTTCCGCAGCGTCGGCGGCACGCCGGTGTTCATGACTGGCGGCCATGGCGCCACGCTGCGCGATGTCGACGGGCGCGAGTACCTCGATTTCTGCATGGCCTTCGGACCGCTGATCCTCGGCCACGCCCACGCCGGGGTGCGCGCCGCGGTCGACGAAGCGCTGTCGCGCGGCTGGAGCCTCGGCACGGCCGAGCCCTACAGCCTCGAGCTCGCCGAGTTCATCACCAGCCGCATCCCCTGGGTCGAGAGCCTGCGCTTCGTCAATTCGGGAACCGAAGCGGTGATGTCCGCCCTGCGCGTCGCGCGCGCGGCGACCGGCCGTTCGACGATACTGAAGTTCGAAGGCTGCTACCACGGCCATGCCGATGCGATGCTGCTGCGCGCCGGCTCCGGCCTCGCCGACGCCCCGCAGCCGGACAGCGCCGGCCTCGGGCTGCTGGCGGCGAGCGAAACGCTGGTCGCGCCGCTCGACGACGAGGCCTCGCTCGAGGCGATGTTCGCGCAGCACGGTGCACGCATCGCGTGCGCGATCATCGAGCCGCTCCCGGCCAACTACGGACTGCTGCCGCAGCGGCGTGAATTCCTGCAGCGCCTGGCGCATCTCGCGCGGCAGCACGGCGCGCTGCTGATCTTCGATGAGGTGATCTCGGGCTTCCGCGTCGGCTTCCAGGGCTATGCGCCGCTGGCCGGCGTGACGCCCGACCTGGTCACCTACGGCAAGATCATCGGTGGCGGCTTTCCGGTCGGCGCCTACGGCGGGCGCCGCGAACTGATGCAGCTCGTGGCACCGGTCGGCCCGGTGTACCAGGCCGGCACGCTGAGCGCGAACCCCGTGGCGATGTGCGCGGGCCTCGCGATGCTGCGCGCGCTGGCCGACGGCGCCGTGTACGCGCAGCTCGAGGCGCGCGGCGCGCAACTGGAACGTGAACTGGCCGGCGTGCCGGGCCTGATCATGCAGCGGCACGGATCGCTGTTCTGGCTGTGCCTGGCCGGCGCGCGCTCGGCGCCGCCCGCCGGCGCGCCGGCCGTGCTGCGCAGTCCGCGCCAGTATCCGGAGGGCTGCGCGAAGCGCTTTGCGGAGATATACCATCCGCTGCTCGCGCGCGGCATCTATCTCGCACCGAGCGGGTTCGAAGTGGGTTTCCTCTCCGCGGCGCACACCGGCGAGCACGTCAGCGCGCTCGCCTCGGCCATCCGGTCGGTCTGCGCCGCCGCGGCACCGTAGCCACGCCGTAATCCTCCCGCCTGGGCCCTTCCGCCGGGAACTGTGACGCGCGGCACATTGCCGCCGGCGCGTCCGCGCCACCGCATTCTGTCGCATCGGATTTGTGAACCCGTTTGAGGCAAGTTTTTGCCGCGGGTCACACATTGGCGGCCAGGAAAGCCGGAGACTTCAACGATGGCGAGCACCGTACCTGCCGGCCAACGCGCCGGACAGGCAGCGCCCACCCCCACCACGACCCGCGCGCCCGGCAACCGGCGACCGGTGCTGTTCATCCTGTCGAGCGACGATGGCCTGCTGATCGAACTCGGGCCGCTGCTCGGCGATCGGTATCGAACGCGGCCACTCGATTCCTCCGACCAGCTGGAGGTGCCCGGCGACGCGCCCTGGGCGCTGCTGATCGACGCGACGACGCGCAACGACGCGCGCGCGCAGGCAGCGCGCTTCGAACAGCAGCATCCGCTCGCACCGCTCCTGGTCATCTGCGGGGACGGCAACGCCGCCGACTGGGCCGCGGCGCGCTCGCGCGGCATGGTCAGCGCGGTGGTGGAACGCGGCGCGCTGCAGTCAACCGCATTCGCCGAGGCCTTGCAGGTCATCGACCGGCAACTGTCCTCCAGCCCGCTCGATGCCACGCTGGGCGGCGCCCCTCCGCCGCACGCTGCGTCGCGGGGCCGCTCCAGGTTCTGGCTCGTGCTGGCCCTCGGCGTGGCGGCGGCGGTGGCGGCACTGGGCTGGCTTGAATTCCGGGCTGCGGGCGCAAGCCATCCGCCGCACGCGCCGGTGCCGGCCTCCGCCGCGCGCCCGCCGCCGGCCACGCCCACGCCCACGCCGTCGCTTGCGGCTCCCGTGGCTGCGCCGGCACAGCCCGCGGCCGCACCCGCGCCGGCGACGCCGAAGCGCTCCGTGCTCGAACTGCTGTCGGACGCGCGCGTCGCGTTCCGTGATGGCAAGTCGCTGCTGCCGCGAACCGAGGAGGCGCCGCGTGGCGACAGCGCGCTCGAGCTGTACGCTCAGGTGCTGGCGCAGGATCCACAGAACGAGGAGGCCCGCGACGGACTGCACCGCCTCTACGCCGTCGCGCGCGCACGCATCCAATCGGACCTCGGCACCGGCCGGCTCGACGAGGCCGGGCGCCTGCTGGCCGCATTCCGCAACGCCGGCATCGCCCCGCAGGAACTGGCCGCGCAGGAATCGGCGATCGCCGCGGCGCGCCCGCGCTGGCTGGCCACGCAGGCACGCGCCGCCATTGCGAGCGGCGACAACGCCACGGCGACCCAGCTGATAGCGCAGCTCGCGGCCGGCAATGCCGACCGCAGCGTGCTGGCGGACCTGCAGCATCAGCTCGATGCGGGCAACACCCACCGCGCGCTCGCCGAACTCGCCGCGCGCGTGCACGGCTCGATCGCGGCCGGCGCGCTGCTGCCCCCGGACGCGGACAACGCGCAGGCGCGCGTGCAGGCCATGCAACAGGTCGACCGGAATGACCCGCTGACGGTCGCGGCGCAGCGCGAACTGCAGGCCGCGCTGCTGGCGCGCGCGCGCAGCGCCGCGCGCGCCGGGCAGTTCGAGCAGGCGCAGCAGCTGGTGGGCAGCGCCGCCGAATACGGCAATGGCGCCGAGCTGGCTGCGGCACGCAGGCAACTGCAGGACGACATGCAGGCCGCGCAGGCGCGCGCCGCGGCCGCGGCCAACGCGGCCCGCCAGGCGCAGCAGCAGGCCCCGGCCGCCGACAACCCGGCGGCCGACTTCATCCATGCGAAGCCACTGAAGCCGCTGTCCGCGGCCTACCCGCAGCAGGCCTTCGACGCGGGCATCCACGGCTACGTGATCGTCGAATTCATGCTCAGCCCCAAGGGCAAGGCGCTCGATCCGCGCGTGGTCGAGGCCGACCCGGCCAAGACCTTCGATGCCGCCGCGCTCCAGGCCGTGCGCAGCGGGCGCTACGACACCTCTGCGCTGGCCGATCCGGCCAAGCCCCAGCGCGCGCGCATCCGGATCAGCTTCAAGTAATCGCGAATGGCCCTAGCCGCGGAGTAACGCATGGCCCGACCGTCACTGAATCAACGCGTGCAATGGCTGCCGCTCGCCGTCACCGCGGTGTGCACGACCGCGCTGGCGCTGCTGCTGTTCAGCGGCGTGCGGCTGGCGGCGCGCCTGCAGTCGGCGTCGGCGGCGCTGCAGCTGGCCTCGGCGCTCAGTTCGCAGCCGCAGCTGCTGCGCTCGGAACTGACGCTGATCCAGCGCGGCCTCGAGACGCAGACCTACGTGGGCGACTCGCTCCGCTCGCTCAGCCAGGGACGCGCCTCGAGCAACCAGGCGTTCACGCGGCTGGCCGGCGCGATGCGCGAGGCCGGCCTTGCCGCGCGCAGCGACACCGCCGCGCTGTATGGACAGGCGCACACCCATTGGCAACCTCTCGACAACGGGCTTGCCGGGCTCGAGAAATCGCATTCCGGCGAACTGTACGCCGACAGCGCCGGCGGCTCGACGCTGACGCCGGCCGGCGCCGCCCTGAAGCGCACGGTCGATGAGCTGCTGGCCAGCCAATCGCGCGACACCGGCGCGCTGGCCGGTGAACTCGGCGATCTGGCGGCGCTGTTGCGCGCCGCGGTCGTCCACGACGGCCAATCGCTGCGGACGCTGCTGCTCGCTGGCGCCGGCCTGGCCACGTTGCTGCTGGCGATGATGCTGTACTTCGCATTGCGCGCCGGCCAGTCGGCGCGCGCGGCCGGCGAGGCGCAGCGCCAGATCGGCAACATCCTCGGCACGGTGCGCGAGGGCCTGTTCCTGATCGCCCGCGACGGCCGCATCGGCAGCGCGCATTCGGATTCTCTGGTGGCCCTGCTGCGCTCGCCCTCGCCGGCGGGCCAGAGCTTCGAGGACCTGTTGCGGCCGCTGGTCGATGACAAGACGCTGCTGGCGGCCGGCAAGTACCTCGGCCTGCTGTGGAAGGACAAGGTCAACGAGGAACTGATCGAATCGGTCAATCCGCTGAACCAGATCGAGGTGAATTTCAACAAGTCGCCGGGCGCAGCGCCCGAGCAGCGCTTCCTGTCGTTCTCGTTCCGGCGTGCGCGCGAACACGGTTCCTCGACCGACTTCGTGCTCGGTGTCGTCGCCGACGTGACCGATCGCGTGTTGCTGCAGCGCGAGCTCGAGCAGCTGCGCGCCAGCAACGATTCGAATTCCGCGCTGCTGCTGCAGCTCCTGCAGACCGATCCGCTGCAGCTGCAGTCGTTCCTCAACAATGTCGAGGTCGGCGTGCGCCGCAGCAACGCGCTGCTGCGCAGCCCCGGCATCGCGCACGCCGAGCTCCAGCAGAAACTGCAGGGCGTCTTCCGCGAGATGCACCTGCTCAAGGGCGAAGCCGCGGCGCTCGGCATGGACAGCTTCGTCGAACGCACGCATGCCGTCGAGGACCTGCTGTCGGCGCTGCGCGCGCGGCCGGCCCTGGCGGGCGACGATTTCGTGCCGGTGGTCGTCAAGCTCGATGAACTGCTGGGCCACAAGCAGCTGGTCAGCGCGATGCAGGAGCGCGTCGACCAGGCGCGCCCGAGCTCGGCCCCGGCCCGCGACATCGCCCCCGAGCACCATGGCGACACGGCCGTGATCGCCGCCCGCAACCCGCCGGCGCCCGCGCAGCAGGAGCGCCCCGCCGGCCTCGAGGCGGCACTGCAGCGCCTGGCGCGCGAGGCCAGTGCGCCGGGCGGGCGCCAGGTGCGCCTGGCCTGCGAGGGCCTGGATCGGGTGCCATCCGAATACGCGGCCGTGGTGCGCGACATCTGCATCCAGATGGTGCGCAACGCGATCGTGCACGGCATCGAGCCGCGCGAGCAGCGCGCCGCGGCCGGCAAGCCGCCCACCGGCGCGATCCGCGTGCGCTTCGCCGAGGCGGGCCCGCAGGAATACTCGCTGCTGGTCGAGGACGACGGCCAGGGCCTCGACCCGGCCCGCATCCGCGAGCGCGCGCTCGAGCGCGGCCTGCTCGACGCGGACCAGGCGGCGGCCCTCAACCAGAGCGGCGCCTACCGCATGATCTTCCAGCCCGGCTTCTCCACCGCGACCGAGGTCACCGAGCATGCCGGCCGCGGCGTCGGCCTCGATGTCGTCAACAGCACGGTGCGCGAGTGCGGCGGCCGCATCGGCATCTCGACGCAGCCGGGCAAGTACACGCGCTTCAAGATGCTGCTGCCGCGGCACGACGCCACGTCGCCTTCGCATTCGACCGCGGCCTGAACGGTTCGGACAGGTTGCACGTGGACGCACAACATCATCGCCTGCTCGTGGTCGACGACTCGAACGTGATCCGCAAGCGCATCGAGCGCGCCAACGAACTGCCGGAAATCGAATTCGTCGGCGCCGCGCGCAACGGCCGCGAGGCGCTCGAGATGCATTCGCTGCTGCGGCCGACGCTGGTGACGATGGACCTGACGATGCCGGAAATGGACGGCTCGGAGTGCGTGGCGGAACTCGTGCAGCGCGATCCGCAGATCCGCATCCTGGTCATCTCGGCGCTGGCCGACAAGCTGACGGCGATCGACGCGCTCGAGAAGGGCGCCAGCGGATTCCTGTGCAAGCCGTTCACCGACCGCCAGCTCAACGATGCGCTGCGCAAGCTGATCGGCACCGACAGCCGGGCCGCGTGATGACACTGGAGACCGAAGTGGGCGTGTTCGTCGCCGGGGTGCTCAACTACTTCGGCACGACAGTGCAGCAGGCGGCGCAATGCGGCACGCCGCACCTGGCGCTGAACGAGAAACCGGAGATGTCCGACTATACCGGCATCATCCAGGTCTCGGGCAAGCGCACCGGTGTCGTGGCCTTCACGGCGCCGAAGAGCATGCTGAGCGTCATGCTGATGCGCATGCAGGAAACCGACATGAGCCACGAGAACCTGTGCGACCTCGTCGGCGAGATCGCCAACACGCTCTCGGGCAACGCCCGGCGCGATTTCGGCCACCAGTTCCAGATCTCGGTGCCGGAGGTGCTGGCCGGGCGCGGCAGCGCGCTCGCCTATCCGGCGGCCGGCCGCCCGATCGTCATTCCGATCGAATGGCGCAACTACCATGCGCGCCTGATCGTCTGCCTGCAGTAGCCGCGCGGCTGCCCACCGCACTGGGCGTTCGCAGCCCTCAGGCTCGCAAATTCGGGCTCACGAGTGTTCCGGACGAACGCTGGTAGGCCACGCTGTAGGCGTCGAGCTGCGCCAGCGCGGCGCGCGGATCCTCGCCCGCCGCGAATTCGAAGCTGTCGAAGCCGCAGCGCGCGAGCAGGAACAGCTGGTCGCGGCGCACCGCCCCCGCGGCCCGCAGCTCGCCGCGGTAGCCGAGGCGGTCGCGCAGCAGCTGCGCCTGCGAGTAGCCGCGGCCGTCGCCGACCGAGTCGAAGTGGACGATCACCAGTTCGAGGCTCTCGAGGTACGGCGCCAGCTGCTCCACCTCGTCCACGGGCGCGAGCCGCACGCCGACAGGCCCCGCCGGCACGGCCGCGGCCTGCAGCTCCGCCAGGGTCTGCACCCGCGGGCCATCGCCGTCTTCGCCGGGATAGCGCCAGCGATCGGCGCGCACCTCACGCCGCGACAGTATCTGGCGCATAGACGCGCTCCTTGAACGGCGCGACGCCGATCCGGCGCACGACCTGCAGGAAGCTCTCGCTGTCGCTCTCGCGCTGCTCGACGTAGACATCGAGGATGCGCCCGATCGTCGCGGCCACCTCGGGCTTCGGCACCGAAGGACCGATGACCTCGCCGAGCGATACCTGGCCGGTGGCCGAACCGCCGAGCGTGATCTGGTACCACTCCTCGCCGTGCTTGTCGACGCCGAGGATGCCGATATGCCCGACATGGTGGTGCCCGCAGGCATTCATGCATCCGGACATCTTCACCTGGATCTCGCCCAGGTCGTACAGGTAATCGAGGTCATCGAACTGCTCGTGGATCTGCTTGGCGATGCCGATCGAGCCGGCGTTCGCCAGGCTGCAGAAATCGAGCCCCGGGCAGCAGATCATGTCGGTCAGCGTACCGATGTTCGGGCTCGCCAGCCCGAGCGGCGCCAGCGCCGCGTGCAGCGTGCGCAGTTCGGCCTGCGGCACGTCGGCGAGCACCAGGTTCTGGTCGTGCGTCACGCGCACTTCGCCGAAACTGTGGCGATCGGCCAGGTCGGCAAGCGCGTCCATCTGTGCCGCGGTCATGTCGCCCGGCGCCTCGCCGTGCTTCTTCAGCGAGATGAACACGACGCGATAGCCGCTGACCTTGTGCGCCCGGGTGTTGTGCCGGTACCAGGCGACGAAGGCGGCATCGGCGCCCACGCTGGCATCGATGTCGGGCCGCGGCCGGTACGCCGGCGGCCGGAAGCTGGCGCGTAGCTGCGCGATGCGCGCCGCCTCGAGCCGCGGCGCGACGGCGCGGTTGGCGGCGAATTCCGCCTCGACCTGGCGCGCGAAGGCCGCGATGCCGAGCGACTTGACCAGCACCTTGATGCGCGCGCGGTGGATGTTGTCGCGCCGCCCATGGCGGTTGTAGACCCGCAGGATCGCCTCGAGGTAGGCGAGCAGCTCCTGCTGCGGCAGCCATTCGCGGATCCGCTTGCCGATGATCGGCATGCGCCCGAGCCCGCCGCCGACCTGCACTTCGAAGCCGATGTCGCCCGTGGGGCCGCGCACCAGCCGCAGTCCGACATCGTGCACGGCGGTGACCGCGCGGTCATGGCTCGCGCCGCTGACGGCGATCTTGAACTTGCGCGGCAGGTAGGTGAACTCGGGGTGCAGGGTCGACCACTGGCGGATCAGCTCGCACCACGGCCGCGGGTCCTCGAGCTCGTCACTGGCGACGCCGGCCAGGTGATCCGTGGTCACGTTGCGGATGCAGTTGCCGCTGGTCTGGATCGCGTGCATGTCGACCGTGGCGAGTTCGGCGAGGATGTCGGGCACCTCGGCGAGCTTCGGCCAGTTGAACTGGATGTTCTGGCGCGTGCTGAAGTGCCCGAAGCCCCGATCGTAGCGCCGCGCGATGTGCGCCAGCATGCGCAGCTGGCGCGTGGCGAGCAGCCCGTAGGGGATCGCGACGCGCAGCATCGGCGCATGCTTCTGGATGTACAGCCCGTTGCGCAACCGCAAGGGGCGGAAGTCGTCCTCGCTGAGCTCGCCGGCCAGGAACCGTCGCGTCTGGTCGCGGAATTCCGCGACCCGCTCGTTGACGAAAGTGCGGTCGAATGCGTCGTACTGGTACACCACCCCACTCTACAGGCGGGCACCCGTGGGATCAGCCCGAAGGCTGTTATCTGGAATGTTCGTGCGGGTTATCAGCCCGCGCCGGCCGCTCAGCCGGTGGTCTGCAGTCCCAGGCCGATGCCGCCGACGCTGGCGAGCAGTGCCTCGAACAGCACCGGATCGGTGCGTCCGCCTGCCCGCCAGCGGCGCAGCAGGTCGATCTGCATGAGGTTCATCGGATCGACATAGGGGTTGCGCAGCGCGATGCTGCGCTGGAGGGTACGGTCGGCATCGAGCAGCCCGCTGCCCGCCTTGATGTCGGCCACGAGCTCGCAGGTGAGCGTGAATTCGGCGCGGATCGCCGCGGCTATGGCCGAATGCGCCGGCGCGAGCGCGTCATAGCAGGCGCTGATGTCCGGATCGGCGCGCGCCAGCATCGCCTCGATGTCATCGACCAGGCTGCGGAAGAACGGCCAGCCGGCGTACGCGCGCCGCAACCGTTCGACGCCGCCGGTCGCGCGCACCGCCTCGAAGCCCGCGCCCGCGCCGTACCAGCCCGGCAGCATGTGCCGCGACTGCGACCAGGCATACACCCAGGCCGCGGCCGGCACCGCTTCGACGCGCGCCGGCTCGGACGGCTCGCGCCGCTGCGCCGCGCCGATGCGCATGCGCTCGATGACGTCGATCGGCGTCACGGCGCGGAAGTACTCCAGGAATCCCGGGCCGTCGAGCAGGCGGCGCCACGCCTCGCGGCTCGCCGCCGCGGCCTGCGCGGCGACTTCCGCGAACGCCCCGCTCTCCTGCACCGCCACGCCGCGCCGCACCGCCAGCGTCGCGAGCGCCAGCGTGTTGAAGGCGCGCTCGAGCGTGCGCATCGCGTTGGCGCGCAGCCCGAAGTTCTGCGCGATGCCCTCGCCCTGCTCGGTGAAGCGCAGCACGCCGCTGACCGACTCGGCCGGGGCCGCGCGCAGCAGTTCGTCGATGCGCCCGCCGCCGCGCGCGATGCTGCCACCGCGGCTGTAGAAGATGACGTGGCGCTCGTCGGCCCGATCGAGCGCCGCGGTCAGGTTGCGCTGTGCCTGGTACGCGGCCAGGCGCGAGGCGACGATGCCGCTCTCGCGGTTGCTCTCGGAGTAGCCGATCAGCACCGTCTGCAGCCGCCCGTGCGCGGCCAGGTGCCGCTGGTAGACCTGGTCGGCGAGCAGTTCGCGCATCACCGCGCCGCAGCCCTGGAGCGTCGCAAGCGAATCGAACTGCGGCGCCACGTCGATCGCGGCGGCACCGCTGCGGCGATCGCGCGCCCCGGCCCAATGCGCCAGCACCAGCGGCGCCAGCACGTCGGCCGCCGTGGCCGCGGCACTGACGATGTACAACCCGACCGCGTCCGGGCCATAGCGATGCCGGCCCTGCATCATCGCCTCGAACACCGCCAGCGTGCGCTTGCCGACCGCGTCGAACGACTGGATCGGGCCGGCATCCTTCACCAGCACTTCGACCAGGCGGGCGTGCTGCTCCGCGGCGCTGCGTTCGTGCCACTGCGGATCGGCGAGCCCCTGCGCGATGACGGCGTGGTGCACGGCGGCGTGCTGGCGCAGGTCGAGCGTCGCCAGGTGGAAGCCGAAGGTGTCGATGCGTCGCAGCAGGCGCCGCACCGGATAGAGCCCGGCGTGCGCGCCGCGATGCGACAGCAGGCTCGCCGCCACCAGCGCGATGTCGGCGCGGAACTGCTCCGGCTTCTCGTAGCCGTTCGGCCGCGAGTGATACGTGCGCGTGAGCCGCTCGGCCACCTGGCCGAGGAACACCCGATACGGCATCACGTCGTGGCGCGACGGTGTCAGGCCCTGCGTGCCGGGCAGCAGCGTGCGGTATTCGTCGATGCGCCGCTGCAGCTCCGGCGCGATGCTGACGCGGCTCGCGCTCTGCGACAGCGTCTCGGCGAGCCGCAGGCACTCGCCATGATAGGCGTTGATGATGACCTGCTGGTGCCGCGCCAGCGTCTCGCGGATGCTCTTGGCGTGCACGTCCGGCGAGCCGTCCATGTCGCCGCCGACCCAGCTGCCGAAGCGCACCAGCACCGGCAGCTCCAGCGTCGCGGCGTCGGCGCCGTACAGCTGCGCCAGCGCCCTCGCGATCTCGTCGTAGAACGCCGGCAGGATCGCGTACAGCACCTCGGCCAGGTAGAACACCGCGTGCTCGCGCTCGTCGGCGACCGTGAGCCGCTCGCGCGGGTGCTCGGCTGTCTGCCAGTCGATCGTGATCTCGGCGCGGATCCGCTCCAGCAGCTGCGTGCGCTCGTAGGGCGCGAGCAGCGTGTTGCTGCGCTCGAGCAGCAGGTCGGAGATGCGCTGCAGGCGCCGCAGGCTGGTACGCCTGGCCGACTCGGTCGGGTGCGCGAGCAGCACCGGCTCGATGCTGATCCCGCCCAGCAGCGCACGGATGTCGGCCAGCGTCAGGCCCTGGTGCTTGAGCTCGATCAGCGCGTCGACGACGCCGCCCGGCTGCGGGCGGTCGCTCTCCTTGAGGAAGTACTCACGCCGGCGGCGGATACGGTGCACGCGCTCGGCGACGTTGACGATCTGGAACCAGGAGGAGAAGGCGCGCACCAGGTCGCGGGCCAGCCCGGGCGGGCGGCGGCGCACGCGCTGCGCCAGCGTCTCGACGTCGCCGGCGGCACCGGCCTCGCGGCGGGCGATGGCCGACGTGCGATCGCCCTCGACCAGCTGCAGCAGCGTGTCGCCGCCCTGCTCGCGCAGGATCTCGCCCAGCAGCCCGCCGAGCGCGTGGATGTCCTCGCGCAGCGGGGCGTGGCGCTCCGGGAAGTGGATGTGTTCGCGGGTCACGGGGTGCGGGATTGTACCGGAGTGTCCCGCGGCTCACCCAGCGAGCAGGACCGCCTCGGCGTGCTCGAGCGCCTCCGGGGTGCCGTAGATCACGACCACGTCGCCCTCGCGCAGCTCGGTGCCGTCATCCGGCTCCCGGCCGGTGATGCCGTGGCGGCGCACCGCGGTGAAGGCGACCTCCGCGCCGCGGGCGCGGAGCGCCGCGATCTGGCGCCCCACGGCCCAGGCACCGCGCGGCAGCACGATCGTGCGCAGCTCCTCGCGGAAGGCATGGCGCTCGTCGATCGGGCGCGCCCCCTCGTGACGGAAGATCGTCCGCAGCGTCCGGTAGCGGCCGGCGCGGATGTCGGCCACGGTGCGCACGACCTTCGACACCGGGACGTGCAGCAGCATCAGCACCTGCGAGACCAGCATCAGGCTCGCCTCGAAGGTTTCCGGCACGACCTCGGTCGCGCCGGCGGCGGTCAGCTCGGCGAGCCGCGTATCGTCCTGGGTGCGCACCAGCAGCGGCACGTCGGCGCGCAGCCGGCGCACCGCGCGCACGATGCCGACCGACACCGACGGGTCGGCGAAGCTGATGATGACCGCGCTCGCGGTGTCGAGACCGACCTGGCGGAGCAGCTCCTCGTCGGCGCTGTCGCCGAATACGACCGGCTCGCCGGCCTGGCGCGCCAGCCGGATGCGCGCCGGGTCGAGGTCGATTGCCAGGTATTCGAAGCCCTGCGACTCGAGCACGCGGGCGATGTTCTGGCCGACGCGGCCGTAGCCACAGAGGATCACGTGCTCGCGCCGCGCGACGTCGATTGCCGCCGCCTCCTCGCGCTCCAGCGCCGTCGCCGGCGGACCGCGCTCGCCGAGCAGCGCGCGCGCGATCGCGCGGTTGTAGCGGATCAGCAGCGGGCTGATCAGCATGCTGAGCACCAGCGCCGCGAGCAGCGGCTGCGCCTGCTGCGGCGGCACCAGCCCGGAGCGCTGCAGCAGGATCGTCAGCAGCGCGACGCCGAACTCGCCGCCGCCGGCGACCACGATCGCGGTGCGCACCGCCCTGAAGTTCGACGCCACGAACGGCCGCACGCTGGCGGCACCGAGCAGCATCTTCAGCAGCAGCAGGCCGGCGAGCAGCAGCGAGATCAGACCGAACTCCTGCAGCAGCAGGCGCAGGTCCAGCAGCATGCCGACCGAGACGAAGAACAACCCGAGCAGCAGCTCGCGGAACGGTCGGATCGCCGCCTCGACCTGGTGGCGATACTCGGACTCCGACAGCATCATGCCGCCGAGGAATGCCCCCAGCGCCATCGACAGCCCCACCGCCTGCGTGATCCAGGCGCTCGCCAGCACGACCAGCAGTGCCGTGAGCGTGAACAGCTCCCGCAGCCGGCTGTGTGCGATCTCGTGGAACAGGGGCCGCAGCAGCCAGCGGCCGAGCGCATACACGACCAGCAGCGCAACGAGCCCGCCCGCGACCAGCCGCAGCAGCGGCCCGGCGCCGGGCGCCGCCCCGCCCTCGGCCAGGGCGGTCGCCAGCGTCAGCAGCGGGACGAAGGCCAGGTCCTGGAACAGCAGCACCGCGAACGCGAGCCGGCCGTGCGTGCGATTCAGCTCGGCCTGGTCGGTGAGCTGCTGCAGCACGATCGCGGTCGAGCTCATCGCGATCGCGCCGCCGAGCACGACCGCCGGTGCCGCGCCGATGCCGGCCGCCAGCGCCAGCGCCGCGGTGCACGCGCCCACCGCCACGAGCTGCAGCAGGCCGAGACCGAACACCTCGCGCCGCATCGCCAGCATGCGCGGCCAGGAGAACTCCAGGCCGAGCGCAAACAGCAGGAAGACCACGCCGATCTCGCCCAGGGCGTGCGTCGCGGGCGAGTCGGCGAACATGCCGAGCGCCCTGGGTCCGAGCACCATGCCGACCAGCAGGTAGCCGAGCGTGGCCGGCAGGCCCAGGCGCCGCGCGAGCGCGACGACCAGCACGGCGGCGGACAGCAGCAGCAGCAGTTGTGACAGGGTCGAGGTCGGCACCGGCTGAAGCTACCGGGCGGCGCCTCAGCCGTCCATGGTCACCGTCGCGTCGTAGTTGTCGAAGCCGGCAAGCGCCCGGTGGTAGGCGCTGACGATGAGGCGTTCGGCCTGCTTGTCGGCGCGCGGCGCGAGCAGCATGCGCAACACCACCTCCTCCGAGGGGCGCGCCTGATCTGCCGCCAGCAGCTGCTCGAGGTAGCGCGCCAGCCGGTTGCTCATCTCGTTGGCGAAGCGCAGGCGCGCCCCGTCCAGTACCTGGTCGGTCCCGGGCCCGTAGGTCGTGCGCGCCTCGGCGGTGAGCTCGTGGATGATCAGTGCCATCAGCCGCGCCTGGTCCGTGCCGCTCAGGTCGCAGAAGTAGGCGATCTCCGACTGCAGGTTCATGCGCTGGTCCTCGGGGAGGTTGAATGGGCAGGCGGGATGGCCGAATATGCAACCGCCCCTTGAGCGGCGCCCGCAGGCGCCGGGAGTTCCCATCCCGTGAAGATCATCGGACCCGACACACTCATCTTCGGCGTGGACGACATCGATGGCAGCTGCCGCTTCCTGACCGATTATGGGCTGAAGCGCGTCGAGGGCGGTAGCAAGGGCGCCACCTTCGAGGCGCTCGACGGCACCGGCGTCGTCGTGCGCACCGCCGGCGACGCCGGGTTGCCGGCGCCGGTGGCGGGCGCGCCGAACATCCGCGAGCAGGTGTACGGCGTCGCCGACGCGGCTACCCTGGCAGCGATCGGCGCCGAGCTCGCCCGCGACCGCGAGGTCCGCCAGGGCGCGGACGGCGTCCTGCACAGCGTCGATGACGACGGCTATCCGCTCGGCTTCCAGGTCACGCGCCGGCGCCCGATCGGCCGCAGCCCGGCCCTCGGCATCAACACCCCCGGCGCCGTGCCGGGCCGCGCGGTGAACGTGGCCGCCGCGCGCGACGACGAATGGCCCGAACCCTATACCCTCTCGCACATCGTGCTGTTCACGCGCGACCGGGTGCGCGCCGAGAAGTTCTACGCCGGGCGGCTCGGCTTTCGCACCACCGACGTATTCACGAACGTGGGACCCTTCATGCGCCCGGCCGGCACGCTCGATCACCACACGCTGTTCCTGATCGAGACGCCGGTGAAGATGCTCGGCATCGAGCACTTCACGTTCCACCTCGCGGGCCCGAACGAGCTGTTGAAGGCCGGCTGGGAGTTCTGCCGCAAGGGCTACCGCTCCTTCTGGGGTCCGGGTCGCCACATCTTCGGCTCGAACTATTTCTGGTACTTCAACAGCCCGTTCGGCGGGCGCATCGAGTACGACGCCGACATGGACCTGCACGACGACAGCTGGGTCGCGCGTCACGCGCCCATCGGTGCCGACACCTCGCAGGTCTTCCTGCTGCAGTACGCGCCGAAGTGGGTGCCGGGCGGCGGCGAGCACTGAGCCGGTCGTGCGCGTCCTCTGCCGCCTTGGCGAGCTGCCGGACGGCGGCGCCCGCGGCTTCCTGCCCGACCGGCGCGGCATCGATCGGGTGTTCGCGGTGCGACGCGGTGCGGCCGTCCGGGTCTACCTCAACGATTGCCCGCACGAGCGGACGCCGCTCGACTGGGCGAAGGACCAGTTCCTCGCGCACCCCGGCGGCGACATCGTCTGCTCCGGGCACGGCGCGCGCTTCGATCCGGAGAGCGGGCGCTGCATCGCCGGTGCGTGCCTGGGGCAGGCGCTGATCGCGGTCGGTTGCCGCGTCGAGGGCGGGCAGGTGCTGATCGCCGAGCCGCCGGTGGGTGCCCCCGGAGACGACGGCGCGCCGTCCGGGCGCTGAGCAGGCCCGCCGGCCGAGGCGCCGCCGCGCGGCGGCTCAGGCCGGGAAGAACTCGATCGGCTTGGTGGTCGTGATCGTCTCGACGTCGCGCGGCTCGAAGTGGAACAGCTTCACGCGCGCGACGATCTTCTGCTCGAGCTCGGGGTCGTGCAGCTCGCTCGATACGACCCGGCACATGGTCACCTCGCCGGAGGGGGCGATGGTGAACTCCAGCACCAGCTTGCCCGAAAGGTCCGGCTGCTCGCGCAGCGCGCGGCTGTAGAGCGCGTAGATTGCGCCCTTGTTGCGGTCGAAGACCAGCTCGATCTCTTCGGGACTGCGCGCGGCCTTGCCGCTCGCGCCCTGGCGGCTCGCGGTGCCACGCGCCGCCGTCTCGGCGATCCCCGAGCGCATCGCGACCGTGGTGTGGTCGGAGAGCGCGCCGGCGCCGCCGCCGAAGCCGCGGCTGACGTTCGCTGTCGTGATGCCGTTCGAACCGCTGCCCGCCTTGGAGGCGATCAGCGAGCGGTCGGACCGCACGTCCTGGCTGACGTTGTTCGTCAGCATCTTGGTCTGGCCCAGGGCGGCGGTGTCGAGCGGGTCGCGCAGGTCGGCGAGCGCATCCTTGATCGCGCGCATCGACGCCGACTGCTCCATCTTCTTGCGCGTGTCGGGCAGCGGCTTCTCCGCCGGCCTGGGCTTCTCCTGAGGCTTCGGCTGCTCCTTGGGCTGCTCGACCGGCTTCGGCGGCGGCGGCTTGGGCAGCTCCTCGGTCATCAGGCGCGCGAGCCGCGGTGGCACTGCCTCCTCCGGCTTCACGTTCGGCTTCGGCAGGTGAATCAGCGGCAGTCCGAGGCCCAGCACCACGTACACGATCAGGCCGATCAGCAGGTAACGCCGCAGGCGCTCGCGCTCCTCCGGATCGGCCTCCCAGGGCAGCTCGAAGCTGCGGTAATACTCGGTCAGCGCCACGTTGGTCGGTACTCCCGCTTCAGCCCCTGCGCAGCGCGCCCGCGTCGACGGGCTTGTCCTTCTGCAGCAGCGCAAACGAGATGCGGCCATAGTCCGCATCGGTGCAGGTGGTCATCACCTTCTTGAGGATCTCGTACGGCAGCGTCTTGTCGGCCATCACCGTGACCTCGCGCTCGGCGATGGTGCGCTCGGTCAGCGCCTGGCCGATCAGCGTCGGCCGCTTCAGCGCCGCGCTCAGGGGGCCGATGATGTTCTCGGGGCTGGCGGCGACGTCGGCGACCGACGCGACGCGCTCGCCCTGCACGAACACGTCCTCCTTGGTCAGCGTCACGACCACGGTCTGGTGCGGCCGCTGCTCGGAGATCGACTGCGGAATCTCGATACCCTTGGTGTTCTGCACGACCTCGACCTCGGTCGAGTACACGAGCAGGAACGACACCATCACGCTCAGGATGTCGATCATCGGGATCAGGTTCAGCTCCGCGTCCGCGCGGTTGCGCAGCTGGTGCTGCAGCATGCGCCGGGCGCGATTCGACATGCTCATGGCTTGCCTCCGGCGGCGGGCGCGTCGTTCTGCGGCGCGTCGCCGATCGACACGTCGGGGAACAGCTCGGCCTGCACGGTCGACAGGCCCGCGTTGACCTCGGCGATGCGCGTGCGGTC
>DATKLZ010000049.1:0-5165 GCA_035542135.1 Steroidobacteraceae bacterium | reverse complement strand
AGGGCCTGCTCAAGCGCTGCAGGGACGCGCTCGGCGAACGCGTGCGCGAGGTGCGCCCGAGCACGCGGCTCGCCGATTCGCCCGCCTGCCTGGTGCGCGACGAGACGGAGATGTCGGAGTCGATGCGCCGCGTGCTGCAGGCCCACGGCCAGGAGGCGCCGCCGGCGGTGCCGACACTCGAGCTCAATGTCGCGCATCCGCTGGTGCGTTATCTCGACGGCCAGCCGAACGGGCAGTCCTTCGACGAACTCGCGCTGCTGCTATACGATCAGGCCCGGCTGAACGACGGCGGCCAGCTGGAAAAGCCGGCCGATTTCACGCGCCGGCTGAACGGGCTGCTGCTGCGCCTCGCCGGGCTGCAGGCCACCGTGCCGGGCGCACACGCCACGAATGCCACGAATGGAGGCTGACGCGATGGTTGACGACACGAAAGGCACGACCGTCCACGGTCCTGCCGTGCCCAGCGATCAGGAACTGCGCGCGCGGCTGACGCCGCTCCAGTACCAGGTGACGCGCCAGAAGGGCACGGAACGCGCCTTCACCGGCGCCTACGCCCACCACAAGGAGGCGGGCGTGTACCGCTGCGTGTGCTGCGGCGCCGACCTGTTCAGCTCGGACACCAAGTACGACAGCGGTTCGGGCTGGCCGAGCTTCTGGCTGCCGCTGGCCGGCGAGAACGTGCGCACCAGCGTCGATCGCTCCCACGGCATGGTGCGCACGGAGGTCAGCTGCGCGCGCTGCGATGCGCACCTCGGTCACGTGTTCGACGATGGGCCGAAGCCCACGGGCCAGCGCTACTGCATCAATTCCGCCTCGCTCGAGTTCGCGCCGCGGGGCGACGCCGGCGAGCGGTGACCGGCACGGTCGCGCAGTCGATCCCGGTCGCCGGCCCGGCCGGGCGGCTCGAGACGCTGGTCGAGGAACCCGCGGCCGGCGAACCGGCGGCGCGGCTCGCGGCCGTGGTCTGCCACCCGCATCCGCTGTTCGGCGGCACGCTGCACAACAAGGTCGTGCACACGCTGGCGCGCACGCTGCGCGGCGGCGGCGCCGCGACGCTGCGCTTCAATTTCCGTGGCGTCGGTGCGAGCGAGGGCACGCACGACGGTGGCGAGGGCGAGAGCGCCGATGCGCTGGCCGCCGTGGCCGCCGCGCGCGCGCGCTGGCCCGGCCTGCCGCTGGTGCTGGCGGGCTTCTCGTTCGGCGCCGCCGTCGCGATCCGCGTCGCGGCCGAAGCGCGGGCGCAGTGGCTGATCAGCGCCGCACCCGCCGTCGATCGCGTCAACCTGGACGGATTCACCGCGCCGGCGTGCGCCTGGCTCATCGTGCAGGGCGACGCGGACGAGGTGGTCGCGCCGGCGACCGTGGTCGCGTGGGCCGCGCGGCACGCGCCCGCGGCGCGGCTGCGCCTGCTCGCCGGCGTCGGCCATTTCTTCCATGGCCGCCTGCACGAGCTGGCCGATTGTGTTCGCGGGGAGTGGCCGCCGACGATGGCCTGAGGCCGGTCGAAAAAACCGAAGGGCCCGGCAGACTGGCTGCACGGGCCCCTCAGGAATGGCGATCAACTACCCTGGCGCTGGGCCCGGGTAAGAGCCTTCGCGCAGGCTTCAGTTCACCATCGACTTGAGGCTCTTGAGCGGCAGCGCGCGCACTTTCTTGCTCGCCGGCTTGGCCTTGAACATCATCTTCTCGCCGGTGAAGGGGTTGACGCCTTCGCGCGCCTTGGTGGCGGGCTTCTTCACGACCTTGAGCTTCAGCAGCCCCGGCAGCGTGAACAGGCCATTGCCGCGCAGGCTCTTCTTGACGATTCCGTTCAGGGAATCGAACACCTCGTTGACCTGCTTGCGGGAAAGCTCGGTGTCCTTTGAAATCGTCGCCAGGATCTCCGACTTGGTCGGCGCCCCACCTTTCTTCGCCATTGCTTGATCTCCTCGAGTTTGGCTGCAGTTCGAAAAAGTTCACGCGTTGCGTGAATCGGGGCGCAACATAGCACAAGCAGCGCGCGACGCAAATGCCTTTTTTTCTAGGGTTTGGCGTGTACGCGCGGTTTTCGCCCCGGTTGCGTTCGGTGGCGCGCCGCGCGCCTCGCTCGCTCGCGTGCTCGACGCGCAATGCAAAAGCACTGCTAAACCCATGGTCCGATTGAAAGTTGCCGAAGCGCGACAGCACGGGCCGTGGCGCGGCGCGCGGGGCCTTCAGCGCAGCAGGATCAGCAGCGCCTGGATGATGATCCCGGCCCACAGCGGCGAGAGATCGAGGTTCGCGAGCGGCGGAACCAGGCGGCGGATCGGCCGCAGCACCGGCTCGCACAGCGAACGCAGGAGCGACTGCATCGGCGAGGGCACGCCCGGCGCGATCAGCGAGAGCATCGCGTACAGGAAGATCGAGAAGAAGCTGATCCACAGCAGCGTGCGCAGCAGCTGCAGCACGGCCGCCTCGGCCCACGGCAGCGGCGGGGGCAGTCCCAGCCCCGCCAGCAGCGTCGGCAGGCAGGCACGCAGCAGCGCCAGCGCGAACACGATGACCACCGAGGCCGTGTCGATGCGGCCGATCGCCGGCAAGGCGCGGCGCAGCGGCACCAGCAGCGGATTGCTGATCTGCACGATCGCCTGCACCAGCGGATTGCGGAAATCGGCGCGCGCCCACTGCAGCAGGAGCCGTACCAGGAACACGAACTGCGCGACGCTCAGGAGCGAGTCGAGCAGGAACAGCAGTGCAGCGGTCATGACGTGGTGTCCACGGGGTTCAGCGGGGCGGCGCGGCCGGCCCGCCGCCGAACTGCTCGGCGAGCTCGGCGCTGCGGCGCCGCGCGGCCGCGACCGCCGCGGCCACCAGCGGCCCGAAACCCCCGGCCTGGAACGCGGCCAGCGCGGCCGCCGTCGTGCCGCCCTTGCTCGTGACCGCCTCGCGTTCCGCGGCCAGGCTGGTGTCGCCGCCGGCGAGCGCACCGGCGCCGCGCAGAGTCTGGCGCGCCAGCCGCTCGGCGGTCACGGCGTCGAGCCCTTCCGCGACCGCCGCCGCCGCGAGATGCTCCGCGAGCTGGAAGAAATAGGCCGGGCCGCTGCCGGAGACCGCGGTGACGATGTCCAGGTCGGATTCCTTCCGCACCCACACCAGGCTGCCGGCCGCGGCACACACCTGCTCGGCCAGCGCGCGCTGCGCGTCGCCGACCGTGGCGGGCGCATACAGGGCGGCCGCGCCCTGGCCGACCAGCGCCGCCCGGTTGGGCATCGCGCGCACGATCGGGAGCGAGGGACAGCAGCGGGCAAGGTCGGCGATGCGCAGCCCGGCCGCGATCGACAGCAGCAGCGCATGCCCCTGGGACAGGACGGGACAGAGCCCGGCGAGCAGTTCGACGGCGTACTGCGGCTTGACCGCCAGCACCACCAGGTCGGCGTCGCGCACGGCGGCGGCATTGTCGGCCAGCGCCGTGACGCCCAGATCACGCTGCAGCGCATCGCGCTGCGCCGCCACCGGCTCGCCGACGCGCAACTGCGCGGCGCTGAAGCCGCGCTGCAACAGGCCGCGGATCATCGCCCGCGCCATGTTGCCGCCTCCGAGGAAGCTGATTTGCGTGCCGGGTTCCACGGGGCGGCATTCTACGGGCTGGGTCCGCCCGGCGCTAAGGTGTCGCGCCGCGGGCCGAACAGGGCCGTGCCGATGCGCACCAGCGTCGAGCCGGCGGCGATCGCCGCCTCGAAATCGCCGCTCATGCCCATCGACAGCGTGTCGAGGGCGACGCCCTCGCGCCGCAGCTGCGCGTACAAGGCCTGGACCTCGGCGAAGCGCACGCGCTGCGCGGCGGCGTCGAGCCCCTCGGGCAGCATGCACATCAGGCCGCGCAGGCGCAGGCGCGGGAGCGCGCCGAGCGCGGCGGCGAGCGCGCGCGCCTCGGCGGCGCCGGCGCCGCCCTTCGTGTCGTCGGGCGCCAGCTTGACCTGGATGCACACGTTCAGCGGCGGCGCCAGCGGCGGGCGCTGCGCGGCCAGGCGTTGCGCGATGCGCAGCCGGTCGACGCCGTGCACCCAGGCGAAGCGCTCGGCGACCTCGCGCGTCTTGTTGGCCTGCAGGCGGCCGATGAAATGCCAGCACAGTTCGAGCCCGGCGAGCGCGTCGAGCTTCGGGCACGCCTCCTGCACGTAGCTCTCGCCGAAATGCTCGACGCCGAGCTGCGCCAGCGCGCGCACCTCGGTCGCCCCATGCCCCTTGCTGACGGCCAGGAGCGTGACCGAGTCCTCAGTTCGGCCGGCCGCCCGGGCCGCCTGGCCGATGCGTGCGCGCACCGCGCGCAGCCGTGCGCCGAAGTCGTCCATGACTGCTGAATTCTGCGGACCGATTAACATATTGACGACCGACACCCTCCGTTATACTGCGCGGGCACGAAATCTCCGCGGCGCCTTTGCTCAGCGAGGAATCCTGATGGCGGTCGACATCGCACAACTCCTGGCGTTTGCCGTCAAGAATAACGCCTCCGACCTGCACCTGTCGGCGGGCGTGCCGCCGATGATCCGCGTCGATGGCGATGTCAAGCGCATCAACATGCCCGCGCTCACGCACAAGGAAGTGCACGGCATGGTGTACGACATCATGAACGACAAGCAGCGCAAGGCCTACGAGGAATTCTTCGAGACCGACTTTTCCTTCGAGATTCCAAAGCTTGCGCGCTTCCGCGTCAACGCCTTCAACCAGAACCGCGGCGCCGGCGCCGTGTTCCGCAACATTCCCTCGAACATCCTCAGCCTCGACGAGCTGCAGGCGCCGAAGATCTTCCGCGACCTGTGCATGCTGCCGCGCGGGCTGGTGCTGGTGACCGGCCCGACCGGTTCGGGCAAGTCGACCACGCTCGCCGGCATGATCGACCACTGCAACGACAACCGTCCCGACCACATCATCACGATCGAGGATCCGATCGAGTTCGTGCACGAGTGCAAGCGCTGCCTGATCAACCAGCGCGAGGTCAAGCGCGACACGCTCGGCTTCAGCGAGGCGCTGCGTTCGGCGCTGCGCGAAGACCCGGACATCGTGCTGGTCGGCGAAATGCGCGACCTCGAGACGATCCGGCTGGCGCTGACCGCCGCCGAGACCGGCCACCTCGTGTTCGGCACGCTGCACACCAGCTCGGCCGCCAAGACCATCGACCGCGTCGTCGACGTGTTCCCGGGCGAGGA
>DATKLZ010000048.1:0-5152 GCA_035542135.1 Steroidobacteraceae bacterium | reverse complement strand
GCGCCGCCGGCCTTGACGACGAAGGTGCGGCCCTTGTACATGCGGATGTACGGCGCGGCGGCGCGCAGCGCGCGGATCGTGGCGACCTGGTCGGTGCGGTGCAGTTTCATGGGAACCTCAGGCTCCTGGCTTCAGCAATCGATGCAGCACGGCCATCTGCGCCGGCATGCGGTTGTAGGCCTGGCGCAGCACCAGGCTCCGTGGACTGTCGAGCACTTCATCGGCGATCGCGCTGTTGCGCCGCACCGGCAGGCAATGCATGACCCGGCAATCCGGCGCCGCATCGACGAGCCAGTCGTTGCGCAGGCACCAGTGCTTGAGCGGGCCGCGCTGCGCCTGGTCGGCGAGCTCATCGCCGTAATGGCGCGTGCTGCCCCATTCCTTCGCGTACACGATGTGCGCGCCGGCGAGCGCCTCGGCGCGGTCGGCGGTCTCGGTGACGCTGCCGCCGCTGTCCGCCGCGGCGCGGCGGGCCTTGTCCATGACCGCCGGCGGCAGCGCGTAGCCTTCGGGGCGCAGCACCACCACGTCCATGCCACGCATCGCGGCCATGTGCACGGTCGCCGCCGGCACGGCCAGCGGCAGCGCCTTCGGATGCCACACCCAGCTCAACACGAACTTGCGCCGCCCCGCGCCCGGCAGTTCATCGAGCGTCTTCCAGTCCGCCAGCGCCTGGCAGGGATGGTTGATCGCGGATTCGAGGTTGATCAGCGGCCGCTCGACGAGCGCGGCCATCGCGTTGAAGCGCCGGTCGGCGAGCTCGTCCTCGAGATCCTCGCCCGCGGCGAAGGCGCGGATGCCGAGCGCGTCGCAGTAGGAACCCAGCACCGGCAGGCCCTCGCGGATGTGCTCGGCGGCCGCGCCGGTCATCACCGCGCCGTCGCGCGTCTCGAACTGCCAGGTGCCCTGGCCGGGCGTGATGACGAGCGAACTGCCGCCGAGCCGCGCCATGCCGGCCTGGAAGGAGGCGAGCGTGCGGAGCGAAGGATTCATGAACAGGAGCCCGAGCACCTTGCCGGAGAGCGCATGGGGTTCGGGCTGCGTTTCGAGCCGCCGCGCGAGCGCGACCAGCCCCTGCACCTGCTCGCGCGTGAAATCGGCCAGGTCGATGAAGCGCTTCACGCGGCGGCCCCGATGTCGAGCAGTGCCGCGCGCAGCTGCTCGACGTGCCTGGATTCCAGGATGTACGGCGGCAGCAGCCGCAGCACCTGCGGGTCGCCGCTGGTGCCGGCGAGGATGTCACGCTCGAGCAGCGCGCGGTGGATATCCTTCGCCGGCCGGTCGCACACCAGGCCGGTGAGCAGGCCCGCGCCCTGGTGCGCGCGCACTGGCCCGACGATGCAGCGCTCGCGGATCAGCGCACCGACCTGCTGCACGTTTTCGAGCAGGTGTTCATTTTCAATCGCGTCGAGCACGGCCTCGATGACCGCGCAGGCCATCGGCCCGCCGCCGAAGGTGGTGCCGAGCGCATCGAGCTTCACGGCCGCGGCGACGCGTGCATGCATCAACAACGCGGCGCAGGGAAAGCCGTTGCCGAGCGCCTTCGCGGTCGTGATCATGTCGGGCATCACGCCGTAGAGATTCGCGGCGAACGGCGCCCCGGTGCGGCCCATGCCGCACTGCACTTCGTCGAAGACGAGCACCGCGCCGGTGGCGTCGCAGCGCGCGCGCAGTGCGCGCAGGTAGTCGGCGCCGAGGTCGAAGGCGCCGCCAACGCCCTGCACCGGCTCGACGATGACGGCCGCGGTTTCGCGGGTAATGCCCTCGAGGGCGGCCGCATCGCGGCGTGGCAGGAAACGCACGTCGAACGGCGCGCGCGGAAAGCCGTACCACCGCGCCGCCGCGCCCCAGGTGACCGCGCCGGCCGCGGCCGTGCGGCCATGGAAGGAATGTTCGAGTGCGACGACTTCGCTCCGCCTGGTCAGCGCGAAGGCCATCTTCAGCGCGTTCTCGTTCGCTTCGGCACCGGAGTTCACGAGGAACACCTGGCTGAAATGGCCGCCGGCAAACCCGAGCAGTCGCGCCGCGGCGCGCGTGCGCACTTCGAGCGGCACGGCGTTGCTCTGGAAATTCAGGGCCTGCGCCTGCGCCTGCAGCGCGCGCGTCCAGCCCGGGTGGCCGTAGCCCAGCGCCGCCACCGCGTGTCCGCCATACAGGTCGAGCACGCGGCGGCCGTCGGCGGTGTGCAGCCACACGCCCTCGGCGTGCGTCACCGGCAACGGGTATTGCGCAAACACCGGCGCGAGCGGATCGGCGCCCGGCGTCGTGGTGGCCGGCCGGGCGCCGGCTGCGGTTGCGGCGTTCATCGCGTCAGGTCCAGCCGGCCGCCGGAGCCGTGAGCCCGAGGCTCTCCGGGAAGCCGAGCAGGCGGTTCAGCCACTGCATCGCGCCGCCGGCCGCGCCCTTGTTGAGGTTGTCGGCGACGCTCATCACGGCCACGGTGCGACCGTCGCTGGCCGCACCGAGGCGCGCGTAGCCGCTGGCGACGATCTCCTTGAGCCGCGGCGGTTTGTCACCGACCGACACCTGCGGCGAGTTCGCATAGAAGTCGGCGAGTTGCGCGCACAATGCTGCGCTCGACAGCGGACGCTTCAGCACCGCCTGCACCGTGGCGTGGATGCCGCGCGCATACGGGCCCGAGTGCGGCACGAACGCGAAGTGCGCCGCCACGCCGCTCGCGGCGCGCGCGCAGGCGGCGATCTCGGCCGTGTGCCGGTGGGTGAGCGCACTGTACGCATACAGGTCGCCGTGGCGCAGCGGATGGTGCGTGCCCTCGACCGGCTTGCGCCCCGAGCCGGTGCTGCCGGTGATCGCGGCGACGAACAGTTGCGGCTCGACCAGGTCGAGCGCGAGCAACGGGACCGCGGCCAGCAATATCGTGGTCGCGAAACAGCCCGGATGCGCGACATGGGGCGTCTTCAGCTCGCGCAGGTGTTCGGGCACCGCGCAGGTGAATTGCGCCAGGCGCGCCGGCGCGCCGTGCGGATGCCCGTAGACCGCTTCGTATTCCGCCGCCGTCGCGTAGCGGAAGTCGGCCGAGATGTCGACGACGCGCGGTGCGTGGCCGGCGCCTTCGGCAACCTTCAGCAGCGCGTCGATCAGCGCCGCCGATACGCCGTGCGGCGCCGCCGACAGGATCGCCGGTGCGCGTCCATTGCGCAGCAGCTCCTCGATCTGCGCCTGCGACTGGAACACTTCGTTCGGATACACGGGCGCCAGGTGCGGAAAGGCCTGCGCCACGGGCGCGCCGGGGCTCCCGTCCGACATGACGCCGGCGAGCTCGAGCTGCGGGTGCGCGGCGATCAGTCGCAGCAGTTCGCCGGCCACGTAGCCGGTGCCGCCGAGCACGATGGCGGGCACGCGTGCCATGGCCTCACTCGGCCGCGCGCGCTGCGGCGGCCCGCTCGCCCAGGCCGACCGCGGCGATCACCGCGTCGCCGAGCGCGGCCGGATTGCTGATCGCATTGCAGGCCGGCACCTTCAGCTGCTGCTCGATGATGTCGACGCCGACCTGGTTGTCCGTCGACGGCCCCGTGACCATGCAGGGCTCGACCTTGAAGCGCTCGCGCAGCAGCTGCACCCCGCCCCAGGCCGCCACCGGATCGTTCGCTGACAGCACCAGCCCCGTAATCGCGCGGCGGATGTCCTCGCCGTTGAGGATCGCATCGACCCCGTAGGTGCCGAGCAGCCCGTCG
This sequence comes from Steroidobacteraceae bacterium, assembly GCA_035542135.1. GTDB lineage: Bacteria > Pseudomonadota > Gammaproteobacteria > Steroidobacterales > Steroidobacteraceae > FEN-1191. Next base: position 1,457 of record DATKLZ010000048.1, on the reverse strand, counting down.
CCGAGCTCGAACACGATGACGTCGGGCTTGCCGGCCGCGAGCTCTGTCAACATCGTGCGCGTCAGTGCCGGGCCGGTGCGCGCCGAGGTCGTGACGACGCCGAGGTCGGTGAAGATCATCGATTTGCGCGCGCCGGCATCCTCGAAGGCCATGATGTCGCGGCGGAGCGAGACGCCGGTCGCCTTGAACGCATCGACGACGAGGCCGCGATGGCGCATGCGCGAGATGATCGCCGCGGCGGCCGCGGTCTTGCCCGCCTCCATGCAGGTGCCGGCGAGTGCGACCACCGGCACGCCGCGCGCATCGAGCGTGGCGCCGTAGTCGAGCCGGCGGAAGCCGACGCGCGCCGGCACGCCGATGCGCTCGCCGAGGTAGGGGAACTGCAGCACGACGCCCAGCACGCGGCAGTCGAAGGGCTTGCCCTTGTCGGGCGTGGCCGAATCACACACGCCCATGACGCCGCCGATGTTGAGCATCTGGATCACATCGCCGGGCTTGAGCGATCCGGGCACGTGCCCCGAATAGCCGAACAGCGCCTTGCGGGGACCCAGGGCGCCGACCACGACGTCGCCGCGCGCCACCTTCGCCATGCGGCCGCTGGTGAGCTCGAGCGTGTTGTACGTGGACTTGTTGTTGAGGATCTCGGCCACGATCACCACGCCTTCCTCGGCAGGGATCTCGTCGGCGATGCGCAGTTCGTGGCCGAGCGAGCAGGCCTGCGTGATCGAGGCGATCTTGTCGACGACCACGGTCTTCATGGTTGTTGCGCTCCCTGCGCGGCCAGTTCCCCGGCGCGCACGTGGAACATGCCGGTCAGCGCGACGATCTTCGAGAAGCCGAGCGCATCGGCGCTGGTCCATTCGCCCGCGGCTTCGCCATAAACGCCCTTCGAGGCGCTCATCAGCGAGTAGGGTGATTCCACGCCTTCGACGAACACGCTGCCCGGCCGAAAGAGCAGGTGAACTTCACCGCTTACCCTTTGCTGTGAAGACAAGAACAACGCCTCGATATCGCGGCACACCGGATCGAGCAGCTGGCCCTCGTGCACCCAGTCGCCGTAGGGGAGCGCAAGCGTCTCCTTGATGCGCTGCTGGCGCGGGGTCAGCACCAGCTTCTCGAGCTCGCGGTGCGCCGTCAGCAGCACTTCGGCTGCCGGCGCCTCGAAGGCGACGCGGCCCTTCGTACCGATGATGGTGTCGCCGAGGTGGATGCCACGGCCAATACCGAATGGCGCAGCAAGCGCCTCCAGCCTTTCAATCAGTTCCACGGGGCCCAGGGCCTTGCCGTCGAGCCCGGCCGGGCGGCCCTGCTCGAAGCGCAGCGTGTGATGCTGCGGCAGGGCCGGGCGGTCGAAGGCATCCTTCGACAGCACCCAGGCGCTCTCGGGAATGCTGCCCTTCGACGTGAGCGTCTCGGTGCCGCCGATCGTCACGCCCCACAGGCCGCGGTTGGTGGAA
>DATKLZ010000047.1:0-22052 GCA_035542135.1 Steroidobacteraceae bacterium | reverse complement strand
ATATTGCCGGGCAAATAGCCGCCGGGCCAAGGAATACGGCGTAACTTTTTGTTTTATAACGGGGTAAGCGCCTTTTTAGGCCCACTGGGAGATCTGATGTCCTTGCGTTATGTCGTACGCGTGCTGACCCTGGCGGCCCTGGTGCCCTCTGGTGCGATGGCGTTGGGATTGGGGGATATCCACCTCAAATCGGCGCTGAATTCACCCCTGAACGCGGAAATCGACCTGACCGCGTCGCCCGAGGAACTCGCCGGCCTGAAGGTGGCCCTCGCCAGCCGCGAGAGCTTCACGCGCTACGGACTCGATTACCCCGCGTATCTCGATTCGGTGACGCTGGTGCCGGGCAAGAGCGCCGACGGACGCGACGTGCTGCAGGTGCGCTCGCGCGAAGTCGTGACCGAACCGTTCGCGACGCTGCTGGTCGAGGCGAACTGGGCCCGTGGCCGGCTCGTGCGCGAATACACCGTGCTGCTCGATCCGCCGGCCTTCACCAGCGAGAAGGCGAGTTCTGCCGCCGGGGTGTCGACTCCGGTCGCCGCGCCGCAGTCGCAGGCCGGCACGGTGGAACGGCCGGCAGCACCCGCCGCCGCGCCGAGCGCGCCCAGCGCGCCGGCCCCGGTGGCCGCGCCCTCGGCCGCGGCCAGCGCGGGCACGGGCGGCGGCACCTACATCGTGCAGCGTGGCGACACGCTGTCGCTGATTGCCGCACGCAACTATCCCAATTCACAGCGCGAACGCGCGCTGGTGGCCTTGTACAAGGCCAACCCGTCGGCCTTCGACGGCAACATGAACGTGCTGCGGTCGGGCGCTGCGTTGCAGCTGCCCGATGCGGCGAGCGTCGCGGCGATCGGCCCGGGCGAGGCGAGCGCCGAGGTCGGCAGCCAGTTCCACGCCTGGGCCGGCAGCCACGGTGGCCACGAGCAGCTGCACCTGGTGCCCCCTTCGGAGCCGGGCGCGGCGGCGCCAGCCGGCGGCGGCTCCGGCGGTGGCGACACCGCGGCGCTCCAGCAGCGCGTCACCACCTTGCAGCAGCAGCTGGCCGAATCGCAGCGGCTGCTCGACCTGAAGAACGCAGAACTCGCGCGGTTGCAGGCGCAGATCAATGGCGGCAAGCCCGGCCAGGCGCCCGTTGCGACGCCGGTCGAGCCGGCCAAGTCGCCGCAGGAGGTCCTGAAGGAAGGACCGAAGCCGCCGGAAGCGACGGCCACGCCCGCTGAGGCGCCACCGGCCGCGGCGCCGCCATCCGAGAAGCCGAAGACCCCGGCGCCTCCGGCCGCCGCAGCCGCGAAGCAGGGCGGCTCCTTCCTCGATTGGCTGCTCGAGAACTGGTACCTGCCGGTCGGCGCGCTGGCGCTGGTCCTGGCGGGCGTGTTCGGGTGGCGCTTCCTGCGTTCGCGCCAGGAGCAGGAATTCGGCCGCACGCTCGATCGCCTCTCGACGCCGCCGTTCGAGGCCGCCTCGAAGCAGCAGGCTGCTCGCCAGGCTGAGACGCAGCCGATGCGCGCGCTCGGCACCAAGCAAGACTCCTCCTTCGTCGTCGAGGAATCCGGCAGCCATCAGGCGCCGCGGATCAGCGAGAGCGACCTCGCGAACATGCAGTCCGTGCCCGTGGCGGAAGACGAGAGCGTGGCCGGGGACACCGCGGTCGCGCTCGACCAGGGCGATCCGCTGGCGGAAGCCGATTTCCACATGGCCTATGGCCTGTACGACCAGGCGGCCGACCTGGTGCGCATCGCGATCACGCGCGAACCGCAGCGGCGCGACCTGAAGCTCAAGCTCCTCGAAGTGTTCTTCGTGTGGGGCAACAAGGATCAGTTCCTGCAGCTCGCGCGCGAACTGGCGGCGAGCCGCGACCAGGCGGGCAGCGGCGAGTGGGAAAAGATCGTCATCATGGGGCGCCAGATCGCGCCGGACGACAGCCTGTTCGCTGCTTCGGGCGGGCTGTCCGGCGCGGCCAGCGGCGGCGTCGACCTGAACCTCGAGGGCGGACAGAACCGGGTCGATTTCGACCTGCTCGGCGAGCCTTCGATCGCGGCGGAAGCACCCTCCGATGCCGTCGACCTCGACCTCGGCGCGGCCCTTGGCGGGTCGGATGCGACTGGCGAGATGCGCGCGATTGGCGACACCGGCGTGGACTTCGTGCTCGACGATCCGGCCCGTGGGGCCGACGGTGCGGGCTCGACGCGCGAGATGCCGCAGTCCCATACCGTCACGCTCGATGTCGGCGACGGCACGCACGACACGCCCACGGTCGAGAACCTGCAGCCGCAGGGGCTCGACAGCCCGACGATCCAACAGAAGCTCGAGTCCGGCGCACGCGCGCAACTGGCCAGCGCCGACCAGACCGCCGAACTGTCGATCGATGACCTGGGGCTCGACGTCGCCGGCGCCGATACCGGCACGCACCACGCGGCCGATGTCGCCTCGTCGCCGACGATGCTCACCTCGCTCGACGAGGACACGCGCAACCTGTTGGCGAGCGCGCAGGGCCAGGGCAAGGCCGAAGTGGTCGTGCCCGACACGGCCGAGATGCCCACACCGCCCGCCACCGGGGCGAGCGGCACCTGGCTGTTCACCGACAAGGATTTCTCCGCGGTCATGCCGGCCGTCGGCGGCGCGGCGGAAACGCCGACCGAGCTGGTCACGGCGGTCATGCCGGCGGCCGACGCGACGCAGGGCGTCACCGCGCAGGTGGAAGCGCTCAAGGCGCACGCCGCCGACAGCGTCGTCGACCTCGACCTGGACAGCCTGGCGGTCACGGGCGAACGCAGCGGCGGACTCGACCTCGACGTCGGCCACGGCACGCCGGAGACCGACGCGGCCTTTGCCTCCACGCAGCGGCTGAATGCGGAACCCGCGGCAACCGATGCGGAACCGGCCACGATGAGCGAGGTGGGCACGAAGCTCGACCTGGCGCGCGCCTACATGGACATGGGTGATCCCGAGGGCGCGCGCAGCATCCTCGAGGAAGTGCTGGCCGAAGGCTCGGCCTCGCAGAAGACCGAGGCTCGCCGGCTCATCGACTCGCTCCCCGGCTGACGGCCGCCGCACCGGGGCGCGGGCCATCCCGTTCCGCGCATGGGCCGCATCGCCATAGGCGTCGAATACGACGGTGCCGCCTTCCATGGCTGGCAGCGCCAGCCCCACGCCGTTTCCGTGCAGCAGGTGCTCGAGGACGCGCTCGGCGGCGTCGCGGCGAGCGAGGTCACGCTGACCTGCGCCGGGCGCACCGATGCGGGCGTGCATGCACGCGGCCAGGTCGCGCATTTCGACACGGCGGCCGAGCGCCTTCCGCGCGCCTGGCTGCTGGGCACGAATGCCGCGCTGCCGCCGAGCGTGAACCTGCGCTGGGTGCAGCCCGTGCCCGGGCATTTCCACGCGCGCTTCGGCGCCGTGCGCCGCTCCTACCGCTACATGATGCTGAACCAGCCGACGCGCTCGGCACTGGCGGCCGGACGCGCGCTGGTGGTCTACCGGCCGCTCGATGCACAGCGGATGCACCGCGCCGCCCAGGACCTGGCCGGCGAGCACGACTTCAGCGCCTTCCGCGCCGCCGAGTGCCAGGCGCGCTCGCCGGTGCGCCGCATCGAGTCGATCAGCGTGCGGCGACGCGATGCCTGGGTCATCGTCGAGGTCAGCGCCAACGCCTTCCTGCACCACATGGTGCGCAACATCGTCGGGACGCTGCTGGCCGTGGGCCTGGGCGATGCGCCGCCCGGGCGGGTGCGCGAGCAGCTCGAATCACGCCAGCGCAGCACCGGGGAGGCCACGGTGGCCGCGCACGGGCTGTACCTGTGGCAGGTGGATTATCCGCCGGAGTTCGGACTGCCCGGCGATTCCGCTATCATCGACCCCCTCGAGGCCGCCGGGGATTAGCCCTTGTCCTGGTTTGAAAAGATCGTCCCGTCCCGGATCAAGACCGAGCGGCGTTCGCGCTCGGTGCCGGAGGGGCTGTGGATCAAGTGCCCGGCCTGCGACGGGGTGCTGTACCGCGCCGAACTCGAGCGCAACCTCAACGTCTGCCCCAAGTGCACCCACCACATGCGCATCGGCGCGCGCGAGCGGCTGCGCTCGTTCCTGGATCCGGACGGCCAGCAGGAGATCGGCGCGCAGGTGGCGCCTGAGGATCCGCTCAAGTTCCGCGACAGCAAGCGCTACAAGGACCGGCTCGCGCAGGCGCAGAAGACCACCGGCGAGCGCGATGCGCTGATCGCGCTGGCGGGGCGCCTGCACGGCGAGCCGATCGTCGCCTGCGCGTTCGAGTTCCAGTTCCTCGGCGGTTCGATGGGCTCGGTGGTCGGCGAGCGCTTCCGCCGCGCGGCCGCGCACAGCCTCGAACACCGTTGCGCCCTGGTGTGCTTTTCGGCGACCGGCGGCGCGCGCATGCAGGAGGCGCTGCTGTCGCTGATGCAGATGGCCAAGACCAGCGCGGCGCTGGCGCGGCTGTCGCGCGCCGGCCTGCCGTTCGTCTCGGTGATGACCGATCCGACCACCGGCGGCGTGTCGGCGAGCCTGGCGATGCTGGGCGACCTGAACGTGGCCGAACCGCGCGCGCTGATCGGCTTCGCCGGCCCGCGCGTCATCCAGCAGACCGTGCGCGAGACGCTGCCGGAGGGGTTCCAGCGCAGCGAATTCCTGCTCGAGCACGGCGCCCTCGACCTCATCATCGACCGGCGCGACATGCGCGACAAGCTCGCCTCGCTGCTGCGGCTCCTGCAGCGCCGGCCCGCGCTGGCCACGGCCTGACCGGTCGCGATGCCCGGCGGCCGCACGCTGGCCGAGTGGCTGGCCTACCAGGAGACGCTGCACCCGCGCGCCATCGACCTCGGGCTCGAGCGCGTGCGCGTCGTGGCCGAGCGCCTGGCGCTGCTGCCGCCCGCGGGACGCACGGCCATCGTCGGGGGCACCAACGGCAAGGGTTCGACTTCCGCGCTGCTGGCCGCGCTCGGCCAGGCGCATGGAATGAAGGTCGGGCTGTTCACTTCACCGCATCTGCTGCGTTACCAGGAACGGATCCGCGTCGATGGCCAGGAAGTGCCGGATGCGGCGCTGTGCGCGGCTTTCGCCGAGATCGAGTCGGCCCGCGGGCAGGATTCGCTGACCTATTTCGAGTTCAACACGCTCGCCGCGCTGCTGGTGTTCCGCGCCGCGGGCGTGGAGCTGACCGTGCTCGAAGTGGGGCTCGGCGGGCGGCTGGATGCGACCAATCTCGTCGATGCCGATGTCGCGGTGCTGTGCTCGGTGGCGATGGATCACCGCGAGTGGCTGGGCGACACGCTGGAGGCCATCGGCGCCGAGAAGGCGGGCATCTTCCGTGCCGGCAAGCCCGTGGTGCTCGGCGATGCGCGCATGCCATCCACGGTGACCGATGCGCTCGTGGCGCTCGGCTGCCGGCCGCAGATCGCGGGCACGCACTTCGCCTGGCGCGTGCACGAGGACGGCCGCTGGGACGTGCACGGCGGCGGACTCGATTTCGACGGATTGCCGGCCCCGGCGCTCGCGGGCGCCATCCAGTATCGCAACGCGGCCGTCGCGCTCGCGGCGCTGCGCGTGCTGCTCGCGCCGCGCGCGCCGCAGGCAGGGGCGGTCGCGGCGGCGCTGCGCGCGGTGCGCCTGCCGGGACGGTTGCAGTTCGTCGCGGGCCCGGTGGAATGGGTGTTCGACGTCGCGCACAACGAGGCCGCCGCGGCGGTGCTGGCCTCGGAGTTGCGCGCGCGGCCGGCGCGCGCCCGCACGCTGGCGGTGTTCGCGCTGCTGGGCGACAAGGATGCGCGCGCGGTCGCCGCCCAGCTCGATGGCCTCGTCGATCATTGGCTGCTGTGCACGCTGGCGGGGCCGCGTGCGCTGGCGCCGCAGGAGCTGCGCGCACGCATGGGCACGCTGCGCGGCGAGGTCGAACTCGCCGGCGATGTCGTCGCGGCCGTCGCGCGCGCTGGCGCGCTGGCGCACGCGGGCGATCGCGTGGTCGTCTGCGGATCGTTCCATACCGTCGGGCCCGCGCTCGAGGCGCGCGGGCTGCTGTGAGCGCGCGCCACGGGCCGCGGGTGCTCGGATATACTGGAACCTTCCTCATCCGCGGGCGGAGCGCCGTTGCAGCAACATCTGAAGGAAAGGCTCACGGGCGCGGTGATCCTGGTGCTGCTCGTCGCGCTGCTGGTGCCCGAGATGTTCCGCGGCCGCCCCGGCGGCGCCGCCGACAGCCACGGGCCGAGCGCCGATGGCGCACCGATCAGGACCTACACGATCGACCTGCGCGATTCGCCGACGGCGCAGCCGCCGGCGGTCGCACCGCCCGCTGGCGCGGTGAGCGAACCCGCGCCACCCGCGCCGAAGGACGCGCCGGCCCCCGCGATCCCGTCCGCCGCCGCTCCATCCGCGGTCACGAGCGCCCCGGCGGAACCCGCTGCATCCACGGCGAGCGCGCCCGCGACCGTCGCCCCCGCGACCCGCGCACCGCCGCCGGCGCGGGCTGCGCCGGTCCCCCCGGCCGCGCCTGCCGTGGGCGCTCCGGCAGCGCCCGCGGTCGCGGCGCATGCGCGGCCGGCCGCGGCCACGACCGCCTGGACCGTGCAGGTGGCCTCGTTCACGCGGCGCGATTTCGCCGACCGCATGGTGAAGCAGGTGCGCGCGAAGGGATTCGCGGTCCACGCGGTCGGGCCCGACGACCACGGCTTGTACCGGGTGCGCAGCGCCCCCACCTCCGACCGTGCGGCGGCACTGGCGCTGAAGGAGAAAATGCGCTCCCAGGGCCTCAAACCGATCGTCAACACGGTGCCCTGAGACCTGTGCAGGCTCGCCCGCGGTGCCGTGCTGGTAGAATCGCCCGCTTCGGTCTCGGGACGCAGTCCGGAGCAGGTCGACCATGAATTGGACAGATTACGCCATCATCGCGGTGCTGCTCGCATCGTGCGTCGTCGGGCTCGTGCGCGGATTGCTGCGCGAAGTGATCTCGCTGATCACCTGGGTCGCGGCCGTGTGGCTGGCGTGGGCATTCGCCGGCACGCTCGAGCCGCATCTCGGCGGCGCGCTCAGCGACGAGGCGGTGCGGCCGTGGGCGGCGCGCACGATCATCTTCGTGGTGGTGTTGCTGGCGGGCGCGGGCATCGGCGCGATCGTGGCGTATTTCGTGCGCCTGTCGATCTTCAGCAGCCTCGATCGCCTGCTGGGGCTGGTGTTCGGGCTGCTGCGCGGCGCGGTCGTGCTCGGATTGCTGGCCATGCTGTGCCATGCGGTGCGCCTCGACCAGGAAACCTGGTATCGCGGATCGACGCTGGTGCCGTACGCGGAGCAGGCCGGTAATGTGCTGCGCGGCCTGGTCGGAGAGCGTAAGATTCGCGCCTCGTCGATGACCGCCTGAGGCTCATCCGTCGACCGGTCCCTGCGGAGGTACGCGCATCCATGTGTGGCATTGTCGGCATCGTCGGTACCGCCCCGGTCAACCAGCGCATCTACGATGCGCTGACGGTGCTGCAGCATCGCGGCCAGGATTCGGCCGGCATCATGACCGCCGACGCCGGCGAGCTGTGCGTGCGCAAGGGCGCGGGGCTCGTGCGCGACGTGTTCCAGCAGCACCACATGCTCGAACTGCGCGGCAACGTCGGCATCGGCCACGTGCGCTACCCGACCGCCGGCTGCGACAGCGCCGCCGAAGCCCAGCCCTTCTACGTCAATGCGCCGTACGGCATCTGCCTGGCGCACAACGGCAACCTCACCAATGCGGCCGAACTGGCCGACGTGCTGACGCGCGAGGAGCGCCGGCACCTGAACAGCGAGTCCGACTCCGAGGTGCTGCTGAACGTGCTCGCTTCCGAGCTGCAGCGCGTCGGCACGCCGCGCGTCACGCCGGCCGACATCTTCGCCGCCACCAGCGCGGTCTACCGCCGCTGCCGCGGCGGCTATGCGGTGGTCGTCATGGTCATCGGGCACGGCGTGCTGGGTTTCCGCGACCCGCACGGCATCCGTCCGCTGGTGATCGGCGAGCGCCGCACGGCGCGCGGCACCGAGTACATGCTCGCCTCCGAGAATGTCGCGCTCGACATGCTGTCCTTCAAGCTGGTGCGCGACGTGGCCCCGGGCGAGGCGGTGTTCATCGACGAGCAGGGACGGCTCCATTCGCAGCAGTGCGTGGCCACGATGCGCCATACGCCCTGCATCTTCGAATACGTGTACTTCGCGCGCCCCGACTCGATCATCGACAACATTTCCGTGTACCGCGCGCGCATGCGCATGGGCGAGAAGCTCGCCGACAAGATCCGCCGCGTGCACCCGGACCACGACATCGACGTGGTGATCCCGATCCCCGACACCAGCCGCACCAGCGCGCTGCAGATGGCGCAGAAGCTGCGCATCAAGTACCGCGAGGGCTTCAACAAGAACCGCTACATCGGCCGCACCTTCATCATGCCCGGCCAGGAAATGCGCGAGAAGTCGGTGCGCCGCAAGCTCAACGCGATCGACCTCGAGTTCCGCGGCAAGAACGTGCTGCTGGTCGACGATTCGATCGTGCGCGGCACCACCTCGGCGCAGATCATCGAGCTGGCGCGCGAGGCGGGCGCGCGCAAGGTGTACTTCGCCTCGGCGGCGCCGCCGGTGCGCTATCCGAACGTGTACGGCATCGACATGCCGGCCGCGAGCGAGCTCGTGGCCGCGGGGCGCACCGAGGAAGAGGTCGCGCGGCTGATCGGCGCCGACTGGCTGGTCTACCAGGACCTCGGCGACCTGGTGGCCGCCTGCCAGCACGACAATGCCAAGATCCACGAATTCGACACGTCGTGCTTCTCCGGCGAATACGTCACCGGCGACGTGACGCCCGAATACCTCGCCCAGCTGCAGCACAACCGCTCCGATGCGGCGCGCAGCCGCCGCCGGGCGCTTGCGCCCGGCGCGCTGCGCGTCGTCAGCGGCGCCTGACGCGAGCGGCGCCATGCGGGCGCAACCGGGTCAGGGCGGCTTGCAGCGCGCGCGCACGCTGCTGCTCGAGGCCTTCGCTTCCGCAGCCGCCGCGCCGGGCATCGAGGCCTGGCCGCACGTGCTGCACGCGGCCGCCCAGGATGGAGGCCTCGCGCTGCATTGGCGCGGGCTGCTCGGCGATGCGCCGCCGGCCGCCGCGGTGCGCGTGGCACACGCCCTCGAGATGGGGCCGGCGGGCCTGATGGCGTGGTATGCCGCGTGGCCGGCACGGCCCGAGCAGCCCCCGCTGCAGTTCGCGGCCGCGGTCGCGAGGCTGGTGGCCGGGCACGAACCGCTCCTGGTGCTGGCCGGCCCGGTGGATGCGGCTGGGGGCGAGAGCGGGGCGCTCGTCGACGCGGATTCCTGTGCGCGCATGATGGTCGCGGGGTTCGATCCGGACACGGAAGTGCGGCTCGGCAACTGCGCCGAGCTGCTGGAGAGCGCCGGCGACCTCGTGCAGGTGTCCGGCCAGGCCGAAAGCGGTGCCGTGACGCCGCAATTCCTGATACTCGGGCTGAAGTGGCATGCGCCTGCTGGCGATTGAACAGGAACCGCGGATCCAGTCACTGATCCGCCACCACGCGAGCTGCCGCTGGCCGGCGGTCAATGTCGTCGCCTATCCGCCGCTCGAGCGCGGCCCGATCCCGCCGGAATTCCTCGCGCAGGGGTTCGACGCCGTGCTGCTGGCGCAGTCGTGGCCGGGCGGCGAGGGGCTGGAGTGGCTGCGCGACCTGGCCAACCGCGAGGGTTTCGCGCCGGTGATCTTCATGCTCGACGGCGAGGATGCGCGCGCGCGCGAGGCCGCGCACGGCTGGGGCGCCTATGCGGTGGTCAGCAAGAACCGCTTCGCGCACGCCGCGCTGCTCGAGGCGATCGACCAGGCCAGCCACAAGCACCGGCTGGCGATGGCCGAATGGCGCGTCTCGGCCGCGGCGCGCGAGTCGCATCGCTTCGGCGACGCGCGCATTCCCGGTTACCGGCGCGCGCGCCTGCTGGCGCGCGGCTCCGTCTCGCACCTGTACATCGCCGAGAGCGAGAAGGCCGACGGCCTCGTGGTGCTGAAGGTGACGCCCTCGCAGCGGGACGACTCCGGAATTGACCAGTCGTTCGAGCGCTTCCTGCAGGAATACGAGATCGCCGAGCGCATCCGCCATCCGAACATCGTGCACCTGCATGAGCTGGGCATCGCCGACGACCACGCCTACCTGGCGATGGAGTACTTCCCGCTCGGCGACCTGCGCCGGCGCATGAAGGCGGGGCTCTCGCCGGCCGAGTCGCTCAGGTTCGCCGCGCAGCTGGCCGACGTGCTCGGCGCGATCCACAAGGCCGGCATCCTGCATCGCGACCTGAAGCCCGGCAACGTCATGCTGCGCACCGCCGACCAGCTTGCCCTCATCGATTTCGGCATGGCCAAGCAGGCCGCGCTGCAGCTCGAGCTGACCGACAAGGGCCTGATCTTCGGCACGCCGCACTACATGAGCCCGGAGCAGGGCCACGGCCAGCGCCTCGATGCACGCAGCGACCTCTACAGCCTCGGGGTCGTGCTGTACGAGATGCTCACCGGCGAGAAGCCATACAAGGCCGACAATCCGATGACGGTGCTGTACATGCACCGCAATACGCCGATCCCGCGGCTCGAGCCGCGCCTGGCGCAGCTGCAACCGCTGATCGACCGCATGCTCGCGAAGGAGCCCGACGATCGCTACGCGAACGCCGAGGCGACCGCCGCGGCGATCACCGCGGCGCGCGTGCAATGGCTCGCGCAGGTGCACGAGGCGTGAACCTCGCCGGGCTGCTCCTGCCCACGCCGCGGCGCTGGCTCGATGCGGCCTGCGAGCACTGGCGCACGCTGCTCGTCGACCACGCGAACTGCGAGAAGAAGGCCGCCTCGACGGCGCTCGCGCTGATCTTCGCCTATCCGGAGCAGGCCGCGCACAACCTCGCGCTGGCGCGCCTGGCGCGCGAGGAACTGCGGCACTTCGAGCAGGTCACGCGCATGATGGCGCGGCTGGGCGTGCCCTTCGAGCGGCTCAAGCCCGGCCGCTATGCCGGCGGGCTGCGCGCCGCGCTGCGCACGCATGAACCGCAACGGCGGCTCGACCTGCTGCTGGCCGGCGCGATCATCGAGGCGCGCTCCTGCGAGCGTTTCGAACAGCTCGCGTCGCGGTTGCCCGAACCGCTGGCGGGCTTCTACGGCGAACTGCAGCGCGCCGAGGCGCGCCACACCAGCCTCTATCTCGACCTGGCCGCATCAGCGGCCGGTGATGTCCAGCCGCGCCTGCGTGAACTGCTGGCCGTGGAAGCCGGGCTGATCGAGCGCGAGGACACCGAGCTGCGGTTTCACTCCGGCCCGCCGGCCGGGCTGCGCGGCAGCGACAGCAGCTCGTAGCGCCCAGGGGTGCACCGCAGGCAGCTGCCCTGTTCGTACCAGGCACCCAGCACGTAGCGGCGCGCGTTCGCGCCATCCAGCGTGAATTCATGCACGCCGGGCCGGTGCGTGTGGCCGTGGATCAGCGTGCGCACGCCGCAGGCGCGCAGCACGGCGGCGACGGCGGCTTCGCTCGCGTCCATGATCTCCGCCGCCGCCATGCCGGTGTGCGCGCGGCTCCCGGCGCGGGCGGCCTCGGCGAGCAGCCGGCGCGTGGCCAGCGGCAGGCGCAGGAACCGCCGCTGCCAGGAGTCGGTGCGCACCACGCTGCGCAGCCGCTGGTAGGGGAGGTCACCGGTGCACAGCGCGTCGCCGTGCGTCAGCAGCACGCGCTCGCCGTACAGGTCGATGATCGTTGGATCGGCGATGATGCGGCAGCCGCTGCGCTGCTCGAAGCCCGCGCCGAGCAGGAAGTCGCGGTTGCCGTGGCAGGCGTAGCAGGCCACGCCGGCATCGGCGAGCGCGCGCAGCGCCGCGCAGACCTGGTTGCGTCCCGCATCGTCATCGTCATCGCCCACCCAGCTCTCGAACAGGTCACCCAGGATGTAGAGCGCCTCGGCCTCGCGCGCCGGCCCGGCGAGGAACTCTTCGAACTGCCCGATCGCCGCGGGCAACGCCGCGTCGAGATGGAGATCTGAGACAAACAGGGTCGTCACGGCGTCAACGTGCCCCACTGGGCGCCCGGAAAGCGCATGTGACGGTGTCATCGGGCGAGCATGGGCATTCGGGACCGTCCGCGCCATCGATGGCGCGGCCGGAGCCCCCATGGATGGGTTCACGGCGTTCCCGAATGCCCATGCTCGCCCGATGGCATCGTCAAATCCGATCTCCGTACCGTACCATTGTAAGGATGAATGCCGTGCCCGTCGTAACCCGTTTCGCCCCGAGCCCCACGGGCGAGCTGCACCTGGGCAATGTGCGCACGGCGCTGTTCAACCTGCTGTTGGCGCGACGCCTGGGCGGACGCTACGTGCTGCGCATCGAGGATACCGACCTGGCCCGCACCACCGAAGCCCACGTGGCCGGGCTCCTGGGCGACCTGCGCTGGCTCGGCCTGGCCTGGGACGAGGGGCCTGAAGCGGCCGGCGCGCACGGCCCGTACCGGCAGTCGCAGCGCGGCGATGTCTATGCGCCGCTCCTGCGCCGTCTCGAGGAGCAGGACCTGGCCTATCCGTGCTTCTGCACCAGCGCCGAGCTCGAGCTCAGCCGGCGCGCGCAGCTGGCGGCGGGTCGCCCGCCGCGCTACGCCGGCACCTGCGCACAGCTCGATGCCACCGCGCGTGCGGCGCGCGTGGCCGCCGGGGCGCGCGCGGCGCTGCGGTTCCGGATTCCGGCCGGCCGCACGCTGCAGTTCGATGACCTCGTGCACGGGCCGCAGCAGGTCGACGCCGCGCTGATCGGCGATTTCGTGATCCGCCGCGAGGACGGCACGCCGGCGTTCTTCTTCGCCAACGCGGTCGATGACTCGCTGATGCAGGTCACGCACGTGCTGCGTGGCGAGGATCACCTCGCCAACACGCCGCGGCAGCTGCTGGTGCTCGAGGCGCTGGGGCTGCGCGCACCGCGCTACGGTCACCTGCCGCTGCTGACCGGAACCGACGGCACGCCGCTGTCCAAGCGCAACGGCGCGCAGTCGGTGCGCGAGCTGCGCGAAGCGGGGTTCGGCGCGCCGGCGATCTGCAACCTGCTGTTCCGTCTCGGCCATTCCTGCGCCGACAATCGCAGCCTGGCGATCGAGGCGATGGCCGCGCGCTTCGACCCGGCGCACCTGCAGCGCGCCAGCGCGCATTTCGATCCGGTGCAGCTGCGGCACTGGCAGGGGCTGTGGGTGCGATCGCTGTCGCCGGAGGCCGCGCAGGACTGGCTGGCGCCGTTCCTGCCCACCGACGTGCCGCCCGCGCAGCGTGCGGCCGCCGTGGCCGCCTTGCTGCCCAACATCGTCGCCGCGGGCGAAGTGTCCGAATGGCTGCCGGTGGTGTTTGGCGGCGAGCTGCGCTTCGAGCCCGAGGCGCGTGCCGCGGTCGAACGCGCGGGCGCCGGCTTCTTCCGCGCGGTCGCCGCCGCCGTCACCGACCCGGCGGAACTGCCCGCCTTGCGCGCCGCCAGCGAACGCAAGGGCGCGGAGTTCTTCGCGCCGCTGCGCGCGGCGCTGACCGGGCGGATGCACGGCCCGGAACTCGCGCCGCTCCTGAAGGCCATGCCGCCGGCGCTGGTGCGCGCACGGCTCGCCGCCTGGGCCGGCTGAACAACGAAGCAGGGGATTCGCGAGCGTGCTGAAGATCCACAATTCACTCACCGGCGAGAAGGAAGTCTTCAGGCCGATCGTTCCGGGCCGGGTCGGCATGTACGTGTGCGGCGTGACGGTCTACGACTACTGCCACATCGGCCACGCGCGCTTCCTGGTCGCCTTCGACCTGGTGCGCCGCTACCTGCGCTACCGCGGCTACGCCGTGAACTACGTACGCAACATCACCGACATCGACGACAAGATCATCCAGCGCGCCGCCGAGAACGGCGAGGACATCGGCGCGCTGACCGCGCGCTTCATCCGCGCGATGGACGAGGATTGCGCCGCGCTCGGCTGCGAGCGTCCCGACCACGAACCGCGTGCGACGGCGCACATCGAGGGCATCATCGCGCTGATCGGCGAGCTGCTGCGGCGCGAGCTGGCCTATGTGACTGCCGAGGGCGATGTCTGCTACGCCGTGGCGCGTTTCCCGGGCTACGGCAAGCTTTCCGGCAAGCGGCTCGAGGACCTGCGCGCCGGCGCGCGGGTCGAGGTCGATGCCGGCAAGCGCGATCCGCTCGACTTCGTGCTGTGGAAACGCGCCAAGCCGGGCGAGCCATCCTGGCCATCGCCGTGGGGCGAGGGACGCCCGGGCTGGCACATCGAGTGCTCGGCGATGTCGGGGGCGCTGCTCGGCGACCACTTCGACATCCACGGCGGCGGCATGGACCTGAAATTCCCGCATCACGAGAACGAGATCGCGCAGTCCTGCGGCGCCGGGCGCGAGTTCGCGAACCTGTGGATGCACAACGGCTTCGTCAACGTCGACAGCGTCAAGATGTCGAAGTCGCTCGGCAACTTCTTCACGCTGCGCGAGGTGCTGCCGCGGCTCCGCCATCCCGAGGTGATGCGCGCCTTCCTGCTCTCGAGCCACTACCGCGGACCGATCAATTACTCGACCGTGCAGCTCGAGCAGGCGGATGCGATGCTCACGCGCCTGTACACGGCGCTGCGCGGGCTCGCGGCCGCGCCGGGCGCGGGCGGCGAGCCGCAGGCGCCCGCGGCGGCGCTCGCGGCGCGCGCGCGCTTCGAGGCGGCGCTCGACGATGATTTCAACACGCCCGAGGCGATCGCCGTGCTGCAGGAGCTGGCGCGCGAGATCAACACCGCGCGCGCGGCCGGCAACGAGGCCGCGGCCGCCGCCCTGGCGGCCGAGCTGCGCCGGCTCGCGGCGGTGATGGGCCTGCTGCGCGTCGATGCGGAGGCGTGGTTCAAGCTGCAGGCGCCCGCGGCGGATGCCGCGGGCGCGCAGGCGCCGCAGCTCGACGAGGCGCAGATCGAGGCGCGCATCGCGGAGCGCCTCGCGGCGCGCAAGGCGCGCGACTTTGCGACCGCCGATCGCATCCGCGCGGAGCTCGCCGCGGCCGGCGTGCAGCTCGAAGACCAGGGTCGCGATCGCACCATCTGGCGGCGCGAGTAGGTCGGGGCCAGCCGGGTAGTGCGGGTCCGCTAGGTTCGGCTCGCCAGCTTCCAGCGCGTCTTCGCCCACCAGCCCGCCAGGCCTTGCGCCGGCGCCATGCTGCCGGGCTGCTGCAGGTAGTACTGCTTGGCGACCGCGTAGGCATCGGCCAGCACGCCCATGTTGCCGCTGCTGCCGGCCTGGGTGGTGATGCTGGTCGGATGCGCCAGGAAGTGCGACAGCGCTTCGGGTACGTGCGCATAGCGAGGATAGTCGAGGGCCGCGAGCAGGAACAGCAGCAGGTCTTCGCCGACGCCGGAATTCTTGCCGTATACCCCACGCGCCCCGGGCACCTCGGGCAGCAGGTTCTTCAGCACGTCGCGGCGCCGGAACAGGGCGCAGCCGGGACTGACGGTCAATTTGTCACGCAGCAGGAATTGCACGATCTGCGCCATCGGCCTGGTGCCCGGCGGATGCCGCAGCATGACGCGCGTCGCCTCGGAGCCGGGTTCGTGGATGCGCGCTCGCGTATAGACGAAGCCGACATCGTCGCGCAGCAGCGGCGCGGTGCGCGCCACGAACTGCGGCTCGATCCAGTCGTCATCGTAGTTGAAGTGGATCAACTCCCCGGAGGCCTGCTCGACGCCGTCGCGCCAGCAGACGATCGGACCGCGATCCTGGTCGCGGCGCAGGTAGCGAATACGCTCGCCGTAGCCGCGCGCGACCTGCGGCGTGTCATCGGTGCTGCCATGATCGCAGACCACGACCTCGACCGGCACGGTCTGCGCCAGCGCGCTGTCGATCGCGCGCGGCAGCAGCCGCGCGCGGTTGAAGGTGGGGATGACGATCGAGACCGTGCGGTTCATGCGCCGATCAATGCGCGCAGGCGCCCGGTGTCGGCGATCAGCGAACCGGCCGGCTCGCGCTCGGCGCCGGCCACGTCAATGTCGCGGCCTGCCTCCCTGGCCAGCGCCCGCGCGATGTCGCGCACCGAGCGGCCCACGCCGGTGCCGATGTTGACGGTGCCGGTGGCCCGCTTCCGCGCCAGGTGCAGGATCGCATCGATCACGTATTCGGCGTCCTGGATGTCGCGCACCGCGGACGGGTTGTCGACCTGCAGCGTGGCGCCGGGCGGCAGCGCGCCGATGCGCTGGCGCAGGCTCGGCACCAGGTAGGGCGGCGCCTGGCGCGCGTGGCTGAAGCTGAACACCCGTCCGATGCAATGTGGAACGTCCAGCCGCGTCAGCAGCGTGCGCACCACGTCCTCGGCCGCCAGCTTGGTGCGGCCGTAGAAGGACGGCGGCACGGTCGCCGCCTGCTCGCTGATCGGCACGGGTGTCGCGGTCGGCTGGTAGACGTGGCTCGAGGAGCAGTGGAACAGCCAGCACTGGCGTTGCGTGAGCAGCAGCTGCCGGCAGACGTTGTACGTGCCAATGACATTGGTCTGGTACGCCAGCAGCGGATCGGCTTCCACGTGCGCGACCGGCACCAGCGCCGCGAAATGGTAGAACTGGCTGAAGGTGCGGCCCGCGAACCACGCCGCCAGTGCGGCCGGATCATTGATGTCGCCGGGGTAGGCTTCGCAGGCGATGCCTTCGGCCGCGAAGCGCTCGCGCAGCAGCCCGCCCAATACGCCGCGCTCGCCGGTCAGGCCGACGCATTGGCCGCGCCATGCCGTGAAGTCCCGGAACGCGCTGATGAACTCCGGACGGGCGAAGGCGCCTGCGCCGTTCATCGCAGGCTGGTATCGAGGCACCGCAGGATCAGGTCCACCAGGCGCTCGATCGTCGCGGCGGGCAACGGCCGCGCGTGGCAACCGATGAACAGGCCGCGCTCATGCACCGCCTGGGCGCCGTGGAACGGGCCGAGGCCCAGATCGACATTGAAGTGCCGCACCGCCGGCTGCAGCGCCATGTTGCCGGAAACGATGGGCCGGGTGTCGACGCCATGGTCGAGCAGCGTGCGCGTGAAGCGCGCGTAGTCGAACTCGAGCGACGGCGCGACCAGGAACGGGAATCCGAACCAGCAGGCGTCGAGGCCGCGCGTGGCCTGCGGGAACAGCAACTGGTCGCGCCAACGCGGATGGCGCTGGAACGCCTGGCGGATGCTCAGCACGTTGGCGCGCCGGCAGCGGTTCATCTCGTCGAGCCGCGTCAGCTGCTCCAGGCCGAAGGCCGCCTGGATCTCCATCGGCCGCAGGTTGTAGCCGACGTTGATGAACAGGAAGCGCGGATCGATGTGGCGGTTCTGCGCCTCGAGCGCCGGCCGGTTGCTCTGCTCGCGGCTCCAGCCGTGCGCCCGCAGGCACTTGAGCAGGTCGTAGTCCGCTTCGGTCTGCGCGAGCACCATGCCGCCTTCGATCGTGGTCATGTGGTGCGAGAAATAGAAACTGAAGGTGCCGAAGCTGCCGAGCGTGCCGAGCATCCGGCCCTCGAACGTGGACCCGAGCGATTCGCAGGTGTCCTCGATCAGCAGCAGGTCGTGCCGCGCGGCCAGGTCGATCAGCGCCGCCATGTCGGTGGAGTTGCCGAGCACGTGCACCATCAGCACGGCCTTCAGTGCATGCTGGCGCAACGCGGCCTGCAGCGAGGGGATCGACAGGTTGAGCGTCTGCGGATCGACGTCGACCAGCACCGGCACCAGGCCCATCTGGATGATGGGCCACAGCGAGGTCGACCAGCACACCGCGGGCACCGCCACCCGATCGCCCGCCTTCAGTCGCACCCCGCGCAGCGGGTTGACCAGGGCACTCAGCGCCAGCAGGTTCGCCGAGGAACCGGAATTCACCATGACGGCGTAGGGAGCGCCGCAATGGCGCGCGAATTCGCTCTCGAACTGCCGCACCTTGGCGCCCATGGTCAGCTGCCCGCCAAGCAGCGTGCCAATGCAGGAGATGATCTCCTGATTGTCGTAGCTGGCATCCACCAGCGGGAAGTGCAGTTTCTCAGTGGTGGACAAGGGATCCCGGTGCGCGTCGCCCGCGGCGCACGGGCATGCTACAGGCTGCTGCGGAGGTCGGCAACGCAAGCCCGGTCCCGCATCGCCCGCGCCGCGCCAGCCGACGGTTCACCGCAGCAGGGCACGCCATTGAGCGGCCACGGTCGCGAGCCTGAATCGCGGGTCGGGCCCGACCTGCGGGCGCGCGCCGGCGCGCCAGGCGCTGATGCGCTCATGGTAGGCGTGGAACAGCCCGAGGCGATCGGCCACCCGCGCCGGGCCACGCCGCAGGAGCGGTGGCAGGCCGCGCGCCAATGCTTCGTACGCGCGGTAAGCGGGCCGCACCGGCAGCACTTCGCGCGCATCGTCGATGACCTCGGCCGACGCGCCACAATCGTGCGCCAGCACCGGCGTACCGAGAGCCTTCGATTCGGCGTACACGAGGCCGAAGGTCTCGGGCAGCACGAAGTTCGGCGCGAAGGTGCACAGCGCCCCGCGCACGTGCTCGTGCATGCGCGCCTGCGGTTGCGCGCCCAGGTACTCCACGCCATCGCGGCGCGCATCGCGGCCGCGCTTGTAGGCCGGGTTGCCCACCAGCAATCGCAGCGAGGGCGTGCGCCGGCGGAGCGAGGCGAACACATCGAGCGCGTAGCCGAGGCCCTTGTTCGGCGACGAGAAGAACACCAGCCGGTCCGGATCGACCGCGCCGCCGAAGGGCGCGAGCTCATCGGCCACCGGGTTGTAGATGGTGCGCGCCGCGACGCTGCCGGCGAGGCCGATGCCGGCCAGCGTGGCCTCGACGCGCTGGCGCTGCCAGTCCGACACGCACACGACGCTGACGGCGAGTTCGCGCAGCACGCGCGCCGTCGTGGCGAGCCGCCGCGCTCGCTTCGAGCCGGGATTCATCTGGTCGTGCAGCCACAGGTGGAACCGCGCGTGCGGATACTGTTCCCGCAACATCGGCAGGGCGCGCGACTCGCGCACGACGACCACGTGCTCGATGCCCTCGAGGCGGCGTGGCCGCAGGTAGCGGCCGTTGTCCTCGAGGCGATTGTGCTGCACGACGCGCGCGCCGAGCGCATCGGCGATGCGCGCCACGGTCGACTCGGTGCCGCCGCTGGCGCGCTCGCGCAGGCTGTCCGGGTCATAGGGTTCCCGGCACAGCGGGTCGTGGAACAGCACCGAAGCCATGTCGTCGGTGTGCATCGGTTCAGTCCAGCAGCAGCGCGGCGAAGCGCGCCTCGAAGTCCCGCAGCGACGGGCGTTGCCGGTACAGTTCGAGCCGTCGGCGCCGCTCGTATTCGGCGGCATCGGCCTCGAGCCGCTGCAGCTCGGCCGGGAAATCCGCCGCCGACGCGTCCACGATCGCCTCGCGGTCGAACTGCGCCAGCCCGCCGCCGTCGTAGACCGGCACGGTGCCGGCGAGCGACGCCTGCAGCGCCTTCTCGGTCACGTAACCGGGCGCGTGGCTGTTCTCCAGGCAGATCATGAACCGGTAGCGGGCGATCCAGTCGAGGAAGGCCACGCCGCGCGGCGCGCGGTAACCGGTGTTGTTGAGCTGCGCGCCGGCCGAATCCACGCGCTGCCAGGCGTTGACGCGCTCGAAGATCTCGAGCCGCCGCTGCGCCATGCCGCCGACCGTGTTCGAGACGACGAAGCAGCAGAAGCCGGTCTTGGGGATCTGCAGCCGCGCATCCCTTTGCGCGTACAGCGCCTCGATCGGCTGGTCGAAGTGCACGGCTTCGTACGGATAGTGGATGAACGGCAGCGGGCCTTCCGGGCCATCGCCCCAATAGTAGGGCGGCGGCGGGCACACGCCGATCACCGCCTTGTAGCGGCGCAGCCTGAAATGCGGCGGATACACCAGCCAGTTCTCGTTGCTGACCAGCACGACCGGGAGCCCCGCGGGGAAACGGTGCGGCCGCCAGATGCTCGCCAGCATCAGGTCCGGCCGTTCGCGCTGGCGCACGATGGCGATGCGCCCGGAGTCGATGAAGCCACGCAGCAGGTTGCCGGTCCAGCGGATGAAATCCCGGTCCTTTTCCTCGGCGTAGCAGACCCTGAGCATAGGTGCGATATCATCGCACACATGAATTTCGCGGCCCGCGCTGCGCCGCTCGCCCTGTTCGCGTGCCTTGCAATGGCGCGCGCCCAGGCCGGCGCCAGTGCCTACCTGCCCGTCGACCTGGCGCCCGAGCTCGAAGCGCGCGTCGAGCGCGTCATGACGCTGGCCGGCGTGCCGGTCATGACGCGACCGATCCGCGTCGATGCGGTGCTGGGTGCGCTGCCATTGATGTGCGATCGCTATCCGCGGCTGTGCCACCAGGTGCGCGCCGGACTGGCGCCCTATCTCGCGGCGGCGGCCGTCACGCATGCCCACGCCGAGCTCGCGGCGACCCGCGACAACGCGCTGGTGCAACCCGACCAGCACGGCGCGCCGATGAATACCGCCTGGGAAGCCGATGCCGGCGCGCTGGCGCGCTTTGGCGAGCACCTGCTGGTGACCGCTGGCGGCGTCGGCTACGAGGGGCGCCTCACCCCCACCGGCACGATGATCAGCCTCGGGGGCGATCGCGCGCAGCTCGACCTCGGCTACCGCGATCACTGGTGGTCACCGCTCCGCCTCAGCTCGATGCTGACCAGCACGGAAGCGCCGACGCTGCCTTCGGCGACGCTGTCGAGCGCCGCGCCGCTGACGCGCCTGAACCTGCGCTACGAAGTATTCCTCGGCGAGATGTCCTACTCGCAACGCATCGAGTACCACGATGGTTTCACCGCCGGGCACCCGGAGCTGTTCGGATTCCACGTCGACATCGAACTCGCCCCGGGCTGGTCGCTCGGCGCCAGCCGCCTGATGCAGTTCGGCGGCGGCGCGCGGCCGCATTCCTGGGGAGCACTGTGGCGCGCGTTCGTCAACACGACGCGCTACGACAACACCAGCACCCAGCTCAATACCGACCAGGAATTCGGCAACCAGCAGTTCGCGGTCTCGAGCACGCTGGCCCTGCCGCTGCGCATGCCGATGTCGCTGTACATCGAATACGCCGCCGAGGACACCTTCCATGTCGAGAACACCCGCTTCGGGAGCAGCGCGGTGTCCGCGGGTTTCTACCTGCCGCAGCTGCGCCCCGACCTGCAGCTGCGCTACGAGTTCTCGGAGTGGCAGAGCAACTGGTACGTGCACCACATCTACCGCGATGGCATGACCAATGATGGCGTCGTGCTCGGCAACTGGGCGGCTGCATGGCGGCTCAGCGGTGATGGTGTCGGTGCACAGAGCCACGCGCTGGAACTCATCTGGGACCGCCGCAACGGCCGCCAGTACGACTTCCAGTACCGCACGGCGTTGAATGGCTCGTACGGCGACGCGCACTACCAGCGCGTGCACGAGGTCGCGCTCGGCGCATCGCGGCCGTGGCGCAGTTGGCGAGTGGGCGCGAAGCTTGACGGCGGGCGCGACGAATACGGAGAGGGCTTCGGCCGCGTGGCCGCCTACGCGAGCTACACGGGTCTGCGCGCCGCGGCGGCGTCATCCGTGGACGAGGCTGACGAGGCGCCTGCCTCGCGGGAATCCGGTTATGAGCCCGAGGCGGCTCGCCACCAGGTCGAGGGCTTCGTCGACCTCGGCGTGTTCGCGAGCCGCATGGATTTCGAGCAGGACGCGGGCAAGGTGCCGGCCGTGACCACCTCGCAAAGCAGCGCGCACCTGGGGCTGGGCGTGCGCCGCGCCTTCGATCGTCACAACGATTTCGGCGCGCGCATCGAGCTGGACAACGTGCAGGGCCACCTGTTCACGGCGCTGCGCGCCGTCGATTACCGGCGCCGCATCGGGCCGAAGTTCGCGGCGGCCTTCTTCCTCGGCGTGGGGCGGTACGAGGGACCGACGCCTGCGTACGGCTGGTACGGCGGCCTGGGGGCCCAGTGGCGCGACATCCGCAGCAAGTGGGATCTCTCGCTCGATGCGCGCATCGGCGATCACATGGTGCGCAACAAGATTCCGGGCGAGCCGATCATCCTGTGGCCGAACACGTTCTATTCGATCTACGGCGCCT
>DATKLZ010000046.1:0-11568 GCA_035542135.1 Steroidobacteraceae bacterium | reverse complement strand
GCCGTTCGTCAGCCAGTCCAACTGCTTCGTCGTGCCGCCGATGAAATTCGCGACCGACGCCTGCCGCTGCCTCGAGGTCGCGGTGCGCGGCGGCATGCCGGTGCTGCTGCTGTCGGCGGGGCAGGCCGGCGCCACGGCGCCCGCGGCCCTCGCCGGCGCGCTGGCGCAGGAAGTGGCCGAAGTGCTGGCCGGCCTCGTGTACGTCAATGCGATCAAGCCGGGACATCCGGCGATCTTCGGCACCTGGTGCTTCGTTTCGGACCTGCGCACCGGCGCGATGTCGGGCGGGAGCCCGGAGCAGGCGCTGCTGTCGGCGGCCGCGGGCCAGATGGCGAATTTCTACGACCTCACCGGCGGCACGGCGTCGGGCATGACCGACTCGAAGATCCCGGATGGCCAATCCGGCGCCGAGAAGGCGCTCAATCATGCGCTGGTGGGCAACTCGGGCGTCAACATGATCTACGAGTCGGCCGGCATGCACGCGAGCCTGTTGGGTTACTCGCTCGAGAGCCTGGTCATCGACAACGACATCATCGGCGCCGCGCAGCGCACGATCAAGGGCATCGAGGTCAGCGACGAGCGGCTCTCCTTCGAGACCATCAAGGACGTCTGCCTGAATGGCCCGGGCCATTTCCTCGGGAGCGACCAGACGCTGCAGTTGATGCAGACCGAGTACCTGTATCCGGCGGTGGGCGACCGTCGCAGCCCGAACGAGTGGACCGAGCAGGGCTCGACCGACATCACCGAGCGCGCCGCTCGCAAGGTTGCCGAGATCCTCGCCAATCATTTCCCGGCGCACGTGCCGGAGGCGGTCGATGCGGAGATCCGCAGCCGCTATCCGGTGCGGCTGCCGCGCGAGCACATGCGGCCCAAGGGCCTCTAAGCGCTGATGCTGATGTCGATCCCGGATCGCACCAGCGTCGTGATCATCGGCGGCGGTGTCGCCGGCTGTTCGATCGCCTATCACCTCACGAAGATCGGCATCACCGACGTCGTGCTGCTCGAGCGCAGCAAGCTGACCTCGGGCACGACCTGGCATGCCGCGGGCCTCGTCGGGCAGCTGCGCGCCACGCGCAACCTCACCGAGCTGGCGAAATACACTGCCGAACTGTATCGCTCGCTCGAAGCCGAGACCGGGCAGGCCACCGGCTTCCGGCAGAACGGCTCGGTCAGCGTGGCGAAGACGCCTGCGCGCTTCGAGGAACTGAAGCGTGGCGCCTCGATGGGCAAGACCTTCGGCCTCGAGATCGACGTGCTGGGCGTTGGCGAGATCAAGGAACGCTGGCCACTGCTCGCCGTCGACGACCTGGTCGGCGGCGTGTTCCTCTCGAAGGACGGCCAGACCAACCCGATCGACACGACGCAGGCGCTGGCCAAGGGCGCAAAGCAGCGCGGCGCGCGCATCTTCGAGAACACCGCCGTCACGAAGATCCGCGTGGAGCGTGGCCGGGCGATCGGCGTCGAGACGCGCGATGGCTTCATCGCCGCCGACACGGTCGTGCTGTGCGCCGGCATGTGGTCGCACAGGATCGCCCGGGACATCGGCGTGGCCGTGCCGCTCCATGCGGCCGAGCATTTCTACATCGTCACCGAGCCGATGCAGGGGTTGCCCGGCAACCTGCCGGTGTTGCGCGTGCAGGATGAATGCGCCTACTACAAGGAAGACGCCGGCAAGCTGCTCATGGGCTGTTTCGAACCGGTGGCGAAGCCCTGGGGCATGCAGGGCATCCCGGAAGATTTCAGCTTCGAGACGCTCCCCGAGGACTACGACCACTTCGAGCCGATCCTGAACGCCGCGGTGCGCCGCGTGCCGGCGCTGGGCGAAGCGGGCATCCAGCTGTTCTTCAACGGCCCCGAGAGCTTCACGCCCGATGACCGCTACTACGTCGGCGAAACGCCCGAGGTGCGCGACCTCTTCGTCGCCACCGGCTTCAATTCGATCGGCATCCAGTCGAGCGGCGGCGTGGGCAAGGTGCTGGCCGACTGGATCCGCGACCGGCGCCCGCCGATGGACCTGTGCGATGTCGACATCCGCCGCATCGTGCCGTTCCAGGCGAATCGACGCTACCTGCACGACCGCACGGTCGAGTCGCTCGGATTGCTGTACGCGATGCACTGGCCGTACTACCAGTACCAGACCGCGCGCAACGCCCGTCGCACCCCGCTGCATGACCGGCTGGTCGCCGCGGGTGCCTGCATGGGCGAGACCGCTGGCTGGGAGCGGCCGAACTGGTTCGCCGCGCCGGGCACCAGGCCGCGCTACGACTATTCCTATGGTCGGCAGAACTGGTTCGAGGCCTGCGGCGCCGAGTGCCGCGCGGTGCGCGATGCGGTGGCGCTGTTCGACCAGACCTGTTTCGCCAAGTTCATCGTGCAGGGCGCCGATGCCTGCCGCATCCTCAACGAACTGTGCACCGCCAACGTCGATGTTCCGGCCGGGCGCATCGTATACACGCAGTGGCTCAACGAACGCGGCGGCATCGAAGCGGATCTCACGATCACGCGGCTCGCCGAGCGCGAATTCATGGTCGTGACCTCGGCGATCTGCCAGACGCGCGACCTCGCCTGGCTGCGCCGGCACATCGCCGCGCGGCCGGAGGCGTTCTGCACGGTCACCGATGTCACCGCCGGCATCGCGATGCTGGGTGTCATGGGGCCGCGCTCGCGCGAGCTGCTGCAGGCCATCTCCGGGGCCGACCTGTCGAATGCCGCGCATCCGTTCGGCATTTCGCGCGAGCTCGAGATCGGCTACGCCTTCGTGCGCGCCAGCCGCATCACCTACGTCGGCGAGCTCGGCTGGGAACTGTACATGCCGGCCGAACATTGCCTCGATGTCTATGAGCGCATCATCGCCGCGGGCGGGCCGCTCGGCCTGCGGCACGCGGGCTACCACGCGATGGGCGCCTGCCGCGTCGAGAAGGGCTATCGCCACTGGAGCCACGACATCGGCGACGAAGACACGCCACTCGAGGGGGGCCTGGGTTTCACGGTGGCCTGGGACAAGCCGGGCGGCTTCATCGGGCGCGAGGCGCTGCTCGCGCAACGCGCGCGCGGCACGCTGCCGAAGCGCCTCGTGCAGGTGCGACTGGACGACGCGTCCGAACGCGCGCCGCTCCTGTACCACGAGGAGCCGATCATCCGCGACGGCCGCATCGTCGGCTCGATCAAGTCGGGGGCGTGGGGGCATCGCCTCGGGCGCTCGCTCGGCATGGGCTACGTGAACTGCGAAGCCGGCGTCACGCGCGAGTGGCTCGAATCCGGTCGCTGGGAGATCGAAGTGGCCTGCGAGCGCCATCCGGCCGCCGTGCAGCTGCGACCCTGGTACGACCCGTCGAACGCGCGCATCAAGAGCTAGCACCGGGCTGCCCGGTATATGAAGTAATTTATGAAGAGTCACGCTCAAGTTGTTGTTATTGGAGGAGGAGCAGTCGGTTGTTCCGCGCTCTATCATCTCACGCAGCTCGGCGTGACCGATGTGGTGCTGCTCGAGCGGGACGAGCTCACCGCCGGCTCCACCTGGCATGCCGCGGGCAATTGCCCGAATTTCTCCACCTCGTGGAACCTGATCAAGCTGCAGCGCCACAGCACGCGGCTGTATGGCGAGCTCGCCGCGCGCGTCGGCTACGACATCAACTACCACGTCACCGGCAGCATCCGGCTCGCGCACACCCCGGAGCGCGTCGATGAGTTCC
The DNA here is from genome assembly GCA_035542135.1 of Steroidobacteraceae bacterium. Classification (GTDB taxonomy): domain Bacteria; phylum Pseudomonadota; class Gammaproteobacteria; order Steroidobacterales; family Steroidobacteraceae; genus FEN-1191. The sequence goes on along the minus strand of DATKLZ010000046.1, from coordinate 7,876 downwards.
GCCACGTCGTTTCGCAGGCGCGCGCGCAGGGCATCGAGTTCGAGATGCTGACGCCGGCGCAGATCACGCAGCGGCATCCGTTCCTGACCACCGACGGCATCCTGGCGGGCCTCTACGATCCGTTCGATGGCGACATCGATCCGGCGCAGATGACCCAGGCGCTCGCGAAAGGCGCGCGCGATGCGGGCGCCGAGATCCACCGCAAGACGCGCGTCACGGCGATCAGCCGCACGCCCTCGGGTGAATGGCGCCTCGAGACCACGCAGGGCACCATTACGGCGCAGTCGGTGATCAATGCGGCGGGCTACCGCGGCGGCGAAGTCGCCGCGCTGGTCGGCGTCTACCTGCCGATCGTGACGCTCTCGCACCAGTACCTGGTGACCGAAGACATCCCCGAACTGGTGGCGCGCGGCGCGGCGCGATTGCCGCTGGTGCGCGACCCGGATGTCAGCTATTACCTGCGCCAGGAACGCCATGGGCTGATCCTGGGGCCCTACGAGTGGCAGGCCACCGCGCACTGGCTCGATCGCATCCCGGATGAATTCGCGCACCAGCTGTTCGACGACGACACCGGCCGGCTCGAGAAATACATCGAGGCGGCCTGCGAGCGCATCCCGATCCTCAGCACCGTCGGCGTGAAGACCGTGATCAACGGGCCGATTCCGTATGCGCCGGATGGCAATCCGCTGATCGGCCCGGCGCCGGGGTTGCCCGGTTTCTTCCATTGTTGCGCCTTCACCTTCGGCATCGCGCAGGCGGGCGGAGCCGGCAAGTGCATCGCCGAATGGGTGGCGCGCGGCCAACCCGAGTGGGACATGTGGCCGCTCGATTCGCGCCGCTACCTGGAGTTCGCCAACCACAAGTACACGCTGGCGAAGGCGATCGAGACCTACCAGCACGAATACGGCATCGGCTATCCGGCCGAGGAGCGGCCAGCCGGGCGGCCGGCAAAGAGCTCGCCGGTCTACCAGCGGCTCAAGGACAAGGGCGCGCGCTTCGGCGCGCGCGGCGGCTGGGAGCGCGCGGTCTATTTCCCCCAGGCCGGTGATTCCGCGGGCCCCGAACTCTCCTTCAGGCGTCCGGCCTGGCACGCGGCCGTCAAGCGCGAATGCGAGGCCGTGCAGAAGCGCGTCGCGGTGCTCGACCTCGCGGGGTTCACGAAATTCGAGGTCACGGGCATCGGCGCGGCCGCCTGGCTCGACCACATGGTCGCCGGCGTCGTGCCGAAGCCCGGGCGCACGGCGTTGAACTATTTCTGCGCGCCCAGCGGCGGCATCGTCACCGAGATGACACTGACCGCATTCGCGCCCGACCGTTTCTGGCTGATCAGCGCGGCCGCGGGCGAGCGTCACGACGAGCACTGGCTGCGCGAGCACCTGCCATCCGACGGCAGCGTGCGCATCGAGAATCAATCGTCGCGGTACGGCACCCTCATCGTAGTTGGCCCGAAGTCGCGCGAACTGCTGGCGAAGCTGACGCCGGCTGATCTTTCCAATGCCGCATTTCCTTGGCTGTCGATGCGCAGCATCGAGATCGGCTATACGCGGGCGATCGCGCTGCGCGTGAACTACATGGGCGAGCTCGGCTGGGAGCTGCACGTCCCGCTCGAACACCTGCTGTCGGTCTACGACCTGTTGTGGGAGGCGGGCGAGGCCTTCGGCATCGCCGATTTCGGCCTGTACGCGATGGACAGCCTGCGCCTCGAGAAATGCTACCGCGCCTGGAAGGGCGACCTCACCACCGAATACACGCCGTTCATGGCCTCGCTCGATCGCTTCGTCAAGCTCGACAAGCCGGGCGGATTCATCGGGCAGGAAGCGCTGCGGCGCGAGGCGGCCGCCGGTCCGCGCGAGCGTTTCGTGCCGTTGGTCGTCGACGCCGCCGATGCCGACGCCGCCGCGGTGTCGATCGTGTACCGGGGGAGCGAGGTCGTTGGCCTCGTGACCTCGGGCGGTTATGGCTATAGGCTCGGTTGCAGCATCGCGCTCGCCTACGTGCGCACCGACCTTGCCGTAGCCGGTACGCAGCTCGAGGTGGAGATCCTCGGCGAACGGCGGCGGGCCGTGGTCGGGCGCGAACCGCTCTATGACCCCGACAATGCCCTGTTGCGCGGCTGATTGAGGCAAGCGCGCGGGCGCGCTCAGCGCTCCGCGTGCAAATGGCCGGCGAAGGGACGGCCGGTGGCGGTCGAACGCACCAGCGCCTCGGCGAGGTAATCCAGGTCGGTGCCCATCTGCGCGCGCCGCTCGGTCACGCTGGTCTCGACGTGCGGATCCGCGGCGCCGGCGCGCAGCGCCGCCGCCAGGGCGAGTTCGACCGAGACGCGGCGCGCATGCTCGATCGCCGGTCCGGCCGATTCGTAGTCGCGGCTGCCGGCCGGGTCGTGCACACGAAACACGCCAAAGGTGGGCTGGTCCACGAGCACGTCCACGGTCTGCGCGACGACGCCGGCGACCGCGCCGACTGCATTGCAGACCGCGGCGTGCTCGGGAATGGCGAGCTGTGCACCGAGGCGGCGCGCGACTTCCTGGTAATAGCCGGCGGCCGGCGCCCCGATCGCGACCAGCGGCCGTGCGAGGCCGACATCAGCGCGCACCAGCGCGGAGAAGCGCGCGCCACGCACGATGTCCTCGACCAGCCGGTCGCCGAGCAGTCCCCACGAGCCCTTGCGCGCTTCCACGCCGGGATCGTGCGCCAATGCCGTCGCCAACACCACGCGCGCCGATTCGCGCAACACATGCTCGATGACGCGCTCGCTGAAGGCTTGCGCGCTCGCCGTCTCGCGCGCGCCGCGGATGTTGCGCTCTTCGACGGCCAGCATGCCGGCGCCGAGTTCGGCGGCCTCGCGCTCCCAGCCGTGCTGGCGGCCGAGCACGTGCATCGCATCCGTCGGCGTGAACGCGGCGATCGTGGCGAGCCCGGCGTCGGCCAGGCGCCGCAGCGCCTCGCGGCCGGGACCACTGTGCACGAGCTGCGAGACGCGCCGCGGTTCAGGCGTCAGAGCCTGCCAGACGCGCAGTTCCGGGCCGGCGAGGTGCGCGGGCGCCTGGCGGCCCGGATTGCGGAATGCGTACTGCGTGGCGTGGTCGGGCAGGTGCTGCACCGTGGCCAGCACGCGCAGGTCGGCCAGCACCGCGGGCGCGCGCTGCGCCAGCAGGCACAGCGGCATGGCCTTGCGCGGTCCGACCAGCAGCTGCGCATGGCGATCGAGCATCACCAGGCTGTCGCCGCCGAGGCCGACGGTGCGCACGTCGACGGCCTGCACCATCGTGCGCCACCCGCCGATCAGCGCACCTTCGGCGTTGATCGCCGGCCGCCCGTTGCTGACGACGGCGCAGTCGGTGGTCGTGCCACCCATGTCGGAGACGAGGAAATCGCGGTACCCGGTGAGGTAGCCGGCGCCGACCACGCTCGCCGCGGGACCGGACAGGATCGTCTCGACGGGGTATTCGAGCGCGATGTCGGCCTTCATCAGCGAGCCGTCGCCCTTGACGATCATCAGCGGCGCATCGATCTGCTCGGCCGAGAGCACCGCGACCAGCGCGTCGACGAGATGGCGGATCTGCGGCGTCAGGCGTGCATTCAGCGTGGCGGTGAGTGCACGCCGCGGCGCATCGAGCTTCGAGCTCAGTTCGTGCGCGCAGGTCACCGGCTTGTCCGACAGCGAGCGGATCAGCGCGCGTGCCCGCAGTTCGTGGGCGGCGTTGCGCACCGAGAAGCAGCTCGCCACGGCAAAGCCCTCGACGCGCGCGGCGCAACCGCGCACGGCCGCTTCCAGCCCGTGTTCGTCGAGCGGCTGCAGTTCCTCGCCGGCCGCATTGTGCCCGCCGTCGATCCGCAGGATCGGACTGGTCACGTCATGGCGCAGGCCGGAGCGCGCCAGCATGGCCTCGTCGAACCCGATCAGCACGCTGGCCACGGGGCTGAAGCGTCCCTCGACGACGGCATTGGTCGCGAGCGTCGTCGACACGGATACGAGCTGCACCTGCGCGCGCACCGGCCGGTGCGGGAGCGAGCCGAGCACGGCGCGGATCGCATCCCCGAGGCCGATCGACAGGTCCCAATGGGTGGTCAATGCCTTCGCGCTGGCCACCACGCGCCGGCCGTCCTCGAGCAGCACCGCATCGGTATAGGTGCCGCCGGTGTCGAGCCCGAGCCACAATGCGCCTTGATCGGTTTTGTCCACGGACGGCATTGTGTACGACTATGATGGCGGCGGGCAAAGGCGCCGGGCACGGGCGGGGCAAGGATGCAGGACAGGCGCGTGATCTTTCCGGTCCGTTGGCGCATCTTCGGCTTCCTGTTCGGTATCGGCTTCCTCGCCTACCTGCAGCAGCGCAGCATCACGGTCGCGGCCGCGCGCATCATCCCCGAGCTGCATTTCAGCCAGATGCAGATCGCGCTGCTCGAATGGGCCTTCGTGATGGGCTATGCGCTGTTCCAGTTGCCCGGCGGCGTATTGGGCCAGCGCCGGGGCGCGCGCTGGACCTTCCTCGGCATCGGCTGCCTGTCGACGCTGTGCGTGGGGCTGACCGCGGCGGCGCCGCTGGCGCTGGCCGGCGCAGCGCTGTTCGTGATGCTGTTCGCGGCGCAGTTCACGCTGGGCGTGAGCCATGCGCCGATCTTCCCGGTGTCGACTGGCGTGTTCGAGAGCTGGTTCCCGCCGCGGCACTGGGCGCTGGTGCAGGGCCTGCAGACGATGGGACTGTCGCTCGGCGCCGCGCTGGCGCCGCCGATGATCGCCACGCTGATGGCCACGATCGGCTGGCAACGCGCGCTGCTGTGGACGGCGATTCCCGCCATTCCGTTGTATCTCCTTTGGACCTGGTACGGGCGCAACAGCCCGCGCGAGCACGCCGCGGTGTCGCCGCAGGAACTCGCGCTGCTGCAGCACACCGGGTCGGAGCAGGCCAACGCCAGGCTGTCGGCGCGCGACCTGCTGGCGATCCTGCGCAATCGCAACGTGCTGTGGCTGGCGCTGTCGTACCTGGCGATGAACTACGTGTTCTACCTGCTGGCCAACTGGTGCTTCCTGTACCTCGTGCAACAGCGGGGCTTTTCCGAGTTGAACAGCCGCTGGCTGGCGATGGCGCCGCCGATCACGGCCGGCATCGGCGCCGGCATCGGCGGCGCGATTGCCAGCGCGCTGTTCGTGCGCCTCGGCAGCCGCCGGGGCCTCCGGCTCACGCCGCTCGTGGCGCTGCCGGCGGCGGGCGTGCTGCTGGTCGTCGCGGTGCACGCCGCCAGCGCCTATGTCGCCATCGCCGTACTCGCGCTCTGCTACGGGCTGGTCGAGTTGACCGAAGGCTCTTACTGGGCCGCAGCGATGACGATCGGCCGCAGCAATACGATGGCCGTCGGCGGCGTGCTGAATACGGGTGGCAACCTGGGCGGCGTGATCGGCATTCCGGTCGTCGGCTGGCTCTCGGGCCATGGCCACTGGAACGCGGCGTTCCTGGTCGGCACCGGCTTCGCCTGCCTGAGTGCCGCGCTGTGGCTGCTGATCGATGCTGGCGACAGCGTGGATGTCAGTTCGGGAGCACAGCCGTCCGCATGAAGCCGTGCGCGCAGACGCACTCGGATGCGGCCCGTGGCCAACGCTGCGGATCGTCCCGCGTCGCTTCGCCGATGGGTCGATCTGCAGTACCATGCGCGGCATGAACAACCTGCTGCGATTCTATATCAACGGTGCCTGGGTCGAACCGCTCACGGCGGCGACCAAGGACGTGATCAACCCGGCCACCGAGAAGCCGTTTGCGAAGATTGCCATGGGCTCCGCGGCGGATGCGGCGCGGGCCATCGCCGCGGCGCGCGCCGCGTTTCCCTCGTATTCGCAGACCAAGAAGGCGTTCCGGCTGGAGTTGCTGCAGAAGATCCTGGCGCTCTACAACCAGCGCGCGGAGGAGATCGCGCAGGTGGTCACCGACGAGATGGGCGCGCCGCTCCAGTTCGCGCGCGATGCCCAGGTGTGGGCGGGCCGGGCGCATCTCGAGGCAACCATCGCGGCGCTGAAGTCATTCGAGTTCGAAGAGCAACGCGGCAACACGCGCATCATCCGCGAGGCGATCGGCGTCGTCGGTCTGATCACGCCGTGGAACTGGCCGCTGAACCAGATCGTCACCAAGGTGGCGCCGGCGCTGGCGGCCGGCTGCACGATGGTGCTGAAGCCGAGCGAGATCGCGCCGCTCGATGGCATCATCTTCGCGGAGGTCGTGCACGCGGCGGGCGTTCCGCCCGGCGTGTTCAACCTCGTCAATGGCGACGGGCCGACCGTGGGCCAGACGCTGGCCAGCCACCCGGATGTCGACATGGTGTCGTTCACGGGTTCGACGCGCGCCGGCATCATGGTTGCCAAGAGCGCGGCGGACACCGTCAAGCGCGTGACGCAGGAACTCGGCGGCAAGTCGGCGAACATCATCCTCGACGATGCGGACCTCGACCACGCGGTGACGCAGGGCGTCGCGGCCTGCTTCGGCAACAGCGGCCAGTCCTGCGACGCGCCGACGCGCATGCTGGTGCCACGCGCCAAGCTCGATGCGGCGCTGAAGATCGCCAGGCAGGCAGCCGAGAACCACACGGTCGGCGATCCGCGCGCCGAGGGCATCCAGCTGGGGCCCGTGGTCAGCGAGATGCAGTACAACAAGATCCAGAAGCTCATCGCCACGGGCATCGCCGAGGGCGCGCCGCTGGTGACCGGCGGTCCGGGGCGGCCCGCGGGTCTCGAGCACGGCTACTACGCGCGGCCGACGGTGTTCGGACCGGTGCGGCCCGACATGACGATCGCGCGCGAGGAGATCTTCGGGCCGGTGCTGTCGATCATTCCCTACGATTCGGAGCAACAGGCGATCGACATTGCGAACGACACGGTCTACGGCCTCGCGGCCTACGTGCAGTCGGGCAATCCCGAGCATGCGCGCGCCGTGGCGCGGCAGCTGCGCGCCGGCCAGGTGCAGGTGAACTATCCGGACTGGGACACGATGGCGCCGTTCGGCGGCTACAAGCAGTCCGGCAACGGGCGCGAGTACGCCGACTGGGGCATCAGCGATTTCCTCGAGATCAAGGGCATCGTCGGCTTCGGTCAGGAGCGCGGCACGACCTCGTAGCCTTCACCCGGCTCCTGGTCGTCGACCATCTCGGCCGGGAAGCCCTTGCCCAGCACCTTGACGCCGCAGGGTTCCTCGTAGCGCCTGATGATGTTGGGCGAGTGCTCGCGCGGACCGTAGCGGCGCTGACCGTCCTCGAAGATCTTCAGCACCAATGGCGAGAGTTCGAGCGGTACGCGCAGCGATCGCGCCCACTGGTCGAACAGGCCGACGTCCTTGATGACGAGGTCCATCGTGAAGCCAATGTCGCGGCTGCCGTTCAGGATCACCTGTGATTCGGTCTCGTGCACGAAGGAGTTGCCCGACGAAATGCGGATCGCCTCGTAGGCCGTGTTCATGTCGACGCCCGCCACCTTGCAGACCGTCAGCGCCTCGGCCAGCGCGACCAGATGCACCGTGCACAGGTAGTTGGTCAGCACCTTGAGCGTGGAGGCCGAGCCGATCGGCCCCGTGTGAAGGATTTGCCGGCCGAGGATCTTGAGCACGGGCAACACCTGCTCGAAGGCCGCACGCTCGCCGCCGGCGAAGATCGAAATGTTGCCCGTTGCCGCCCGATGGCAGCCGCCGGAAACCGGGCAGTCCATCGCCATGCCACCCTTGGCCGCGACCAGCGCGCCGAGCCGCACGATCTCGGCGTGGTCGGTCGTGCTCATCTCGAGCCAGACCTTGCCCGGCCGCATCGCCGCGAGCACGCCGTCCGGAGCCTCGAGCACGGCGCGCGAGGCGGCCGGGGAGGGCAGGCAAGTGATGACGATGTCGACCGCCTCGGTCAT
>DATKLZ010000045.1:0-29698 GCA_035542135.1 Steroidobacteraceae bacterium | reverse complement strand
ACCGAGAACGGCGGGAAGTTGTAGTGCAGCATGAAGCGCTCGCGCCGGTCGCCCTCGAGCGCATCGATGATCTGCGCATCGCGCGTCGTGCCCAAGGTCGTCGTGACCAGCGCCTGCGTCTCGCCGCGCGTGAACAGCGCGGAGCCGTGCGTGCGCGGCAGCACGCCGACCTTGACGGTGATCGGGCGCACGGTCTTCGTGTCGCGCCCGTCGATGCGCGGTTTGCCATCGAGGATGCGCTCGCGCACGATCTTGCTCTCGAGGCGGAAGAATTCATCGCCCACCTGCTCGGCCGTGAACTCCGGCGACTCGCCCGCGGTCAGCGCGGCGGTCACTTCGGCCTTGATCTCCTTGATGCGCGCATAGCGCTGCTGCTTCTCGGTGATCAGGTACGCGGCACTGAGCGATGCGAGCGCCCTGGCGCTGACGGCCTGCTCGAGCGCGGTGTTCTTGGCCACTTCCGGCGCGCTCCAGCGCGCCTTGCCCGCCTCGGCGGTCAGTTCATTGATCGCCTTGATCGCCACCTGCATCTGCTGGTGGCCGTAGACGACGGCGCCGAGCATGATCTCTTCCGACAGGCCCGAGGCTTCCGATTCGACCATCAGCACGGCCTGCGCCGTGCCGGCGACGACCAGGTCGAGCTGCGAGGCGAGCAGCTCGGCGCGGTTCGGGTTCAGCTCGTACTGGCCGTTGCGATAACCGACGCGCGCGGCGCCGATCGGTCCCTTGAACGGCACGCCCGACAGGCACAATGCCGCCGAGGCCCCGATCATCGAGGGCACGTCGGCCTGGATCTCCGGATCGAGCGACAGCACGGTCGCGACGACCTGGATGTCGTTGAGGAAGCCATCGGGAAAGAGCGGGCGGATCGGACGGTCGATCAGGCGCGAGGTCAGCGTCTCGCGCTCCGATGGCCGGCCTTCGCGGCGGAAGAAGCCGCCGGGGATCTTGCCCGCGGCGTAGGTCTTCTCCTGGTAGTTGACGGTGAGCGGGAAGAAGTCGCGGCCCGGTCGCGGCGCCGCTTCGGCGCAGGCAGTGACCAGCACGACGGTATCGCCCATCGTGACGAGCACCGATCCGTTCGCCTGGCGCGCCAGCTCGCCGGTCTCGATCGTTACGCTATGGGGGCCGTAGGCAAATGACTTTTTGAAAGCAGGCACGCTTCAATCCTCGGAATGCTTGAGTGGGAGTGGGAAGTGAGCACGGTGCGCGGCGCGCACCTGACGAAGACGGCCGCGCTAGCGGCGCAGTCCCAGGCGCTCGACAACCTGCTGGTAGCTCGCGGGCCGGGTGGCCTTGAGGTAATCCAGGAGCTTGCGCCGCTGGTTCACCATGCGCACGAGGCCGCGGCGCGAGGAATGATCGGACTTGTGGGTGGTGAAGTGCTCGCTGAGACCATTGATGCGCTCCGACAGGAGCGCCACCTGCACTTCAGGCGAGCCGGTATCTTTCGAATCCCGGCGATATTGGGCGAGCACCTCGCCCTTTTTCTGCGTCGACAAGGCCATTTAAGCGAAAACCCTCTGAAACTTGATTTGGGACCGTATTTTGAAGGCGCGCATTGTAGCGGGAGCCTTCCCAACCCTCAAGCGGAACAGTCAGTTACGGGTTTGGGCGATCGCCGCGGCAAACAGCCGGGACGGACGGACGATGCCACCGTCCAGGCCGTTGCCGAGCCCGAGGAACCGCCCGCTGGCGTCATAGAGCCGCAACCCGCCCAGCGGGGCCCCGGGAGCGCTGATGGGCTGCCCGTGGCCGATCGCGCGGGCCTGGGCGGCGCTCAGGCCGAGCGCCGGCAGGTGGGCGACGGCCACATCGGCCGGCAACAGCGGTGGCGCGCCGGCCAGGGCCTCGAGCTGCTCCAGCGTGTGCATCGGCGCCTCGCGGAACGGCTCGACGAAGTCCCGCCGCAGCGCCGTCAGGTGCGCACAGGTGCCCAGCGACGCGCCGAGCTGTTCGGCCAGCACGCGCACGTAGGTGCCCTTGGAGCACCTGAGGCGCAACCGCAGTGAATCGGCGCCGCATTCCAGCAGCACCAGCTCGTGGATCTCGATCTGCCGCGGCGCGCGCTCGACCTCGAGCCCGGCCCGTGCCAGCCTGTACAGCGGCTGGCCCTGGCGCTTGAGCGCCGAATACATCGGCGGCACCTGCGCCTGCTGGCCGCGCTGCGCGGCCAGCGCCGCCTCGATGCGTGCGGCATCGAGCCGCGGCACCGCGGCGCGCTCGACGATGGCGCCCTCGGCATCGCCCGTGTCCGTGCGCTCGCCGAGCCGCATCTCGAAGGTATAGCCCTTGGCGCCCTCGAGCAGGGCTCCCGCCAGCTTGGTCGCCTCGCCGATGCAGATCGGCAGCATGCCGGTCGCCAGTGGATCGAGGCTGCCGGTGTGGCCCGCCTTCGGGCGCCCCAACAGCCGGCGCACGCGCTGCAGGGCCGCGTTCGAACTCAGGTGCAGCGGCTTGTCGAGCAGCAGGATCCCGCAGGGCTCCGGACCCTCAGGATTCATCGCCGGGCGCCGGACCGGGATGCGCCGCCGCGCCGTGCTCCAGCGCCCGGTCGGAGGCGACCGCGCTGTCGATCAGCTGCGTCAGCGACTGCGCGCGCTCGAGCGCCGTATCGAGCTGGAATTCCAGGCGCGGCGCATGGCGCAGCTGCAACGCCCGCGCGACTTCGCCGCGCAGGAACCCAGCCGCGCTCTTCAGCCCGGCGAGTTGCTCGTCGGCATTGCGCGCCTGCCCGAACGGCAGGAAGAACACCCGTGCCGCGCTCAGGTCATCGAGCAGCGCGACCGCGGTGATCGTGAGGTTCCCGACGCGCGGATCCTTGACCGCGCGCGGCACCAGCTCCGCCAGCGCGCGCTGCATCTGCGCCTCGATGCGCTGGTGCCTCTGATTGGACTGCGGCATGACAGCGCCCGCCGGCGGCCTACTGGATACTACGGACGATCTCGGTGCGCGAATAGCACTCGATCTGGTCGTTGACGCGCACGTCCTGGTAGTTCTTGACGCCGATGCCGCACTCGGTGCCGGCGCGCACCTCGCTGACGTCGTCCTTGAAGCGGCGGAGCGACTCGAGCGCGCCCTCGAAGATCACCACGTTGTCGCGCAGCACGCGGATCGGGTTGTTGCGCTTGACGGCGCCCTCGGTGACGAGGCACCCGGCCACGACGCCGAACTTGCTCGAGCGGAACACCTCGCGCACCTGCGCCACGCCGACGATCGCTTCCTTGATCTCGGGCGCCAGCAGGCCGCTCATCAGCTGCTTCACGTCATCGATGGCTTCGTAGATGATGCTGTAGTAGCGGATCTCGACCCCGGTCTCCTTGACCGCCTCACGCGCGCCGCTGTCGGCGCGCACGTTGAAGCCGATGATGCGCGCACGCGAAGCCGCCGCCAGCTGCACGTCGGAGGCGGTGATGCCGCCGACGCCGCTGGCGATGATGCGCACCGCCACCTCGTCGGTCGAGAGCTTGTTCAGCGCATCGCGCAGCGCCTCGGCGCTGCCCTGCACGTCAGTCTTGATCAGCACCGCGACCTGGCCCGCCTTGGCCTCGCCGAGCGTCGAGAACACGTCTTCGGTGCGCGCGCCCTGCTTGGCGAGCTTCACGTCGCGCGTCTTGCCGAGCCGGTGCAGCGCCACTTCGCGTGCGCGGCGCTCGTTCTCGACGACCAGCAGTTCATCGCCGGCGTTCGGCGCGCCCGACAGGCCGAGCACCACCACCGGCATCGACGGCGGCGCTTCCTCGATCGGACTGCCGGCCTCGTCGAACATCGCGCGCACGCGCCCGAATTCGCTGCCCGCCAGGATGTAGTCGCCGCGCTTGAGCGTACCCTTCTTGACGAGCGCCGTGACCACCGCGCCGCGGCCCTTCTCCATGCTCGCCTCGACGACGAAGGCCGAAGCCGGCCCGCCACGCGGCGCCTTGAGCTCGAGCACCTCGGCCTGCAGCAGGATCGCCTCGAGCAGGGCATCGACGCCGGCGCCGGTGCGGGCCGAGACGTTGACGAACTGGTTCTGGCCACCCCATTCCTCGGGGATCACTTCCTGCTTGGCGAGCTCGTTGCGCACCTTCTCGGGATCGGCGTCCGGCTTGTCGATCTTCGTCACCGCGACCACGATCGGCACGCCCGCGGCGCGCGCATGCTGGATCGCCTCGATCGTCTGCGGCATGACGCCGTCATCGGCGGCCACGACCAGCACGACGATGTCGGTGACCTTGGCGCCGCGCGCGCGCATCGCGGTGAAGGCCGCGTGGCCGGGCGTGTCGAGGAACGTGATCATGCCGCGCGGCGTCTGCACGTGGTAGGCGCCGACGTGCTGCGTGATGCCGCCGGCCTCGCCCGCCGCCACCTTGGTGGCGCGGATGTAATCGAGCAGCGAGGTCTTGCCGTGGTCGACGTGGCCCATCACGGTGACCACCGGCGCGCGCGTCTCGAGCTGCTGCTCCGTGCCCGTCGCCTGCAGGTCGGCCTCGATCTGCTCTTCCTTGACGGCGGTGGCGGCGTGCCCGAGTTCCTCGGTCACGAGGATCGCCGTGTCCTGGTCGATCGTCTGGTTGATGGTCGCCATCACGCCCATGTTCATGAGCACCTTGATGACTTCGGTCGCCTTGACGGCCAGCTTCTGCGCCAGGTCGGCGACCGTGATGGTCTCGCCGATCGCGACCTCGCGCTTGACCGGCGCGGTCGGCTTCTCGAAGCCGTGGCGCGGCTCGGCGTCGGCCGGCGCGGTGCGCGCCTTGAGGCGCTTCTTCTTCTTGTGCCGCGCGCTGACGTCGCCGCTGATGTGCAGCTCCTGCCGCGCGCCGAACTTCGGCCGCTGCCCCTCCTCCGCCTTGGGTTCGGCCTTCTCGCGCGCCGGCGCATGCGCCGCCCGTGCCGGCTCCTCGCGCCGCGGCTCGGCCGCCCCGCGGCGTTGCCGCTCGGCTTCCTCCTGCGCGCGCAACTCGGCCTGGCGGCGCGCTTCTTCCTGCGCGCGCGCCCGGGCCTGCTCTTCCTCGATCAGCCGGCGGTTGGCCGACTCGAGCGACTCGCGCTCGCGCCGCTCGGCCTCCGCCTTGGCGGCGACGGCCTGCTGGGCCGCCTCCACCTCGCGGCGCTTCGCATCGGCCTGTTCCTGCGCGGCGCGATTCTGCTCCTCGATCACGTCGCGCTTGACGTAGGTGCGCTTGACGCGCACCTCCACGTTGACGGTGCGGGCCCGGCCCTGCGTGCTGGCCAGCTTCAGCTCGCTCTGCGTCTTGCGCTTGAGCGTGATGCGCGCCGGGGCAGAGCCCTCGGCGGCCGCGCCGCTCCCGTGGCTGCGCCGCAGGTGGGTCAGCAGTTCGAGCTTCGCGTCCTCGCTGATCACGCCGTCGGCGCCGGATACGACGATGCCGGCCTGGTCGAGCTGCGCCAGCAGCTTGTCGACCGGCACCTTGAGCGCCTCGGCGAACTGGCTGACGGTGACCTCAGCCATGGGTCTGGGCTCCGAACAGCGGCGCACGCGCCTTCATGATCAGGCTTCCGGCCTCTTCCGCCGACAGGCCTTCGATGTCGGCCAGGTCGTCGACCGCCTGGTCGGCCAGGTCCTCGCGCGAGCGCACGCCGCGCCGCGCCAGAGCGAGGGCCAGGTCCGGGCTCATGCCCTCGAGCGTCAGCAGGTCCTCGGTCGGCATCGCCGCGTCGAGCGATTCCTCGCTCGCGATCGCCTGCGTGAGCAGCACGTCGCGCGCGCGGTTGCGCAGCTCCTTGATGATGTCCTCGTCGAATTCCTCGATGCCCGCCAGCTCCGCGGCCGGCACGTAGGCGACTTCCTCGATCGTCGAGAAGCCTTCCTGCACCAGGATGCTGGCGACGTTCTCGTCGACGTCGAGCTGCTTCATGAACATGGCGATCAGCGCCTTGGATTCCGCCTCGCTCTTCGTCTCCGCGTCGGACTCGGTCATGACGTTGAGCTCCCAGCCGGTGAGCTGGCTGGCGAGCCGGATGTTCTGCCCGCCGCGGCCGATGGCCTGCGACAGCTTGTCTTCGGCGACGGCGATGTCCATGCCGTGCTTTTCCTCGTCGACGACGATCGACTGCACTTCGGCCGGCGACATCGCGTTGATGACGAACTGCGCCGGGTTCTCGTCGTAGGGAATGATGTCGACGCGCTCGCCGGCGATCTCGTTCGAGACGGCCTGCACGCGCGAGCCGCGCATGCCCACGCAGGCGCCGACCGGATCGATGCGCGGATCGTTGCTGCGCACCGCGATCTTCGCCCGGATGCCGGGATCGCGGGCAGCGCCCAGGATCTGGATCAGGCCCTGCCCGACCTCGGGCACCTCGAGCTTGAACAGCTCGATCAGGAATTCGGGCGCGGTGCGCGTCAGGAACAGCTGCGGGCCGCGCGGCTCGGCGCGCACCTCGCGCAGGAACGCCTTGACGCGATCCTGCGGCTTCAACTGTTCGCGCACGATCATGTCGCTGCGCGGCACGAACCCTTCCGCGTTGTTGCCGAGGTCGACGTAGATGCCGTTGCGGTCGATGCGCTTGACGACCCCGCTCACCAGCGTGCCGGTGCGATCCTTGTACTGCTCGACCACCTGCGCACGCTCGGCCACGCGCACCATCTGCACGATGACCTGCTTGGCCTGCTGCGCGGCGATGCGGCCGAACGCGGCCGATTCCATCGGCTGCTCGACGTAGCCGCCCACTTGCGCGTTCTTGTCGATGTCGAGCCCGTCCTCGAGCCGGAGTTCCGCTTCCGGGTTCTCGATCTCGCGCGAATCATCGGCGAACACCTTCCAGCGGCGGAACGTTTCGTACTCGCCGCTCTTGCGGTCGATGGCGACGCGCACGTCCCACAGCTCGCTGTTCTTGCGGCGCGCCGCGGCCGCGAGCGCGGCTTCGAGCGCCTCGAAGATGATTTCCTTGTCGACGCCCTTCTCGTTCGAGACGGCATCCACGACCAGGAGGATTTCCTTGTTCATCGCTTCCTACCCTTGCCCGGCTTCTCCGGCCACTCCGGCACCAGCCGCGCGCGAAAAATATCCGCAAAGGCCAACGGTACAGTGGTGCCGTCGACGCTCAATTCAATTCCGGCCTCGCCCACCTGCGCCAGCCGCCCGGTGAACCGCCGGCGCCCGTCGCGCGGCGCCGCCAGTTCGATCTCGGCCTTCTGGCCCGCGAAGCGCCCGAAATGCGCCGGCGTGCGCAACACCCGATCGAGCCCCGGCGTCGACACCTCGAGCCGGTAGGCGCCCGGGATCGGATCGTGCACGTCGAGCAGCGCCGAGATCTCCCGGCTGGCGCGCTCGCAGTCCTCGATGGCGACACCGGCCGCCCGGTCGATGTAGACGCGCAGGAGTCCGGCGCCATGTCCGATCGACAGCTCCAGGTCCACCAGCTCGTACCCGAGGTTCCCCAGGAGCGGTTCCACGAGCCCGATCAGCTTCTCGCGCAAACCCGCTGCCATGCAGTACCCCGGCCGTCCATCCCGATCGAAAGCCAAAAAAAAGGGCCAGCGGCCCACCAAAACGCAAAAAGCCCCAAGTGGGGCTTTCAAATCAAGCTCTTGGCCGCACAATCTGCGACTGCACGAAACAAGCTTGCCAGCCCGTTCCGGCCACCGGGGGCGGATTCTAGTGCCTAGCCCCCCTCGAATTCAACTGCCCCGGGTGCCGGTGGGTGCCGGGCCTCGCGTCCGGCCCCGCGCCCACCGGCTCCCCTCGATCTTCAGGCCGGATTCAACAGGCGATTGATGATGTTGCGCAGGATGATCTGCAGCGCGGCACCGGCCACCAACGCCGCGAGATTGGCGAGGATCGCGGTCACGTACATGCCCACGCCCGGGAGGGCATCGAAGGTGCTCGACAGCAGGTGCAGCGCCAGCGCCGTCACGATGACCCGCACATGGTGTTCCGGCAGCACCGCGAACGAGGCCACGAATCCCAGGATGGCCAGCAGCAGCGCGGCATTCGGCACATTGACGAAGGCCGCCACGACCGCCAGCAACAGGCCGACGCCATAGACGATACGGAGGATGCTCATGGTCTCGACTCCTTTATTGGGGGGTATTTCTTATGGCCTCGTTGGCGAGGCGCCCGTTCGTCGTCACTGATCGGGCGAGCGGAGTGTACGCCTGTCGATCGGCGCGGCCCAGCATGGCCGCGCTGGCTCAGCCCGGGTTGCGCGCGGTGATGAACCAGGTGCTCGAGGGCGCCCACACGCCATCGGGCCGCACGAACTTCGCCAGCGTCTCCTGCAACGCAACAGTCACCTGCGGCTTGAGGCGCTGCCCCGCTTCGCCCGCCAACCGGATGATCTCGCCCGCGGGACCGAGCGCCATGGCGAATTCGACCGCCTCGCCCAGGTCGCGCCCGATGCAGATGTCCGCGTCGTAGCGTTCGAAGCCGATGCGGTGGTAACCGGCCGCCTTGAGCATGCCGCTCACCATGTCGGGGCCGGACATTGAAAAAGGCCCCGGGCCGCAATGCACCTGGTCGGTATCCTCGTGCGACACGACCGGCACGATGCCGCGCACGCACAGCTCGGCCTCGTGGATCCAGGGATTGTCCTCGCGCCGGCGCCAGACGATCTGGGTGAACACGCCGCCGGACCTGAGTGACTTGCGCACGTTGCGCAGCGCCGCACCGGGGGTCATGAAGAACATCGTGCCGAAGCGTGCAAACGCATGGTCGTAGGGACCGCGCAGGTCATCGGACTGCGCGTCGGCGACGAAGAACGAGGCATTGGCGATGCCGGCGGCGCGGGCGTCGCGCTCGCAGCAGGCGATGAAGTTCGCCGCGCAATCGGTGCCGACCGCCTGCCCGCCCGGCCCCACGGCCTGCGCGATGCGCAGCGTGCTGTCGCCGAAGCCGCAGCCGACGTCGAGCACACGGGCGCCGGGCGGGAATGGCTGGCGCGACAACACCTCGTCGCTGTGGCCGGCCAGGCCCGAGACCAGCAGGTGCTTGAAGCGCACGAACTTCTCGAACAGTATCGTGTTCCACGCTTCGATGACGATGTCATTGTCGTTCATGACCGTCTCCCCGCAGGTCGCGCGAGCTTAGCACGCCGCGCTCGGTTGCCGGGTCCCCGCCGTCGCTTACGATCGCGGCGGCGGCGGCGGAATGAGCACGATCTTCCCGACGTGCCGCTTGTCGAGGAATTCGCGCTGCGCGTCGACGATCTGCCCGAGCGGGAAGCTGCGGGCGACCAGCGGCCTGATTTCACCGCGCTCGATGTAGCCGACCAGGTCGGGAAACACCGCCTCGCCCCAGTTCGTGCAGCCGATCAGGGTCAGGTCCCGCAGGTAGAACGTGCGCATGTCGAGGCTGACCAGGGCTCCACCGATCGCTCCCGCGGAGGCGTAGCGGCCGCCGCGCCTCAATACCCGCAGCATCGACGGGAATGCGGGCCCGGCGACATTGTCGATGACCAGGTCGATGCTCTCCGCGCCGAGGCTGGCAACGGGATCGGCATCGCGCCCCACCACCCGGTCGGCGCCGATGGCTAGCAGCTGCACCGCCTTCTCCGGCGCCGCGACGGCCGCGACGGCGGCGCCACGCCGCCTGGCCAACTGCACCGCGGCCGAGCCCACGCCGCCCGAGGCGCCGGTGATGAGGACGCGCTCGCCCCGCTGCAGCTGGGCGCGCTGCAACAGGTTCTCGGCCGTGCCGTAGGCGCACGGGATCGATCCCAGCTCCGCGTCGCTCCACTCGCAGTGCACGCTGAACACGTGCGCCGCCGGCACCTTTACGAACTGTGCGAACGCGCCGTCGACATCCACGCCGAGCCAGCGCTCGCCCATGCAGGGCCGCACCAGCACGCGCCGTCCCAGCGTGCGCGCGTCGCCGCCGGGCCCAACGGCCACGATGCGGCCGCAGCAATCGGTGCCCTGGACCAGCGGGAACGGCGTCGGCGCATTCCAGCCGCCGGACCCGGGATACCAGCCGACGCGCGTGTTGATGTCGGTGTTGTTGACGCCTGCGGCCAGTACCTGCAGCAGCACCTCGCCAGCGCCGGGCTCCGGCACCGGCACGTCGCGGTACACGAGCTGCTCGTAACCACCCTGGCCCGTGGTCACCACCGCCCGCATCGTGCGCGGCGCGGCGTTCACCGCGCGTCGGTCGGCCGGCGGAAGACCCTGCGTCCCATGAACCAGGTCTCGAGCACGTGCGTGCCGGCGATGTCATCCGCCCGGCCTTCGTCGGCGAGCTTCAGGATGTCCCGGTCGACGATGATGAAATCGGCGGACTTGCCCGGCTCGATCGACCCGGCCTCGCGATCGATGTTGAGGTAGCGGGCGCCGTTGATCGTGTAGGAATCGAGCGCATCGCGGATCGGGATCGACTGCGCGGGATTGAGCGGCGGGAGCCCCGGGACGCGCCGCGTCACCGCCACCGCCATGTTGACGAAGGGCCGCGGATCGTCCGTGTCGACCGGGGCATCCGAGCCTGCCGCCAGCGTCACCCCGGCCGCCAGTGCCGACCGGACCGGATAGGCGTTGTTCTCGTAGAAGCCGTCGCGCGGATGGAGCGCCGCATGGTCGTTGCCGCTGACCCGGTCGATGAACGGCACCACCGACAGGTCGTACTCCGGTTCCGCGACCGCCCACGCGTACGTGAACGCCATGTACAGGTGGTCGCGACCGGCCCGCGCAATGTCGTCCGGGTGCGCGAGCTGCACGTGCGCGAGCGCGTCGTGCTCGCTCGAGACGCCATCGGCCGCGCGCGCCGCCTCGATCGCATCGATCGCGGTGCGCACCGCGACGGTACCGATCGTGTGGATGTGCACCGCGAATCCGGCCAGATGGAAGCGCCGCACCAGTTCAAGGATCACCGCACGCTCGTCCTGCAGCTGGCCGCTCGAGATCGCGCACTGGCCCGGATGGTAGCCATGCTCCGCGAGGAAGGCTGCCGCGCCCGCGGCGGTATCGTACTGCTCCGGATGCGCGCGCACGTCGACGCACAACGCCGACGCGGTATCGACATAGCCCGTGACCGCCAGGCGCCCGTCCGCGCCGGTGGCGAAGATCGGTTGCAGGTAAGGTTGGAGGGCCGCGACCTGCGGCAGGGTCGGCGGCACTGCGTGCGGATTACCCTCCATGCCGCCGTCCGCGAAGATCTTGACGGTGTCGGCGCGTATCAGTGGGTCGTTGGCGTACCGGGCCCGCAGCGCCACGGCGGTCGACACCATGCGCTCCCAGTCGGGCTGCCCGGCAGGCGTCTGCATCACATCGGGATCGAAATACAACGCGACATGCGCGCGCACGGTCAACAGGTGGCGGCGCTCGAGGGTGTCGTAGAGCTTCAACGCCTCGGGCGAGACGCGGGGATCGAGGATGCCGGTGATGCCTGCGCCGTTCAACAAGGCGGTGACGCGGCCCGGGTCCTTCATGAGCACGGCGAGATCGAGGCCGAAGGTCGAGGGCATATCGATCGGATTGCGCCCGTCGTCGTTGATCGTGCCGTTGGGCTCGCCGGCCACGTCGACGCCGACCAGCCGCTGGTATTGCCGCAGCTCACCGCGCAGCGTGGCGCGCGAATAGCCGACCACCGCGCCGGCGGCGTTGCGCGCGCGTGCCAGCGCGAGGCTGTTGAATGCGCTGTGGTGGCCGTCGTCACCGTCGAGGTGCACGGGGCTGCGCGTGGTCGCCAGGTCGAGCGCCACGCGCAAGCTCGGGTGCGCGGCATCGGGTTGATTGCCGTAGCTGTAGTTCCAGTGGCGCACGACCACCCATTCGCCCGGCGCGATGTGGTAGTCGCGGATGCATGCCTGCACGAAAGCCGTGATCTCCGCCAGCGATTTCGGCTGGTTCTTCAGGTCGCACACATCGAGGCGCACGATCTCGTCGGCGTGCACGTGCGAATCGATCAGCCCCGGCAGCACCAGCCGACCGCCGAGGTCGCGGAGTTTCGTGGCCGGGCCGATGAACCCGCGCGCTCCCGCCTTCGTACCGACGTAGACGATGCGGCCGTCACGCACGGCGAGCGACTCGGCCATGCTGCGCTCGCCATCGGCGGTGTAGATGCGGGCGCCGGTGAGCACCAGGTCGGCCGCTGCGTAGCCGTGCGGCGCGGCCGGCGCTGCGGCTGCTTGCACCGCGCAGGCCAGCCCGGCTGCGGCGAGCCATATCGGCAACCGCAGGCGCTTCGGCGCCGCGCTCACTGCAGTGCCTGCGCAGCCCATTGCCGGGTTCGCCCCCACAGCGGGTGGTCCGGGTTCTGCATCTTGCCGCCCGCGATGAGCTCCGCCAGCATCTGGGCCGCGATCTCGTTGGGGTGGAAGGCCTCGCCTTTGACGGGGAAGGCATCGACATAGCCCGCGACGCTCTCGAGGTCGGTCTGCGCCGCGGGCATGATGGCATCATCGACGACCCAGTGGTTGTGCCGGGCCTCGTGCACGCCGAGCGCCACGATCTTGAAGTCCTCCGGCATGCGCGGGTGCTCCAGCGAGGACAGCTCGATATCGGGCACGATCCAGTGGCGTGCGGCGCCTGCGCCCAGCGGATAGATCCACTCCACGGCGGGCGCGTCGGGATTGATGACGCGCCGCTCGCGCAGCCAGTCCGGCGGCACGAGCGCGGCCTTGCGGAAACCGAAGACCTGCGTGTACAGGGTGGCGAACAGCGCCGGATGCTGGCGCTGCAGCACATGGGACTGTTCGTGCAGCAGCAGCAGCCAGACGCCAGATGCATGGTCGAACTTCGCCTTCGCATGCGCTTGCGCCAGCGAGGCCACGACGCTCTCGGCCAGCACGATGCAGCGGCCCCGCGTGTGCGGCAGGCCTCCTTCGATGGCAGCGCCCACCTTGATGAAGCACCAGGGCGTCCGCGCATACAGCGGCGCCTTCGCGGCGAGGACCGGCTGCATCGACTCGACGGCATCCCGCAGCGCCGCGCGCTCGTCGTCGCTGAAATCCCGGGTTGCCGCGCCGTAGGCCTTGCGCGCGGCGTCGCGGGCCGCTTCCAGGCTGAGTCCATTGAACTCCAGCCCCGTCTTGGCGCGCATTTCCGCCATCTGCAACTGCGCGTAGTACGAGCGTTCATTGCCGCCGGTGAGCGCGGCGGACGCTTCGGCGCTCGACAGGAAACGGACCTCCGGTTCACCGGTCCACGCCTGCGCGGCGGCCGTGGCCAGCAGGAACGCTGCGATCAGCCCAATGCGCATCGTGCAATACTCCTGGGTGCGGAAGCGGTTGACGCGCTATCTTATCGCGCCAGGCCGCACGGCGGTGCTGACATCGGGGTGCCGATCCATGACAGACCACATCACACGTCGCGATTTCATCGACGGCTTTGCCTGCGCCGTCGCCGCCGCCACCGCGCCGGCCACGACGTGGCCGCAGGCCACCGCGCCGCGAAGCGCCTACCCCCCTGCCCTGCACGGCCTGCGCGGTAGCCGTGCCGAGGACTACGCCGTGGCGCACGCGGTGCGCGATGGCGCGGGTTTCCGCATGGCGGACCATCCCATCGACGAGCACGTCGATTGCCTCGTCATCGGCGCGGGCATCGGCGGGCTCGCGGCCGCGCATTTCGTGCGCAAGGCCCTGCCCAAGGCCCGGCTGCTGGTGCTCGACAACCACGACGACTTCGGCGGGCACGCCCGCCGCAATGAATTCGACGTCGATGGCCGCACGCTGATCGGTTACGGCGGGAGCGAATCGATCCAGTCGCCCAAGTCCATGTGGAGCCCGGTGGCGCTCGGCCTGCTCGATGAGCTGGGCATCCGGCTGTCGCGCTTCGAGGCGGCGATCGACACGCCGCTCTATCCCGGCCTCGGCATGTCCAGCGGCCTGTTCTTCACGCGCGAAGCCTTCGGGCAGGACCGCCTCGTCACCGGCGACCCGCAGCGGTCACTGCCCATGGATATCCCCGCCGAACTGCACCGGGGCAAGCCGGTCGCGCAATTTGCCGCCGACTGCCCGCTCACTCCGGCCGAGCAGCGCAGCCTGGTCGCGCTGTACACCGAGGCGCGCGACGTGATGCCTGGATTGGACACCGGGCAAAAACTCGAACTGCTCAGGAAGATCAGCTACCAGAGTTTCCTCGAGGATTACTGGCGGGTTGAGCCCGCGGTGGCGCGCATGTTCCTTGGGCGCACCAAGGACCTGTACGCCGCCAAGGCCGACATGATCCCGGCGTTATTTGCGTCTGCCAGCGGGTATCCCGGCTTCCAGGGCCTGGGGCTCGGCGACGCGATCGACACCAGCGAGGAATCGGAGCCGTACATCTACCACTTCCCGGACGGCAATGCCTCGATCGCGCGGTTGCTGGTGCGCCGGATGATTCCGCAGGCAGCCGCGGGAACCACGATGGAGGACATCGTCACGGCGCGCTTCCACTACGATCGGCTCGATCGCGCCGGCTCGGCAGTGCGGCTGCGGCTGTCGAGCACCGTCGTGCGGCTGCACAACGAGGGGGCGCATGTCGACGCGCTGTACATCGCCGACGGCAAGCCGCGGCGCGTTCGCGCACGCAGCGCGATCTACGCCGGTCACTTCGCGATGCTGCCCTATATCTGCCCGGACCTGCCGGCCGCGCAGCGCGATGCCGTCGCCCGCGGCGTGCGCGCGCCGCTGGTGTACGTCACCGTCGCGATGCGCAACTGGCGCCCGTGGGCCAGGCTCGGCGTACACCTGATCAACAACCCTTCCGGGTTCTACGACGCCGCGAAGCTGGACTACCCGGTCAGCCTCGGGCGTTACCGGTTCGCGAAGTCACCCGACGAGCCCATCCTCGTGCACCTCTCGCACATTCCCGATCCGCCCGCTTTCATCGCGGACCCGTACGCTTCCCTGCGCGCGGCGCGTGCGGTGCTCTACAGCCGCCCGTTCGCGGATTTCGAGACCGCACTGCGCGACGAGCTGACCCGCATGCTCGGCCCCGGCGGGTTCGACGCGGACCGCGACATCGCAGCCATCACCGTGAACCGCTGGGGGCACGGCTACGCCTTCCCGATCGAATTCCTGCCCGCGGGCGCGGCCGACACCGCGCGCGCGGCGGTCGGCGGCATCAGCCTCGCCGGCTCGGATGCCGCGTGGACGGCCTACGCCCACGCCGCCATCGATGAGGCCCACCGGGCCGCGGGGGAAGTTGCGGCGCGCGGCTAGGCGGCGGCCGGCGCCGCCCGGCGGCCATCGTGCACCCGCTTCACCTGGCCTGCTTCTGCCACACGGCCTGCATGTCCGGCGAGCCCTGCGTGCGCACGCCATTGTCGGTCAGGATGGCGTCCGTGCCGTCCAGGACCTCGCGCCGCGAGAACACCAGCGTTTCGGACCGGCCCGCCATGTCGAACACCACGAACTCGTCCTGCAGGTCGCGCAGCATCTCGACCAGCTGGCGCAGGCTGCGCACCGGCTTGCCGTTCACCGATTCGACGACCGCGCCGACCGGATTGCCGTAGCCCTTGGACAGCTTGTCGGGGAACATCGGCGATGAGACCACTACCAGCTCGTCGCGCTGCCCGTCCGGCGGATCGAAGCGGTTGGCCAGCAACGGACTTCGCACCCAGGTGAGCGCGCCCAGGGCCTTGGTGTTGGATTCGAGCGGCCACATGAACTGCGCCGTCGCCCGCGTGAACACCAGCGGACCATAGACGAAATAGGATGGATAGGCGCCTGCCAGGTCCGGGATCAACCACGGCCTGTTGGCCAGCACCGGCAACTGGATCTGCATGGCATGCCCGGCGCGCACGATGGTCAATGGCACCTTGCCGTTCTGTGCGAGCTGCTGGAGCCGGTAGTAGAACCTCAGCCGCAGGTCAGGAGCCAGGCTGATCATGCCCTGGTCATCGATCGGCGTATCGCCAATACGCGTGATGACGTCCCATTTCTTCAGCGGGTAGCTCGCGTCGTCCCGATAGGGCCGGCTGACCACCATGCCCTCGACGCTCTTGTCGAGCTTGAGATAGGTCCGCAGCGCCGGATTCTCCAGCGTCTGCAGGTCGTCGTACATCGCCGGCTTGCCGTCGTAATGGCCGTCGGCGATGTCATGCAGGAACAGCTCGATTTCCTCGTTCGGGATGATGTAGCCGATGTTCTGCGTGTCGCCCCCGGCGCGGCTGAAGGTCAGTCCGACCATCTGGTCGCCGGCCACGGCCGGACCGCCGCTGTTGCCGGGATTGATGGCCGCATCGATCTGCACGCGCAATCCCATGACCGAGCCATCGTAGGGCACGAACTCGATGCGCGACACGATGCCCTTGGTGATCGACATCTCCTGGCCGCCGGTCGGATAGCCGTAGGCCAGCACGGCGTCCTTGATGTGCGGCAGCGCCTTTGCGCGCACGAGCGGCGCGTGCGTGGCGAAGAACGCGTCGTCATCGAGCCTGAGCACGGCCAGGTCCATGCCGGGCGCCACCGCGACGACCGACGCGCCGATCTTGTCGCCGGCCTGGTTGGCCTGCACCTGCAGTTGCGAGGCATACATCACGACGTGCGCATTGGTGAGGATGCGGTGACCCTCGATGACCACGCCCGTGGCCGTGATGTCGGTCGGTGCCTGCTTCGTCCAGGGCTTGTACGGGTCGGGATAGCGCATGGTCGCGAACACCTTGACGACCGCTCCGGCCGCGCTCTCGGGCACCGTAACGGCATCGCCGGCCGGATCCGCCGCGGGCGTCGCGCCACGGATCGATCCCGCGTACAGCGCACCCAGGCACAGCAGCAGGTTCATTGCGCGGCGATGTGTTCTGGCCATCTGGTGATCCCGGAAGTTGGAAGCGGACTGGAGCGCCCCGCTGCACAGGCCCGGCAGGCGTGAGGCAGGAGGGCGCTAGAATACGTCATGCCCGCAGTGCAGACCACCGCGCAGGATCCGCCTGCTTGAGCGCCAGCGATGTCCGCATCGGCTGGGTGAGCGAGACCGCCGCCACGCTGGAGCTGCGCGGTGACACGACGCTCGAGAACCAGCGCCGCATCTGGATGATGGCCGGCGAGCTGCGTGCGCGCCCGCACGTGCGCGAGGTCGTGCCCGGGATGAACAATCTCAGCGTCGAGCTCGATCCGGCGGCGCCCGACCTCGAGAGCCTGCCGCAGCAACTGCGCGAGTGCTGGCTCCGCTCGGTCCCGGCGACGCCGCCAACGCGCCAGGTGGAGATCACGGTCGAATACGGCGGCACGGCCGGCCCGGACCTCGACGCTGTCGCGCGTCACAGTGGCCTGTCGCCCGCCGAGGTGGTGCGGCGGCATTGCGCTGGGCATTACACCGTCTATTTCCTCGGTTTCCTGCCGGGCTTCGCCTACCTGGGTGGACTCGATCCCTGCCTCGCGACGCCACGCCGCAGCGAGCCGCGCTTCGCCGTGCCGGCGGGCTCGGTCGCCATCGGCGGCGAACAGACCGGCGTGTATCCGTGGACTTCGCCCGGCGGCTGGCAGCTGATCGGACGCACTTCGATGCGGCTGTTCGATGCGGCCGCGGCATCGCCATCGCTGCTGTTGCCGGGCGATACGGTGCGCTTCATCGATGCGGGTGGCCGCGCCTGATCACGATGCTCAAGCCCGCGGTGCAGACGACCGTGCAGGACCTGGGCCGGCGCGGCAGCCGCCATCTGGGCGTGGGCCGCTGTGGCGCGATGGATCCCGCCGCGCTGATGATCGGCAATGCGCTGGTCGGCAACGCCGTCGATGCCGCCGCCCTCGAATTGTGCCTGCCGCCGGCGTCGATCCGCTTCGATGTCGAGTGCCTCATGGCCTTGAGCGGCGCCCAATGCCGCGCGCGCCTCGACGGCGCGGCCATCGACACGGGACGCAGCGTGCTGGCGAAGGCCGGCGCGCAGCTGGAACTCTCCGCCGCGCCCGACGGCGCGCGCGCCTACCTGTGCGTCGCCGGCGGCATCGACGTGCCGATCGTCATGGGTTCGCGCAGCACCGACCTGCAAACGGGATTGGGTGGATTCGAGGGCCGCATACTCCGGCGCGGCGATGTGCTGCGCGTGCTGCCGCCCGCGGGCAACGCGCGCCCGACGGTCTGCAGCGCCCCGTACCCCGCCGCGGGCCCGATCCGCGTGCTCGCCGGCCCCGAGTTCGACGAGTTCGAACCGCAGGCGCGCACCGCGTTCCTGCAATCGAGCTGGCGCGTGACGCCGCAGAGCAACCGCATGGGTTTCCGGCTTGCCGGGCCGGAATTGCGCCGATCCGTGCGCGACGAACTGAAATCGCACGCGGTGTTCCCGGGCCTGATCCAGGTGCCGCCGGGCGGCGCGCCGATCGTGCTGATGGCCGACGCGCACGCCACCGGCGGCTATCCGCGCATCGCCACCGTGATCGCGGCGGATCAGGGGCGCCTGGCGCAGGTTCCGCCGGGCGGTTCGGTACAATTCACGCTGTGCACGCGCGCTGCGGCCCTCTCAGCCTGGCAGAAGCTGCTGGCCTTCGTGCACGCCATGCGGAGCGAGCCCGATGCGCATTGACCTGAACGCCGACCTCGGCGAAGGATGCGGCACCGACGAGGCCATCCTCGAACTGGTTTCGTCCGCCAACATCGCCTGCGGCTGGCATGCCGGCAGCGCCGAGGACATGCTGGCGCTGGTGCGTGCCGCGCGGGCGCGAGGCGTCGCGATCGGCGCGCACCCGAGCTATCCCGACCGCGAGCATTTCGGCCGCCGCGAACTGCAGCTCCCACTGCACGTCGTGCGCGCCGGGCTGCTGTACCAGCTGGGTGCGCTCGAGGCCATCGCGCGCGCCGAAGGCGCCACGCTGGCGCACGTGAAGCCGCACGGCGCGCTCTACAACCAGGCCGCGCGCGATCCCGACCTGGCGCAGTGCATCGCGCGCAGCGTGCGCGATTTCAATCCCCGCCTGAAGCTCATGGGACTGGCCGGCAGCCCGATGATCGACGCGTTCCGCGCCGAAGGACTCGCGGTCATCGAGGAAGGCTTCGCCGACCGCCGCTACACTCCGGACGGACACCTCGCGCCGCGCGGCACGCCCGGCGCGCTGATCGACGACACCGAAACGGTGCTCGCGCAGGTGCTCTCGCTGGTGCAGTCCGGCGCCGTCACCGCCACCGATGGCAGCGTCTGCCGCGTGCGCGTCGACTCGATCTGCCTGCACGGCGACGGTCCGCATGCGCTCGAGTTCGCGCGCGCGATCCGCGCCCGGCTCGGCCAGGCCGGCATCGCAGTGTCGCCGTGCGGCTGAACGGCCACCTCAGGTCGCAGCGCCCAGACCGGCCGCTTCGCCTTCGAGTGCGCTGAGCAGCGGCGCGAGGAAACGCTCGTAGCGCTTCCAGCGCCCGATCGATCCGCTGTTCAGCGGCTGGCGCACCTGCCACGCGCTGGCCGTCAGCACCGTGCGTTCGGTGCGATGGAACTCCAGGCAACGCGCATCCCAGGGCAAGTCGATGTGCGCCAGCATGCGTCGTATCCCCGCCTCGGCATCCGCCACCAGCGCCTCGTACTGCAGGTCCAGCAGCACGCCGGGCGGCAACACCGCGCGCCAATGCGCCATCAGCCGCCGGTACTCGCGATAGTAATGCGCCAGGTCGCCGAGATCCGTGGCATAGGCATGGGCCGAGGTGAAGCCCTGGAAAAAGATCGACAGGCAGGTGTCGCGCGCATCGCGCCCGAGATGGATGAACTTTGCCCCGGGCAGGGCCGCGTGGATCAGGCCGATGTTCTCGAAATTCCCGGGCAGCTTGTCGACGACCCGCGCGGCCGAAGGAGCCAGGCGCTCGAGCTGCGCCAGGTACTCCGCGCCGAGGCGAGCCATCAGCGCCGCGCGCTCGCCCACTGAACCGCGCCGCGCCGGCTCCGCGGCCAGGTTCCAGAACAGCAGTTCGTCCGCGCCGTGCACGTCCGGGTGCGTGGCCAGCATCTGCTCGACGAGCGTCGTGCCGGACCTCGGCATGCCCACGACGAACACCGGGCGCGTCGATGCGACGCCTGCACCGGCCATGCGCAAGGCGGCGAGCGTGGCGCGGTCGTAGGCCGCGATGATCGCATCCACGCGCGCCGTGGTCGCCGCGCGGTCATAGCCGAGGCCGCTGCGGCGCGCCAGCGCATTGGCGGCGGCGTGCGCGGCGAAGGCTGCATCGGCCTGCCCCAGGTCCTCGTGGTACTTGCCAACGGCATGCTGCAGGTTCGCCGCATGCGCGGCCGGAACGCCATGCGCCAGCGCGCGTTGCGCTGCTGCAAGCCACGCCTGGTCGGAATTCGTCATGCGGCGCGTACGTGTCACGCCCACCAGCGCCTCGGGCAGCTCGGGCGCCAACGCCAGCGCCTCGGCAAAGCATTCGCCTGCCTCATCGAAGCGGCCGCGGTCGGCCGCGAGGTTGCCGCACAGCGCCAGCAGGTCGGGACTTCGGCGCAGGGCCAGCGCACGGGCTGCCACGGCTTCGGCGTCATCGATGCGGCTCAGCGCCCGCAATGCCATGGCGTGCGCGGCCAGCAGGCCGACATGCTCCGGCGCAAGCGCCAGTCCGTCCCGATAGCTGGCTTCGGCCTGCGGCACTTCACTGTGCGCCAGCAGCGCATTGCCCAGGTGCAGCCAGGCTTCCGGCAAACGCCCATCGAGCGACAGGGCTTTGCGTGCCGCTTCGATCGCACCGTGATGCTCGCCCGCACAGTGCAGTGCATGCGCGAGGTTCGAATGGAGCCGGGCATCCTTCGGGGCGCGCTCGATGGCCGCCCGGTAGCGCGACACGGCTTCGGCGTAGCGGCCCAGGCTGACGAGCAGCGTGGCGTAGTCGCTCAGCGTTTCCGCATCCGGCTGCAGCTTCACGAGCCGCTCGAGATGCGGCAGGGCCTCGTCGGCGCGATCGGCCGCGATCAGCGCCCGCGCCAGCTCGCGGTGCCCGAGCGCGAGTTCCGGTTCGAGCCCGACGACGCGCTGGTAGCCCGCGATGGCGGCATCGAGCGCGCCGCGCGCGCGTTCGGCATTCGCCAGGTTGCCATGCGCGGCCGCAAGCTCCGGGCGCAATTCAATCGCCTTCCGGCCGCTGGCCACGGCGCCTTCGACATCGCCCAACGCCAGGCGCACGCGCCCCAGGTCATCGTGGGCCTCGGCGAAGTCCGGCCGCAGCTCCACGGCGCGCTGCAGGCACTGCGCGGCGCGCGGGAGCTGGCCACGCTCCTCCAGCGCCTGGCCGAGCGCGTGCTGCACGCTGGCATCCTGCGGCAGCAGGCGCGCGGCCGAATCGAGCGCCGGCAGGGGGTCCCTGCCCTGCTGCAACTGCGCGAACCCGAGGCAGGCCCAGGCCGCGCCGTGCCGCGGATCGCGCGCCAGCCACTGCGAGGCCAGCGCCTCGGCCTCGGCGGCGCGGCCGGCCTGCAGCAGCGCGACCGCCCTCGCTGCATCGGTCGCCGTCACGCCCGGCGCAGCCGCGGGTGCAGTCGGTGCGCGTCCGTGGCAGTGTTTGTACTTCCGGCCGCTCCCGCAGGGGCACGGCGCGTTGCGTGGCGTCTCCATGCCTCTAGCGGTAACGCACCAGCGCATCGCCGAGCGCCATCCGCAGCGGCTCCAGCCACGGCTCGTAGTGGCGCCATTGGTCGAGGCCTTCCTGGAATATCGGCCGGCGCACCTGCTCCGAACTGGCGGTACGCACGCTGCGCTCGGTGCGATGGAATTCAAGGCAGGCGGCATCGAACGGCAGCTCGCAGAAATCGAGGAGCCGGCGCACATTGCCCTCGAGGTCGGCGACGACATCCTCGTACTGCACCCGCAGAACCTCGCCCGGCAGCACGCGATCCCAGTGCTCCATCAGCTCGAGGTAGGTGCGGTAATAGCGTGCGATGTCCTCGATGCTGTAGGCGAACTCCTGGCCGCGCGCGAACAACTGCTTGAGGTTGCTGAAGCAGCAGGCCATCGGCTCGCGCCGCGCATCGATCAGCTTCGCATGCGGCAGCATCAGGTGGATCAACCCGAGGTGCCGGAAATTGTTCGGTATCTTGTCGATGAAGTGCGGCTTCCCGCTTCGATAGCTGGCCGTATCGCGCAGGTACTGCTCACCGAGCTGCGCGAACTGCTCCAGTGGCAGCTCGGCCAGCACCCCGGGGTAGCGCGGATTGTCGAGGTCGAGGTCGCGCCCCTGCAACCCGAGCACGATGCGCGGAATTTCCGCCAGCTCATGCGTGCCCTCGACCTCCGGGTGCGAGGCGAGGATCTGCTCCAGCAGCGTCGAACCGGAGCGCGGCAACCCGACGATCAGGATCGGCGCCCGGCTCGGTGCGCCGGCACCGCGCCGCGCCGCCAGGAATTCCGGCGTGAATACCTGCTTCTGCCGTGCGGTGTTGCCTTCGATGATCTCGGGACGATAGCGACTCTCGGCCCGCTTGTGGGCATTGCCGCGCTCGTAGAACTGCCACGATTCGGCGTACTCGCCGCGGTCCTCGAGGGCCTTGCCGAGCGCGAAGCACAGGTGATAGCGATCGACCGGGCCGGTGTCGGGCGAGCGCTCGGCCGTGCGCATCGTCTCCAGTTCGCGGTCATCGAACCGATAGGTCTTGAGGTTCGCCAGGCTCCACCAGGCGTCGCCGAAATCGGCACACAGCGCGGCGGCCGCGCGGTAGGCGGTGATGGCCTCCTCGCGCCGGCCGATGGTCTTGTACGAATGCGCGATCGACAGCTGCAGTTCGGCGCGCCCCCGCGGCGAGGGTGGCGCATCGGCGAGCAGCGCGCGATACAGCTCCACGGCGCGCAGGTGTTCGCCGAGCCCCGCCGCGGCGCGCGCCTCGAGTACGCGCAATTCGCGGCGCGCGGGCTGGATCGCGAGGAGCCGCTCGATCTCGACCAGCGCCTCGCGGTCCTTGTGCCGCTCCAGCAGCACGCCCGCCAGCTGTTCGCGCGCCGCATGGTGCTCCGGCGCCTTCTCGAGCACCGCACGCAGCAACAACTCGGCGTCGTCGTACACCTCGTGCTCGGCACCGATGCGCGCCAGCAGGCGCATCGCCTCGACATGATCGCCATGCTGCAGCAGGTAGGCGCGCACCATGGCCTCGGCGCCCGCCAGGTCCCCGTCGGAGAACAGCGCACTGGCCCGCACGACCTCGGGTGGCAGCGCCTGCAGCGCCGCCAGCTCGCGCGCGGCCCGCCGGTACTTCGCGTCATCGCCCACCATGCGGTACAGGCCGGCCAGCACCGACCACACGCCCATCAGCGCCGGATTGAGCGCCACGGCCGCTTCGAAACTGGCGATCGCGCGCGTGCTGTCGCGCCGGGACACGTGGCAATGGCCACGTTCCTCGTGCAAACGTGAATAGGCGGGATGGAATCGCGCCAGGCGCTCGAGGGTGGCGAGCGCGTCGTCGATGCGGCGCAGATGGCGCTCGGCGAATGCACGCAGGTACAGCACTTCCCGGTTGCCGGGCGTGTGCTCCTCGAGCCGCACCGCGAGCGCGCGCGCCTCGGCGAACCTGTGCTCACGCATCAGCGCGCGCAGCCCGTCGAGGGTATCGCCCGCCGCGGGCGCGTCGACCGTCACTGGCGAATCGGCGCTCAGGGTACGATCGGGAAGCCCCAAGCCCGCGCGGCCCGTGCCGCGCGGGCTTGATCGCTTCAGAACTTCAGCCCGATCTTCAGGCCCAGCACCCGCGGGCGGGTCGGCACTTCGGCCCGGATCCACTGGCCGCTGGTCGTGAACAGGCTGGCATTCTTGTTGGCCAGGTTGCTGCCGAAGAGCTCGGCCGTCCAGTTGTCCTTTGCCACGCCAATCGAGCCGTCGAAGGTCGTGTAGCCCGGCATCGTGTAGCGCGCCCAGGTCGTCGACGGCACGTCGAACCCTTCGGTTATACCGGGCTTGAAGGAACTCGGCGTGTTGTCCATCTGATCGGTGTGGTTCGCGCCGAGCATCGCGAAGGCCTTGTGGCCGGTGACCTCCCAGTCGTAGCGCACACGCAGGTTGTACTGGTTCTTCGGCGAGAACGCAGGCGTGTTGCCGAGCGTGCCAAGTGGATTGATGACCTGAGCGTTGCCCGGCACACTTACCATTTGATTAGTAATGGGATCCAGGAACGGCACCGAGCCTGCCACGGCCCCAATGCACGCGCCCGCCGGAGTGGGGTTGTAGGCGCCAGACTTGGTTCCGGCCGATTGCACGCATGGCGAGCTCGTCTGCCTTGGCGAGTTGTGCGAAAAGGTACCCATCACCGTGAATGCGTCGGTGAGACGCGCGTTGAACTGCAGCTCCACGCCGCGCACCCGGTAATCCGGGCCCGGCACACCGAAGGTGCTGTTGCCGAAGATCGTCGGGCTGTAGATCAGCGTCTGGACGTTCTTCCAGTCCATGCTGTAGATCGAGCCGTTGAGTACGAGCCGGCGGTTGAACAACGTGCTCTTGAAGCCGATTTCGTTGTTCGTCAGCGTATCGGGCGGATAGGTCAGAGGTACCTGGAACTGACGCGTCGAACTGGCGTTAATAATCTCTTGTCCCGGTGCCAGCACGACATTGGAAATCGGCACGCCCGTTTCGACTGCCCCGACGACGCTGTCCACGACGTCCTTACCGGTCGCCTGATCAGTATGGTGAGTGACAATCGTGTAGATCTTCGCCTTGTTGTCCGGCGTGCGGTTGAACGCGCCGGCGCGGAAGCCCTGCGAGAAGGTGTAGTACACCATCGTGTCGGGGGTGATGTGCCAGGTCAGGTTCGCGCGGCTCTTGAATCCGCTGTAGCTCGAGTGGTGGCCATCCGCGTCAATCAGCTTGCCGTACAGCACCCCGAGCCCTTGCGGGTCGCCGTTCGGCACGTTCTGGTTCTTCGTCGACGTGATCCACTTCGAACCGAACATGCCCTCGTTGTAGTTGTAATGACGCGTGCCGGCAGTCAGCGTCAGCACCTTCGGAATCAGATCGACATCGATCGAGGTGAAGAACGCCAGCTGCGTGAAATGCCGGTGCACGTCTTGTCCGTAGGCGGCGTTGTCATCGCGCCAGTTCGGATCGGTCGAGGCCGTACCCGGCAGCGGACCCGGATTGCCGAGGCAGACCGGTGAAGTTGGCAGCAGGATGGCCTTGCCGTTGGCGTCGAGCACGTAGTTGCCGTTGGCGTCGAACTCGAAGTAACTCGGCTGGCAGGACGGGATCGTCTTGTATTCGAAGTTCTGGTTGTCGTAGATGTCCATCTTCTCCCAGAACGCCCCAAACAGGCCTCGCACCCGCTTGTCGTCCGGCGTCGTGATGCGGAACTCGTGCGACTGGTGCTTGGAGTACACGCGGTCGGTCCACCAGGTCACCGGCGAATAGCAAACGCCCGGCGTGCCGGCGCCGATGTTCGAGCCCTTCACCGTATTGCCGTTCGCGTCGACCCCATCGCCCGCGCAGGTGTAGTAGAAACCGTAGGCGGTGCGCGTGTAGTTCGTGTAGTCCTGGTTCTGCTCGATGTGGCGCGCCATGTAGGAGCCGGTGTATACGGCCTTCAGGTCACCGAAGCTGCCGTTGAGCGTCCAGGCCGTCGAGCTGTAGCGGTCCTTGTCGTAGGTCGGGCTGAACCAGGTCGCCTCCCAGGGGCCGAGCTGCTTGCAGGTGCCGAGCGTCGAACCCGAATTGGGCACGCTGTCCGAGCTGCAGGGATATTGCTGGTTCAGGCCCTCGGCATCGAGGTTCTGGTACGACTGCTGGATCAGCAGGTTCCAGTCCTGGTTGATCTGCCACAGGAACGAAGCGCGCAGACCCTGGTACGTCGTCGGGTTCTGCGCGCGTCCGGCGAGGGCCGAATTGTTCGCCGCCGGGTGGCCGAGCGCCGAAGCCGGATAGGCGGCGTCCCAGTACGCCTGCCCCGGATCGCTCGGGTAGCGCGTGAAATCGCTCCTGACGTTGTCGATGTAGCCGCCGCGCCGGTCGTTGTAGGCCACGATGCGCGTGGCGAAACTGTCGGTGATCGGCAGGTTGATGACGCCGATCATCGCCGAGTTCGGATCGCCGTGCGCAGTCGTGCCGTAGGAAGCCTCGAGGCTCCCTTCCGTCTTGTTCAGCAACGGCTTGTTGGTGATGTAGCGCACCGCGCCCGCCTCGGCGCCGCCGCCGAACAGCGTGCCCTGCGGGCCCTCGAGCACTTCGACGCGCTCCATGTCGGCCATGTAGACATCGGCGTTGCGCGCCGGGAAGCTGAGGGGCTGGTCATCGAGATACGTCGCCACGTTCGGCATCGGCGCGACGGTCGCAGACGACTGGTTGCCGGCAAAACCCGCCGACAGGCCGCGCATGAAGATGTTGCCCTGTCCCGGGCCGTTGGCGCCGAAGGTCACGTTCGGGAGCATCTTGACCACATCATCGAAGGTCGAGATGTGCAGCTGCGAGAGTTGCTCCGAGCCGATCGCCTGGATCGTGATCGGCACGTCCTGGATCGACTCACTGCGCCGCTGCGCCGTGACGATGATTTCTTCAAGGCCACCCGTCGAGGCGCTCGTCTGGGCCGTCGCGTCGGCCGCGAACGCACCCGTCGACGTGCCCATCGTGGCGGCGACCGCCAACGCAATCTTGCTGTTGAGTCTCACGTGTATCCCCTCAGTGAGTGAATTTGAATTCGAGCCAACCGGTTCCCGCGGAGTCCTTATGATCAGTCGGCGTTGAACAGTCTGTCCGAACGGTAGCTGTCCCTTTTTAGGGAACCGAGTCTACTACTGTCGAAAGCGCGTTGTAACAATGTTGCGGCGGCGCAACATGGCCCGTCTGATCCTCACCAGCCTAAGATGCGAGCATGACATTCGTGTTTCAGCACAGGGATGTGCGGCTCGATGCAGGCCGCGGGTGAACGAAAAGTAATCCGGGCGCGCCTATGATTGGCTACCGCCTGCAAGCCGACAGGAGATCAATGCCCGTGGCCATGACCGTCTCGCGAATACGAACGCTTGCGCTTGCATCCGTGTTTCTGGGATCACATCCAGCCGACGCAGCCGACCATGTGAAAGACATCCTGGCCGACAAGATGACCTACCTGAAGGGGCATTTCTCGACCGAAGCCGTGTCCAGGTCGGTCGTCGATGCGATCACAAAGGCGGACGGCGGCGGCGTCAACTTCGCCAGGATCGTGTTCACGATCGTGCCGCACTTCATCAAATCACAGAGCGCTACGCCAGCGCCCGACTACCGATTCACACTCACGTACGTCAGCATCGGCGGCCCGTTCGTCGATACGCTCGATGAGCTTTCGAGCAACGGATTCCCCGCCTCGCAGACGTACTCGCTGACTTACCGCGGCGTCCTGTTGCTGGATACGCAGTACGTCGCGCTGTCGGAGCACGACGCGCGCCCGTCGAGCGTCATGAAGAACCTCAAGGTCTTCTCGCCCCTCAACCCGGCGGCGACGGGCTCCGGCGAGTTCGAGTGGCGCTACCAGATGGCGCCGCACATCCAGATCATGAATTTCATGGACACGTATTTCCACTGCACCTACGGAACCGCCTACCCCGCCAGCCAGGTCAACGCCAGGCTCAAGGGCGATGCGCAGGACCTGGACTGCGAGGCGCGCAACGACAACAACATCGTCACTGGCCACTCGACCATCGCACTGCTGCAGTACTACGGCGTCGGTCTCACACGTGCGAGGTCGACGGCCGCGTCGACGGTCGAATTCGGCGTCGAGGACGTGCAGATAGACTAAGCGGCCAACGGCGCCGGCTGGGCGCTGGGCGCGTGCGGCCTGAACGTCGAGGCGATCAGGAACGCTCCGACGCCCATGCCCGCCGCGCCGATGTAGAGCCACCCGTAGCTGGCAAAGTGATCGTAGATCATGCCCCCGGCCAATGGACCGGTGGCCATGCCCAGGCTCCCGGCCATCGCCGTGCCCCCGATGATCGTGCCCATCATCCGCAGCGGGAAATTCTCGCGCACCAGCACCGCATAGAGCGGCATCACGCCGGCGTAGACGAATCCGAACAGGCTCGCCACGGCGTAGAAGGTGCCCAGCTCACGCGCGAAGTAGTAGCCCAGCGCTCCAAACGCCTGCAGCAACAGGCCCGAGACCAGCACGCGCTTGGCCCCGAACCGGTCACCGAGGAACCCGAATGCGATGCGCCCGCCCAGGCCCGCGAGGCCCTCGACGCTGTAGATCGACACCGCGGCGGCGAGCGGGATGCCGCAGGTCATCGCGTAGCTCACGGTGTGGAAGATCGGCCCCGAGTGCGTGGCGCAGCAGAAGAAGTTGGTCAGCACCAGCACGATGAACGGCTGCGATCGCAGTGCCTGCGCCAGCGTGATTCCATCATGCGGGCCGCTCTCGCCCGCCGGCCGCGCGCCGCCGGCCAACGCTGGCGCGCGCCTCACCAGCAAGGCCACCGGAATCATCACGCAGGCGACGAGCGCCGCCAGGATCTGCATCGACGCGCGCCAGTCGTGCGTGGAGATCAGCCGCGCCGCCAACGGCGACATCGTGAGCGGAGCCATCCCCATGCCCGCCGACACGAGCGACACCGCAAGACCGCGATGCGTGTCGAACCAGCCGGTGACGCAGGCCATCATCGGCGCGAAGATCGCCGCCGTCGCACCGCCTACCGCCACGCCGAAAACCAGTTGGAATTCGGACAGTGTGCGCGCCCGGCTCGCCAGCAGCATGGCCGCCGCCAGCACGACCGATCCGGTCATGACCACGGCACGCGGCCCGACTCGGTCGGACAGGTTGCCCCACGCGAAGCTGCCCACGGCCATCGCGAGGAACCCGAAGGTCATCGCGCTCGAGATGCCGGTGATCGACCATCCCGTGTCATGTGCGATCGGCCGGATGAACACCGGGAGCGAGAACATCGTGCCAACCGCGACGCAGCCGAGCAGGCCGCCAGCGGCGACGATGATCCAGCGATAGGAAAAACCCGTCACTGGAGCTTGACGGCGATCAATCGGCCATCGCTCAGCGTGGTCCCGGTGACGATGTACAGTACTCGATTCGCGGAAATCGCGAGCATGCCGGGCTGCGGGATTTGCCAGACCTGCTGGTGCGTCGCCAGGTCGATGGCATACACGTTGACATCCGTGCTGACGAAGACCAGATTCTTGCAGACAACCACATTGCGATGGAAATTCTCTCCGGCCGGCGGCGTCCATGACCACAGCACGTGACCGTCCGTTTCGCTCAGTGCGTCCAGCGATGCGGGCGCATTTCGTGCGGCATAGACCGCGCCATTGGCCGTGGCAGGATGCGTGATGTATGCGTTCGCCGAACGCCAGGCGTAGGTACTGTGGGCAATGTCAAAGCTCACGAGCACGCGGCTTTCGTACTGCTCGCTACTGCTCGCCGCACGGCCGCTGAAACCGCCGCCGGAGAACGATACGGCGTTGCCCGAAGCCGTCAGCATCGGCGCCGAGAACAGCGAATAACCCGAATTTCCGGGCGAAAATGGATCCGTAATGGCGGTCACCAGAGCGCCGCTCGCCCGGTCGAACACGGACAGTGCGCTGGTGGCCGCAATGCCGTATTGGTAGACATAGTGCGCGTCCGCAGCGGGCGTGGCCTGGTCATAGGCGCCCGCAGGCATGGACCACTGCAGCGTGCCGTCTGCTTCCGAAAAACTGTACACGAAGCCGGCCTGCGAGGTTTGCAGCACGGAACCGCCTGAAACCACCGGCGCCAGGTAGGCCGACCACTGGCACGCCGTGGGCATCTGGTACTTGTACAGGCCCGTTGCCGCATCGATCGACCAGGCCACGCATTGCTCCACCGGGTCGGTGCTGGGAACGATCACCGCACCATTTGCATAGGCTGCCGGTCCCTCAGACGACATCTGGCCCAGCGCATAGGTCCAGGCCGTGGACCCATCGGACTCATTGAGCGCGTAGACTGCCCCCTGGCCGTAGTAGACGTCCTTGGTC
>DATKLZ010000044.1:0-19991 GCA_035542135.1 Steroidobacteraceae bacterium | reverse complement strand
CGCCTGCATTTCGGCGGCGGTGCCGAAATGCGGATCCACCGCGGTGAAATCGGTGATCCAGTAACCGTGGTAACCGGCGGATTCGTGGCCGCGTGGCCCCTGCACCGGCCGGTTCCTGAAGATCGGCCCGAGCCAGATGGCGGTGGCGCCGAGCGACTGGATGTAATCGAGGTGCGCGACCAGGCCGCGCAAATCGCCGCCGTGGAAGAAGCCCTTGTCGGTCGGATCGAAGCCGGTGTGCAGGCGATCTCCGGCGAGGCCGCCGCGGTCGTTGCCGGCGTTGCCGTTGGCGAAGCGATCCGGCAGCAGGAAGTAGACGATCTCGTCCTGCGCGGGCCGCGCGCGGAAGTCTTCGCCGTCGGCCGCGGGCTCGCCGCCCGCGATGCGCGCCGCCCAGCACAGTCCCAATGCGGCGCTGAAGAGCCGCTGGCACCAGGCTTGCTTCATGCTCTTGGCCCTCGACGGTGTCAAAACCCCGGCGCCTTGCGGCCCGGAAGCGTGACGCGCCTCACATCGCGAGTTCGGGGCCGGCGCGGCACGCATCTTGCTCGATCCAGGTCGATCGGCTGTGGTCGCGTGACCAGGAGAGGATAGTGACAGACCCCGAAGTACTCAAGCAGGAAGAAATCGACGCGCTGCTGGGTGGCGTGGACAGTGGCGAGATCTCGACTGCCGACCAGCGCGGACCGGCGGGCACGCCGCGCCGTTACGACTTCAAGAGCGAGATTCCGATCGCCGGCGGACGCGTGCCGAGGCTCGAGATGGTCAACGAGCGCTTCGCGCGGCTGTTCGGCGCGAGCCTCGGCGCGATGCTGCGGCACGCTGCGCTGGTCAGCGTGCTGCCCGTCAGCGTGCAGCGGAGCGGTGATTTCCTCCGTACGCTGCCGATGCCCAGCAGCATCAGCCTGCTGCGGCTGGCGCCGTTGCGCGGCGCCGCGCTCATCGTGCTGGCGCCGGCATTGGTCTCGGCCGTGGTGGACAAGTACTTCGGCGGCACGGGCCGCGCCGCCAGGATCGAGAACCGCGATTTCACGGCCACGGAGTCGCGCATCGTCGAAGTGGTGCGCAAGAACATCATGGCCGACCTCAAGACGGCCTGGGCGCCGGTCGTCGCGATGGAGCCGGAGCATTTCGCCACCGAGACCAATCCGCAGTTCGTCAACCAGATCAGCCCGGCCGAACTCGTGGTCACCGCCCCGTTCCGCATCGAGCTGGACGGCGATGGCGGCGAGCTGCAGCTGGTGCTGCCGCAGGCCATGGTCGAACCGTTGCGCGACCAGCTGGATTTCGGACTGGGCGGCAACAGCGAGAAGCCCGATGCGCGCTGGCACGAATCGCTGCGCGCCGAGGCCGAGAAGGCCAAGGTGGAAATCCGCACCGTGCTCGGCAACGCCGAGGTGACGCTCGGGAAGCTGCTGGCGCTGCGGCCCGGTGACGTGCTGCCGTTCGATTTCGCCGGCCAGGCGACCGTCTATGCCGAGGGCGTGCCGATCTTCAGCGGTGCGTTCGGCGGTTCGCGCGGCCAGGAAGCGGTCAAGGTCGAGCGCGGCACGCGCCGCTGAGCGCGGCTCATTTCGGCTGCATGCGGATCGCGCCATCGAGGCGGATGGTCTCGCCGTTGAGCATCGGGATCTCGACGATCGCCTGCACCAGCCGCGCGAATTCCGCTGCGCTCCCGAGACGCGCCGGAAAGGGCACCTGGCGCGCGAGCGAGTCCTGCACCTCCTGCGGCATGGCCGAGAGCATCGGCGTATTGAACAGGCCCGGGGCGATCGACATCACGCGGATGCCGAAGGCGGCGAGCTCGCGCGCCATGGGCAGCGTCATGCCGGCGACGCCGGCCTTGGTCGCGGCATAGGCGGCCTGGCCGATCTGGCCCTCGAACGCCGCCACCGACGAGGTGTGGATGATGACGCCGCGTTCGCCATCGGCGCCCGGCGCGTTGCGCTGCATGATGTCCGCCGCGGCCTTGTCGCACAGGAAGGTGCCGATCAGGTTGATGTGGATGACCTTCGCGAACGCCTCGCCCGGCATCGGGCCATTGCGGCCCAGCACGCGCGCCGAGCCGCTGATGCCCGCGCAGTTCACCAGCAGGTTGAGGCCGTCCATGTGCGCGCTGGCCTGGGCCATCGCCGCGTTGACGGCCGCCTCGGAGGTGACATCGCAGGGGATGAAGTACGCGCGCTCGCCGAGCTCGCGCGCCGCTCGTGCGCCACTCTCCGCCTGTACGTCGAACATCGTCACGGTGGCGCCCTGGGCGATCAGGTGGCTGGCCACGCCGTGGCCGAGTCCCGAGGCGCCGCCGGTGACGACCGCGCGTGCTGAGCTGATGTGCATGGCTCACCTCATGTCAGTTCAATGGCCACGGCGGTGGCCTCGCCGCCGCCGATGCACAGCGCCGCCACGCCGCGCCGCCCGCCGCGCTGGCGCAGCGCGTGGATGAGCGTCGTGACGATGCGTGCGCCGGTTGCGCCGATCGGATGGCCGAGCGCGCAGGCGCCGCCGTTCACGTTGACGCGCGCGGGGTCGAGTTCGAGTTCGCGGATCGCGGCCATCGCGACCACGGCGAAAGCCTCGTTGACCTCGTACAGGTCGACCTCGGAGGCCCGCCAGCCCGCTGCCTGCAGCACCTTTCCGATCGCGGCCACCGGCGCGATCGTGAACCATTCGGGCGCCAGCGCGCTGCTGGCCCATGCGACCAGGCGCGCCAGCGGCCTGAGGTTGCGCTGCACGGCGACCGATTCGCGCGCCAGCACCGCCGCCGCGGCGCCGTCGGATATCGATGACGAGGAGGCGGCGGTGACCGTGCCGCCCGCGCCGAAGGCCGGCTTGAGCGTTGCGATCCGGGCGAGATCGCACTTGAACGGTGTCTCGTCACGCGCCACCCGCGTGGGGCCCTGGCGGCCGCCGACCTCGACGGGCGCGACTTCGGTGTCGAAGTCGCCGGCCTCGAGCGCGCGCAGCGCGCGGCGCACCGACTCGGCGGCGAATGCGTCCTGCTGCTCGCGCGTGAACGCGTATTTCTGCGCCGTCGCGTCGGCGAAGCAGCCCATCAATTTGCCGTCCCATGGGGATTGCAGGCCGTCGTGGAACATGTGGTCGAGGATCTCGCCGTGGCCCATGCGATAGCCGGTGCGCGCCTTCGGCAGCAGGTACGGCGCGTTGCTCATCGATTCGAGGCCGCCGGCCAGCACGAGCGAGGCGCGGCCGGCGGCGAGCTGGTCGGCGCCCAGCATGATGGCCTTCATCGCGGAGCCGCACATCTTGTTCACCGTCGTGGCCGGCACGGCCGCGGGCAGGCCCGCGCCAAGCGCCGCCTGCCGCGCGGGCGCCTGCCCGAGGCCCGCGGCGAGCACGCATCCCATGATGACCTCGTCGA
The DNA here is from genome assembly GCA_035542135.1 of Steroidobacteraceae bacterium. GTDB lineage: Bacteria > Pseudomonadota > Gammaproteobacteria > Steroidobacterales > Steroidobacteraceae > FEN-1191. The sequence continues at coordinate 16,612 of DATKLZ010000044.1, read as the reverse complement.
CATCGGCGCCCGCCACGCCCGCGGAGTCGAGCGCCGCGCGCATCGCCACCGCGCCCAGCTGCGGCGCGCTCGACGTGGCCAGGGCGCCCTGGAAGGCGCCGATCGGCGTGCGGCGCGCGCTGAGGATGACGATGGGTTCGGTCATGCGTGTGCTCCGTGTCGGGCGCCGGTGCGTCAGTCCGCGCGCGGGCGAAGTCCGTTCTCGAACAGCGCGACGAAGGCCGCGGCGATCTGCGCGGCGGACTGCGAACGGTCATCGCGATACCAGTGGGCGATCCAGTTGAGCGCTCCGGCCAGCGCGAAGGCCGTCATCTTCGGATCGCACTCGGCGATGGAGCCGTCGGCCATGCCCTCGCGCAGCAGCCGGCGGATCGCCTGGTCGATCTCCGATTTCAGCGCCTTGACGTGCGCGCGCATCTCGTCGCTCAGGTCCTGGTCCTCGGCCCGCACCATGCACCAGCCGAACTCGGAGGCGATCGCCTCGGCGTAGCGCAGCAGGGCGGCGTGCAGGCGCGTGCGCACGTCCTCGCGGCCGGCGCGCGCGTCGCGGAACGCCGCGCGCACGGGCTCGATGCCGGCGCAGAAGCATTCGAACAGCAGCTGTTCCTTGTTGGCCACGTAATAATAGAGAGTGGGCTTGGTCACCTCGAGCATCGCGGCGATGTCATCGAGCGAGGTGTTGTGGTACCCGCGCGCATTGAAGGCGCGCGCGGCGGCCCGGATCACGGCCTCGCGCTTGAGGTCGCGGTCGGCGCGGGCCTTGCGGCGGTTGCGCCAGGGGGATGCGTGCGAAGGCCTGGCCTTGCGGCGTTGTACGGTGACCGGGTTGACGCTCATGGGCGGCACGATCATACTCCCCGGTAACATTTGATGGAAGCCGCCATGAGCGCCAACTCCCCCGGCCGCACGGCCTCGCTGCGCGATGCGCCGGCCCTGGCCGCGCCGCCGCCGCCGCTGCGCTTCGTCAGCGCCGCGTCGCTGTTCGACGGGCACGATGCGGCCATCAACATGATCCGCCGCCTGCTGCAGGCGCACGGCGCCGAAGTCGTGCACCTCGGCCACAACCGCAGCGTCGCCGACATCGTGCGCGCCGCCATCCAGGAGGATGCCGACGCGATCGCGGTCAGCTCCTACCAGGGCGGGCACAACGAATACTTCGCCTACATGATCGACATGCTGCGCGAACTCGACGCCGCCCACATCCGCGTCATCGTCGGCGGCGGCGGCACGATCTCGCCGGCCGAAGTCGAGGCGCTCGAGCGCCACGGCGTCGAGAAGATCTATACGCCCGAGGATGGCCGCCGTCTCGGCCTCGACGGCATGATCGACGACGTGTTCGCGCGCGTGCGCGCGGCGCGCCGGCCGGCCTACGCGTTCGGCCCGCTCAACGCGCGCGACCCGGCGCAGATCGCGCGCAGCATCACCGCGCTCGAGGGCGGGCACGGCGACGAGCGCGCCGCCGAGCAGGTGCGCCAGGTGCTGGCGAAGGGCAGGCGCGCGGCGCCGGTCATCGGCATCACCGGCACCGGCGGCGCCGGCAAGAGCTCGCTCACCGACGAGCTGCTGCAGCGCTTCGTGCGCGCCTTCCCGGAACGGCAGGTTGCCGTCGTGGCGATCGATCCCACGCGGCGGCGTTCCGGCGGCGCGCTGCTCGGCGATCGCATCCGCATGAACGCGCTGGCCGCGCCCAACGTGTTCATGCGCTCGCTCGCGACGCGCCGCGAGCACCTGGCCACCTCGGCGGTGCTGCGCGATGTCATCGAGCTGTACACGCAGGCCGGCTTCGACCTGGTGCTGGTCGAGACCGCCGGCATCGGCCAGAGCGATACCGAGATCGCCGACCTCGCCGACCTGTCGTTGTACGTGATGACCAGCGACTACGGCGCGGCCAGCCAGCTCGAGAAGATCGACATGCTCGATTTCGCCGACCTGGTCGTGCTCAACAAGTTCGAGAAGCGCGGCGCCGAGGATGCCTTGCGCGACGTGCGCAAGCAGTGGCGCCGCAACCACGCGGCGCAGGCCAGGCTCCCGGACGCCGAGCTGCCGGTGTACCCGACGATCGCCAGCCGCTTCAACGATCCCGGCGTCAATCGCCTGTTCGGCGCGGTATTGGCGGCGCTCGACGCGAAGGCGATCGGCAAGCTCCGCTGGAGCGAGCGCGACGGGCAGCCGGTGCCGGTCGGCGCCACCGAGTTCCGCTCGCGCGATCCGCTGATACCGGGCGCACGCAGCCGCTACCTGGCTGAGATCGCCGCGGCCGGTCGCCGCAGCCACGCCGAGCTCGAGCGCGCGGCCGACTGCGCGCATCGCTGCCATGCCCTGTATGAGTCGTTGCGGGGCCTGCATGACCCGCCGCTGCCCACGCCGCTCGAGCCCTATGCGGCGGCCGCGGTGGCCGACGGCGCCGCGGATGCCACGCGCCTGGAACTGCGCCGCGCCTACAACCAGGCGCTCGAGGCGATCGGCACGGAGGGCGTCGGGCTGCTGAAGGCCTGGCCGGCGCGCGCCGCCGCGGCGAGCGCCGACAGCTACCAATTCACGGTGCGTGGCACGACCTTGAGCGGCGAGAACTACACCGAGACGATGAGCCGCAATCGCGTGCCGAAGCTCGCGCTGCCGAAATCCAGGGACTGGGGCGAGCTGCTGCGCTTCCTGGGCAGCGAGAACCTGCCGGGCGCGTATCCGTACACCGGCGGCGTGTATCCGTACCGGCGCGAGACCGAGGATCCAATCCGCATGTTCGCCGGCGAAGGTCCGCCGGAGCGCACCAACCGGCGCTTCCACCTGCTCGCGCGCGGCCACGCGGCCACGCGCCTGTCGACGGCCTTCGATTCGACCACGCTGTACGGCGAGGATCCGGACACGCGCCCCGACATCTACGGCCGCACCGGCAATTCCGGCGTGTCGGTGGCGACGCTCGATGACATGAAGAAGCTCTATTCGGGATTCGACCTGTGCAAGCCGACCACTTCGGTGTCGATGACGATCAACGGGCCGGCGCCGATCATCCTGGCGATGTTCATGAACACCGCGATCGACCAGCGCGTCGAGCGTTTCCTCAAGGAACACGGGCGCTGGCCGGCCGCGCAGCAGCGCATCGCCGAACTGCACGCGCCGCTGCGCGCGCGCGGCCTGCCGCTGCCGCGCTACCAGGGCGAGTTGCCCGAGGGGCACGATGGCAGCGGGCTGGCGCTGCTCGGCGTCAGCGGCGAGCAGCTGGTGTGCCCGGGCGTGCTTGCGCCCGGGGAGTACGCGCGCATCCGCGCCGAGGCGCTCTCGCAGGTGCGCGGCACGGTGCAGGCCGACATCCTCAAGGAAGACCAGGCGCAGAACACCTGCATCTTCTCCACCGAATTCGCGATGCGCATGATGGGCGACGTGCAGCAGTACTTCATCGACCACCGGATGCGCAATTTCTATTCGGTGTCGATTTCCGGCTACCACATCGCCGAGGCCGGCGCGAATCCGGTCAGCCAGCTGGCCTTCACGCTGGCCAACGGCTTCACCATCGTCGAGTACTACCTGGCGCGCGGCATGCGCATCGACGATTTCGCGCCGAACCTGTCGTTCTTCTTCTCCAACGGCATGGATGCCGAGTACGCGGTGATCGGGCGCGTCGCGCGGCGCATCTGGGCGCGCGCGATGCGCGGGATCTACCGCGGCGATGCCCGCAGCCAGATGCTGAAGTACCACATCCAGACCTCCGGCCGCTCGCTGCACGCGCAGGAAATCCAGTTCAACGACATCCGCACGACGCTGCAGGCGCTGTACGCGCTGTTCGACAACTGCAATTCGCTGCACACGAATGCCTACGATGAAGCGTTGACGACGCCGACCGAGGAGAGCGTGCGCCGCGCGGTGGCGATCCAGCTGATCATCAACCGCGAGCTCGGCTTGAACCTGAACCAGAATCCCTGGTCGGGTTCGTTCCTCATGGACTACCTGACCGACATGGTCGAGGAAGCGGTCTACCGCGAGTTCGAGGCGATCTCGGAACGCGGTGGCGTGCTGGGCGCGATGGAAACGATGTACCAGCGCGGCAAGATCCAGGAGGAGAGCCTGTACTACGAGACGCGCAAGCATGATGGCACGCTGCCGCTGATCGGCGTCAACACCTTCCTCGCCGAGGGCGACGCCGCCGCGCGCCACGGGGCCGTCGCGCTGATCCGTTCCACCGAGGCCGAGAAGCAGCAGCAGGTCGAGGGCGTGCGTGGCTTCCAGGCGCGCAATGCGGCGCACAGCGCGCCCGCGCTGGCCCGCCTGCAGCGTGCCGCCGCCGACGGCGGCAACGTGTTCGCCGAGCTGCTCGACACCGTGCGCGTCTGCTCGCTCGGCCAGATCACGCACGCGCTGTACGAGGTGGGCGGCCAGTATCGGCGCGGCGTGTGATGTATCCGCAACGCATCGTCTGCCTGACCGAGGAGCCGACCGAAGTGCTGTACGCGCTGGGCGAGCAGCAGCGCATCGTCGGCATCTCGGGATTCACCGTGCGCCCGGCCGGCGTGCGCCGCGAGAAGCCGCGCGTCGCGGCGTTCACCAGCGCCAACATCGGCAGGATCCTGGAGCTCCGGCCCGACCTCGCGATCGGCTTTTCCGACCTGCAGGCCGACATCGCGCGCGAGCTGATCCGGCACGGCGTCGAGGTCTGGATCAGCAACCATCGCAGCGTCGCCGGCATCATCGGTTACGTGCGCCGCCTCGGCGCGCTGGTCGGGGCGGCCGAGGCCGCCGGGCGCTATGCGGAGCGGCTGGAGCAGGGCCTGGAGCGATTGCGCGCGAGCGCCGCCGCGCTGCCGCGGCGCCCGCGTGTCTACTTCGAGGAGTGGGATGAGCCGATGATCAGCGGCATCGCCTGGGTCTCGGAACTGATCGAGATGGCCGGCGGCGTCGACGTCTTCCCGCAGCGCGCCGCGTGCGCGCTCGCCCGCGACCGCATCATTGCCGATCCCGGCGAAGTGGTGCGCGCGCAGCCCGACGTGATCCTCGGCTCCTGGTGCGGCAAGCGCTTCCGCGCGGAGCGCGTGGCGGCGCGCGCGGGCTGGCAGGATATTCCCGCGGTACGCAGCGGGGAGCTGCACGAGATCCGCTCGCCCGAGATCCTGCAGCCCGGGCCGGCGGCGCTGACCGATGGCGTCGCGCGGATGCACGCCATCTTCACGCGCTGGGCCGCGCGCGGTGCGCCGGCATGAGCGAGACGCCGCGCGTCACCGTGCCCTCGCCGTGCCGGGACCTGTGCCAGCTCGACCCGGCCGGCGTGTGCATCGGTTGCGGCCGCACCGCGGGCGAGATCACCGAGTGGACCCGCGCCGGCAGCGAACGCCGGCTGCAGATACGCGCCGCGGCGCGCGCGCGCCTCGAGCAGGCGCTAGAAGCCGCGCAGCGAGGCGAACTCCTCGACCGCGGCGCGCGCTGAGCGCAGCCGGTTCACCGGTGCCTGCGGGTCCGCGTAGCCGAGCGACATGCCGCAGTAGATGAGGTCCGTTTCCGCAAGCCCGAAATGGCGATGGAGCGATTCGCGGATCGTGCCCCAGAATTCCTGCATGCAGGTGCCGAGGCCCATCTCGAGCGCCGCCAGCGCCAGCGTCTGCATGAACATGCCGAGGTGCGCCCATTGGGCCCGGCCCATGCGCCGGTCGATGACGAAGAACAGGCCGACTGGGGCGCCGAAGAACTCGAAATTGCGCGCCACGTGCGCGAGCCGCGCGGCGCGGTCTTCGCGCGCGATGCCCATCAGCGCATACATGTCTTCTCCGACCTGGAAGCGCCGCGAGCGGTACGGTTCCCACAGCCGGGGCGGATAGACGGGATCCGGTCCCTGCTCGGGCGGTACGCCGCCGGCAGACCGCGCCAATTCGCCCCGCGCGAGCTCGATGACCGCCGCGCGCTCAGCCCCGGCGACGGCAATGACCTTCCACGGCTGCAGGTTCCCGCCCGATGGCGCCCAGCGCGCCGTGTCGAGCAAGTCGTGGACCTGCGATGCGGACACCGGCGTGGCCAGGAACTGGCGCACCGATTTCCGCTGACGGATTGCAGTTGAAACACTGAGCATTGTCGTTCGCCCCGCAAGCCGCGGCTGAAGCGCGCCGCGGAGTTATACTCATTCCCCGCCTGGGAGGGTAGCACTACGATGATGGTGAGGATGCCTGTCATCAGGCCAGCCGCATTGCAGCGCTACGCGCCGTGGTTCGCGCTGGCGCTGTGGTACGTCGGGCTGTGCTTCCTCACGCGCCTGGTGCTGTGGTGGAGCTTTGGCCGCGCGGCGCAGGTGGGCGCAGGGGCCTTGTCGTGGATCATGCCCGCGGGCCTCGTTGCCGACGCCGTGCAGAGCCTGTACCTGCTGGCGCCGCTCGCGCTGTTCCTGTGGCTGTGCCCCGATCGCTGGCAGCGCAGCGGCATCATGCGCGGCGTGCTGCTCTCGGGCGCCGCGCTGTGGATGTTCGGCATGCTGTTCACGGCCGTCACCGAGTACTACTTCTTCGAGGAGTTCGACTCGCGCTTCAACCTGGTGTCGGTCGATTACCTGATCTATCCGACCGAAGTGGCGGGCGACATGTGGGCCGCCTACCCGGTGGGGCGCGTCGCGATCGGCGCTGCGCTGCTGGCCAGCGCAATGGCCTGGTCCATGCGCGCTCCGCTGACGCGGGGGACGCGCGTCGTGGCGCGCTTTGCGGCCCGCACGCCGCCGTTGCTGCTGTGGGCGGCGGCGCTGGCGCTGGCCATCGCCGCCTTCTCGACCAACAGCCTGGGGTGGTCGACGAACCGGGTCGCCAATGAACTGGCCGCCAACGGACCGTCCAGTTTCTTCCGGGCGCTGCGCACCAGCGAGATCGACTATCACGCCCTGTACGCGACGCGTGACCCGGCCGCGAACCATGCCTTGCTGCTGGCGCAACTGGCGCGCGGCGGCGGCACCTGGGCCCGCACCGACGGCGGGCGGCTTGACCGCAGCTTTCCGGCGCGCCCGGCGGGCCTCGGCAAGCTCAACGTGATCCTGGTCTCCAGCGAATCGTTCGGCGCGGAGTTCAGCCGGCTGTACGGCTCCGAACGCGACTGGACGCCCGAGTTCGATCGCTATGCGCAGCAATCGCTGTGGTTCCGCCATACCTACGCCTCAGGCACGCGCACGGTGCGTGGCCTCGAGGCGATCACGATCTCGATGCCGCCGATCCCGACCGAATCGGTGGTGCGACGCCCCGGCAACGAGAACATCGCGACGCTCGGCGCGGTGCTGCGCCGCCACGGGTACCACACCAGCTTCCTGTACGGCGGCTACGGCTATTTCGACGACATGAATGCCTTTTTTTCGCACAACGGCTACGAGGTGCGCGACCGCAACGACCTGAAGGCCACGCCGCGCTTCGCCAACATCTGGGGCGTCGCCGACGAAGACCTGTTCGACATGACGCTCGCCCATGCCGATGAACTCGCCGCCAGCGGCCAGCCGTTCTTCATCCACGTGATGACGACCTCGAACCACAAGCCGTTCACGTTCCGCACCGGGCTCGAGTCGCTCGGCATCAAGCCGAGCGGCGGTGGGCGCGAATCGGGCGTGCGCTATGCCGACTACGCGCAGGGCTACTTCCTGCGCGAGGCCGCCCGGCATGCCTGGTTCGCACGCACGATCTTCATCATCGTGGCCGACCATGGCGCACGCGTCTATGGGCGGCAGGAAATCCCGTTGCGCACCTACGAGATTCCGCTGCTGTTCTACTCCCCGGCGAACCTGGCGCCGCGGCGCGTCGACAGCCTGATGACGCAGATGGACATTGCGCCGACACTGATGGGCCTGCTCGGCCTGCCCTACGTTGCACCGTGGTTCGGTCAGGACGCGCTGAATGGCCCGGAGCAGGGACGCGTCGCTTTCTTCAGCCACAACCACGATGTCGCGATGCTGCGCGATGGCGAGCTGACGATCCTCGGCCTGCAGAAGCGCGTGCTCGACCGGGGCTACGATGCCGCCAGCGATCGCTACGACAACGACGTGCCAGCTGATGCGGCGATGAATGACCTGACGATCGCCTACTACCAGACCGCTTACGAACTGTTCAAATCGCACCAGTACGATTTGCCGGCGCCATAGCGCCGGACCACCGTGCCGGCTTGCGCGTCAGGGCGCCGCGGCCGCGGATGATGCGGCGGATCCCGACGACGCGTTGGGCGTGGCGGATGCGGTGTTGATCTCCAGCGCGACGTCGCCGCTGCCGGCCGGATAGACAGTCAGCGTGTAGCCTTGCAGCTGCTGCCGCATGGGCGGACTGGCCGGGTCACGTGCCTGCCGGAACATGCGCCACGCGGCGAGCTGGCGGTTCTGGCCGGGCTCGGTGACCGGTATGACGCGCATCGGCTCGACCGACGGTGCGGGCACCGGCGCGCGGTGCATCGGCCAGTCCGCGAGCCTGATCCGGTCGCCCTGCGCGACGAGCCGAGCCACGACGCCGCTGCGCACCGTGCCGTTGCGCCTGAGGTGCCTGATGTCGATCAGCAGTGATTCGGACACCGATATGCCGCGGAGTTCGCCGCTGTCGAGATCGAGCTCCACCGCGGCGTCTTCGCCGACGCCGATGCCGAGGCGCCGCCCGCTGGCCTCGAGAGCCGCCACCAGGCGGCCGATGCGGTCGCGTTCAAAGAAATGCGAATCGGAGATCGCGCCGGGCATGAGACGCATGCCCGGGCCCACGCGCGGCCCGAGTTGCGCGGGATCCTCCTCGTCATCGTCCTCGCGCGGCGGCGACGCGGCGGGCCCGGGCGTCGCGCCGAGCGCGGTGGCGCTGCCGCCGCCCAGGAACATCACTTCGCCCATCATCGCATCGCCGGCGCTGGTGCCCGCGATCACGCCGCCACGCGCCAGCAGCCGGCGCATCGCTTCCCATTCGGGCGTGGCCTGGTCGTGCGGCCGGTAGCGCGCGGTGATGCGCTGCTGGTCGCCGCCGGTGAAGAACATCGCCGTCGCGCGGTCGATCGCCGCCACGGTCGCCGCGGTGCCGGTCTCGCGCCTTACGACCTCGATGTCGACGCGTGGCGCCCAGGTGCGCAAGGCCTCGGTCCTGGCGATGGCTTCGCGTTCCTGGTCGCCGGTGGCGGCGGTCGCGATGACGATGTGCGCCGGTCCGTGCGCCGCGGCGAGCGTGAGGAAACGTTCGTACACAGGCCGGTTGTCATCGTCGAGGCCGCCGCCGATCAGCAGCAGCGTGCCCTGGTGGTGGACGGGCCTGGCCGGTGGAGCCGCGTTCGCTGCCGGCCATAGCATCGCCCACGTCGCGGTGACAGTTACCAGAAGCGTCACTGACTTGTTCATTTGCATCCTCGCAACGCGCCTTGGGCCGATCATACCGTGGCCATCGGCCTTCGCCACGCGCGCAGCGAATGTTTGCATTGGCCCGGGCGCATTCCGTTGCGATATTCTTCGCCGCCGGCCCAGGCCGGCGCACACAACCGACCAGCACCCGAGGAAGACGTAGTGAAGAGCAACATCGAAATCGCGCAACAAGCCAGGATGCGGCCGATTGTGCAGGTCGCGAAGGAGCGCCTGGGCATCCCGGAGGAAAGCCTCGAGCCCTATGGGCGCTTCAAGGCCAAGATCTCGATGGCCTATCTCGACTCGCTCAAGTCGCGGCCGGACGGCAAGCTGGTGCTGGTCACGGCGATTTCGCCGACACCGGCCGGCGAAGGCAAGACGACCACGACGGTCGGCCTCGGCGATGCGCTCAACCGCATCGGCAAGAAAGCGATGGTGTGCCTGCGTGAACCGGCGCTCGGTCCCGTGTTCGGCATGAAGGGCGGCGCGGCCGGTGGCGGCTTTGCGCAGGTCGTGCCGATGGAAGACATCAACCTGCATTTCACCGGTGACTTCGGCGCCATCCAGCTCGCGAACAATTTGTTGGCCGCGCTGATCGACAACCACATCTACCACGGCAATGCGCTCGGCTTCGACGTGCGCCGCATCACCTGGCGCCGCGTCGTCGACGTCAATGATCGCGCGCTGCGCGACATCACGGTGGGCCTGGGCGGCCCCGGCAACGGCTTCCCGCGCCAGGACGGCTTCGACATCGTCGTGGCCTCCGAGGTCATGGCGATCTTCTGCCTCGCGACGAGCCTCGCCGACCTCAAGGAGCGCCTGGGCAACATCGTCGTCGGATACACGCGCGAGCAGAAGCCGATCCGCGCCCGCGACCTCAAGGCGCAGGGCGCGATGACGGTGCTGCTGAAGGACGCGCTCGCGCCGAACCTGGTGCAGACGCTCGAGAACAACCCGGCGATCATCCACGGCGGTCCGTTCGCGAACATCGCGCACGGCTGCAATTCGGTCATCGCCACGAAGGCCGCGCTCAAGCTGGCCGACTACGTCGTCACCGAGGCCGGCTTCGGCGCCGACCTGGGCGCCGAGAAGTTCATCGACATCAAGTGCCGCAAGGCGGGCCTGAAGCCGGCCGCGGTGGTGATCGTCGCGACGGTGCGCGCGCTGAAGTACCACGGCGGCGTCGAGGTGCCGGAGCTCCCGCGCGAGAACGTCGAGGCCATGAAGAAGGGCATCGCCAACATCGAGCGCCACATCGACAACATGCGCAACCGCTTCGGGCTGCCGTGCGTGGTGTCGATCAACCACCGCGCGGAGGACACCGCCGCCGAGATCCAGCAGCTGATCGAGCGCGCCGGTCAGCTGGGCGTCAAGGTGATCTCGGGCAAGCATTTCGCCGAGGGTGGCGCCGGCGCCGTCGAGGTGGCGCACGAGGTGGTGCGGCTGTGCGAGCAGTCGAACCAGTTCCGGTTCCTGTACGAAGACGACGTGCCGCTGTGGGACAAGATGAAGCGCATCGCGCAGCAGGTCTACGGCGCGAGCGACATCAGCGCCGATGCGAAGGTGCGCACGACGATCAAGACGCTGCAGGAGGCCGGCTACGGCCACTACCCGGTGTGCGTGGCGAAGACGCAGTACTCGTTCTCGACCGACCCGAAGCTGCGCGGCGCGCCGAGCGGACACGTGGTCAACATCCGCGAAGTGCGGCTCGCCGCCGGCGCGGAATTCATCGTGATGATCTGCGGCGACATCATGACGATGCCGGGCCTGCCGGTCACGCCGGCCGCGAACAACATCGACCTGGACGCGAACGGCAACGTGGTGGGCATGTTCTAGTCGGCGCGCTCACGGCCGCCTGGGCAGGAGGGCGCGTGGCGATCGAGACCAAGTCCATCGACTACGTCGCCCGTGACGAGCGGCACGGGCGCGTCGTCGACCAGGTCCCGTTCTGGTTCCTCGGCAATTTCCATTTCTTCACGATCGCGATCGGCTTCGTCGGGCCCGGCATGGGCCTGGGCTGGGGGTACACGGCGCTCGCCGGCACGCTCGGGATCCTCTTCGGCACCGTGTTCGTGGCCTTCCACGCCTCGCAGGGGGTCGAGCTCGGCCTGCCGCAGATGATCCAGTCGCGTGCGCAGTTCGGCTACCGCGGCGTTTCGCTGGTGCTGATCGGCACCTTGCTGACCTTCATCGGCTTCAATGTCGCCGACACCGTGCTGACGGCGAATGGCCTGCGCGGCCTGTTCGGATGGAACGAGACCGCGGTGGCGCTCGTGGCCGCGCTCGCCTCGGCGCTGCTGGCGATCTGGGGGCACGACTGGCTGCATCGCATCTTCCGCTGGTGCTTCGCGCTCGGGTTGCCGCTGTACGCGCTGCTGACGCTGGCGATCGTCGCCGGCCGCGTGCCGGCGACGCATCCGCACGCCGGCGGTTTCAGCTGGGTGGCGTTCGTCGCGCAATTCGCCGCCAGCGCCAGCTACAACATCACGTACGCGCCCTCGGTGTCCGATTACTCGCGCTACCTGCCGTACGACACCCGGCCCCGCGCGATCATCGCTGCAGTGTTCACCGGCGCGGCGAGTTCGGCGATCTGGCTGATCGCGCTGGGTGCGTGGCTGGCGACGCGGGTCGGCGCGAGCGACGGGCTGGTTGCGCTGTACGACGCCGGCAACGCGCTGTTCAGTGGCTTCGGCACGCTGCTGGCGCTTGCCTCGGTCGTGGCACTCGTGGCGACGATGGGGCTCAACGCCTACAGCGGCATGCTGACCGTCATCACGGGCTTGAGTTCATTCGTCGACGTGCGTCCGACCGCGACGCTGCGCGTGATCGCGATCGTCGTGCTGGCCTGCATCTGGCTGGCGTTGTCATCCGTCACCAGCGTGAACTCGATCGCGCTGGTGTTCGCCGTGCTGACGATGATGCTCTACCTGCTGGTGCCGTGGACCGCCGTCAACCTCGTGGACTATTTCTTCGTGCGCCGCGGGCGCTACGCGATCACGCACCTGTTCAAGCCGCACGGCATCTACGGCGAGTGGTCGGCGCGCGGCCTCGCGGCCTACGGCATCGGATTCGCGTCGATGCTGCCGTTCTTCGTGCTACCCGGGTACTACACGGGTCCGGCGGCGCGGATGCTCGGCGGCGTCGACATCGGCTGGCTGGCCGGGCTGGTGGTCTCTGCGGCCGTGTACCTGTGGCTGTGCCGCCCGTTCGATGCGGCGCTCGAAACGGCGGCGGTCGCGGAAAGCAATGCCGAGCTGGGCATCCGCGCGCGCTAGTCGCGATCCCAGTAGCGCTGCATCTCGAGGAACGTGAACGAGGCGGACCAGGTGATCAGCACGAAGCCCGTCAGCGCCTCCATGCCGGCCAGGAACCGCACCGGACCGGTGGGCACGAAATCGCCGAAGCCGACGGTCGTGTAGGTGATGGCAGAAACGTAGACGTAGTCGAGGAAACCGCCGCCGGGCACGGGCATGATCGCGCCGAATCCCAGCCAGCGGACCAGCGCGAAGGCGGTCAGCGCGAATGTCCAGATGGCCAGGATATGCAGGCCGAGCTGCGCGAAGATGAGCACCAGGATCTTCGTGCGATGATGGAAGGTGCGCGCCTTGATCATGCGGCCGATCAGGCTCAGGCCTTCGTAGTGCAGCAGCACGACGGCCACGACCGAAACCATCGTGATGAGCGCGGTGAGCAGTTCAGGCCATCCGAGATTCATTCAGCCGTGCGCCTCGCGACAGTGACGGGCCTATCTTACGCGTGGAGCGTGCGCTGCTGGTGGAACAGCGAGCCGGCGGGGCTACGGCCGCTGCGGCACCTGGCGGAGCTTCCCGGTGTCGTAGCCGAGCTGCGCCACGCGCTGCACCAGCTGCCCGTATTCCGACGGCGCAAGGGTCGGCGTGCGGGCCATGATCCAGACGTAGTCGCGCGCCTGCCGGGCAATGATCGTGCGACTGTAGTCGTCGCTGAGATAGGCGATGCGGTAATCCGCCTTGATCGGCCACACGAAGCGCATGCCCCAGGTGGCGTTGGACTGCCGGTCGAACACGAAGCCGCGCGGGTTGTAGCGTTTGCGCGGTCCGTCGAACGAACCCTTGCGGTAGGTGAAGGTCGTGTCGATCGTGCCGTCGGCGTCGAGGCGGTACGACTCGACGGCCGCGTACGCATCCCGCTCGATGACGGTGGGGATGCTGGCGATCACGTACCAGTCCCCCATGAAGCGCGGCAGGTCGACGTGGGCAACGGTCTCGAGCGGCGGGCGCAGGCTCTGGCAGGCGCCGAGCAGCAGGAGCACCGACACCGCGGCCAGCCGTGACAGGGGAGTGTTCATTCTTGCGCCACCTCGCGTGCAGCCACCAGTTCGTTCGGGAATTGCCTGGCGAGGAATGCCTCGCCGCTGTCGAGCACGAAGTAGCGGAAGGCCTCGGCTGCGGGCGAGAGCGTCTTGGCGAGGTTGTTGACCACGTGCCAGCGCCGCATCACCGGCAGTCCCTCGACGTTCGGCGTCGCGATCAGGCCGTACTCGAGCTCGAGGCCGACCGTGTGGAGCGACAGCAGCGCCACGCCCATGCCCGACATCACCGCCTGCTTGATGGCCTCGTTGCTCGACATCTGCATCGCCACGCGCGTCGTCACGTGGTGCGCGTGCAGGTACTCATCGAGCGCCGCGCGCGTGCCGGAGCCCGGTTCGCGCACGATGAAGCTCTCGCCCGACAGCGCGGCGGCGGGCACCTCCTCCTCGAAATGCACGAAGCGATGGTCGACCGCCGTGACCAGCACGTGCGGGTGCATCGCAAAGGGCTCGGCGCGCGTCGGCCAGCCCTTCGGTGGACGGCCCATGATCGCAAGCTCGACCGCGCCCTCCTGCATCAGCCGCACGATCTCGTCGCGGTTGTTGCACACCTGCAGCCGGATCTCGATGCCCGGATGTTCGTCGCGGAACTTGGCCAGGAGGCGCGGCAGGAAATACTTCGCGGTGCTGACCATCGCGACGTCGAGCGGACCGGTCTTCAGGCCGCGGAAGCGGGCGACCATGTCCTCGGTATCGCGCATCGCGGCCAGCACCCGCTGGGTGTGGGCGAGCACGTATTCGCCGACCATCGTCAGCGAGACGCTGCGCGGCGAGCGGTCGAACAGGGGGAGCCCGACTTCCGATTCCAACTCCTTGATTTGCATGGATACCGCAGGTGGTGTCAGGTGCAGTTCCTCGGCGGCGCGCACGAAGCTCAGGTGGCGGGCCACCGAGGTCAGGACGCGCAGCTGCCGGAGGGTAACGTTTTTCATTCAATTGTTCTTAACATACAGCTAACTATAAATGAATTCATCTGAAGTATACCGCTGCCTAGAGTCAGGGCCCAACCAACCGATCGAGGCCCTCAAATGGCGACAGCAGTCAACGTGGTGGAAGGTGCGATCCAGGACAAGAAGAAGCGCTACAGCGCGGGCGTCCTGAAATACCGCCAGATGGGCTACTGGCAGCCCGACTATGTCCCCAAGGATACCGACACCATCTGCCTGTTCCGCATCACGCCGCAGGAAGGCGTCGATCCGGTTGAAGCCGCCGCCGCAGTCGCCGGCGAATCGAGCACCGCCACGTGGACGGTGGTGTGGACCGACCGACTCACCGCCTGCGACTCCTACCGGGCCAAGGCCTACAAGGTCGAGCCCGTGCCGGGCAACCCCGGGCAGTATTTCGCGTGGATTGCCTACGACATCATCCTGTTCGAAGAAGGTTCGATCGCGAACCTGACCGCGAGCGTCATCGGCAACGTGTTCGGCTTCAAGCCACTCAAGGCACTCCGGCTCGAGGACATGCGCATCCCGGTGGCGTACGTGAAGACGTTCAAGGGCCCGCCGACCGGCCTGATCGTCGAGCGCGAGCGGCTGGACAAGTTCGGCCGGCCGCTGCTCGGCGCGACCACCAAGCCCAAGCTCGGGCTCTCGGCGCGCAACTACGGCCGCGTGATCTACGAGGGCCTGAAGGGCGGCCTCGATTTCATGAAGGACGACGAAAACATCAACTCGCAGCCCTTCATGCACTGGCGCGACCGCTTCCTGTACGTGATGGACGCGGTCAACAAGGCGAGCGCCGCCACCGGCGAGGTCAAGGGCTCGTACCTGAACGTGACCGCGGCGACGATGGAGGACATGTACGAGCGCGCCGAGTTCGCCAAGGAACTCGGCTCGATCGTGATCATGGTCGACCTGGTGGTCGGCTGGACGGCGATCCAGAGCATGGCTAACTGGTGCCGCCGCAACGACGTGATCATGCATATGCACCGCGCGGGGCACGGCACCTACACGCGCCAGAAGAGTCACGGCGTGAGCTTCCGCGTCGTGGCCAAGTGGCTGCGCCTGGCGGGCTGCGATCACCTGCACACCGGCACCGCGGTCGGTAAGCTCGAAGGCGACCCCCTGACCGTACAGGGCTACTACCACGTGTGCCGCGACAGCTACACGCGGCAGGACCTGCCGCGCGGCCTGTTCTTCGACATGGACTGGGCCGACACCAAGAAGGTCATGCCGGTCGCCTCGGGCGGCATCCACGCCGGCCAGATGCACCAGCTGCTCGACCTGTTCGGCGACGACGTGATCCTGCAGTTCGGCGGGGGCACGATCGGCCACCCCGCGGGGATCCAGGCCGGCGCGGTCGCCAATCGCGTCGCGCTCGAGGCGATGGTCAAGGCGCGCAACGAGGGCCGCGACATCCGCAGCGAGGGCCCGGAGATCCTGCAGAGGGCGGCGCAGTTCTGCTCGCCGCTGCAGCAGGCGCTCGAGACCTGGAAGGACGTGTCGTTCAACTACACGTCGACCGACACCAGCGATTACGCGGTCACGCCCGCGGCCGCTGCCTGAGGAACGCCAGCATGATGACCAATCCGACCGGCCGCCTGACGCAGGGGCAGTTCAGCTTCCTGCCCGACCTGAGCGACGCGGAGATCACCGCGCAGATCGAGTACGGCCTGTGCAAGGGCTACGCCTGGAGCGTCGAGTTCACCGACGACCCGCACCCGCGCAACACCTACTGGGAGATGTATGGCATGCCGATGTTCGACCTCAAGGACGCCGCGGGAGCGATGGCGGAGCTGCAGGACTGCCGCCGCACCTTTCCCGGTCACTACATCCGCCTGGTGGCCTTCGACTCGACGCGCGGCGTCGAGTCGATTGCGATGAGCTTCATCGTCAACCGGCCGGCCCACGAGCCCGGCTTCGCGCTCGAGCGCCAGGAGGGCGCAGGACGCCGGCAGCACTACGGCGTGCGCAGCTATGCGGCGGATCGGCCCGAAGGCGAGCGCGGCGGCAGCGCGCCGCAGCCGGGGC